>NZ_CP108041.1:3251542-3590389 GCF_036173065.1 Rhodococcus sp. NBC_00297
AGGCCGCGCTGGGCGTTCCTCCATCTCGCGGTGGCCGTCACGGGTGTCCAACTGGTCAACCACTATCTGCGTGACGCCGGTGACCGGAGTCCGTTGGTGGCAGACATCGTCTACAGCTTCGGCTTCAGCCTCATCTTCGTCGCCGCGTCGATCACGGCGTCGCGCACGGGCTTCCTTCTCGATCGCACCCGCGAGTCCACCTACGCGCAGGCCGCCAGTTCTGCCGCGGTGCAGGCGCGGACGGTCGAACGTCGACGGTTCGACGGGTTGATCCACGACAACGTCATGTCCACGCTCCTCGCCGCATCGCGCGGTCCGATGGATCAGCGTCTCGTCGACCAGGCGAGCGTCGCGTTGGCGGAGCTCGACACGTTGCGACGGGACGCGCTGCCGGTCTCGGACTTCGAGGTGCAGGACGTGGTCGCGCACCTTCGTGCCGCGGCCGCGGCGGTGGACGCATCGGCGACACTGAGCTTCCGGTTCGAGGCCGATGCGGCGGAACGGACGGTGCCGGCCGAGACCGTCCGCACCGTGGGCGCCGCCATGGCCGAGGCGATGCGGAACAGCCTGCGGCACGCGGGCCTCGATGCCCACCGGTCGGTCGTGGCTGCGCTCTCCCCACTCGGACTCCGGGTGACGGTGACGGACGACGGCCCCGGCTTCGATCTGTCGTCGATACCGGCACATCGCCTGGGCGTCCGGGTCAGCATTCTCGACCGCATGCACCGGCTTCCGGGCGGCTCCGCCGCGCTCCACACCGCGGTGGGTCGGGGCACCGTCGTCGAACTGCGGTGGGAGGCACAGTGAGCAGAACGAACGATGTCACGACTCTGCTGGGCATGCACACGCGTGCAGCCTTCGTGGTGGTCGCCTTCAACGTCGCCGGTGTCGTTCTGGCCGCCGCCTCGACACTCGAGGGCGTCACCGAGCCGGCGCTCGTCGCGGTGGCGGTCGTCCTGCATGCCGTGTCCGTAGCGGCACTCCTCCGCGTCCCGGGCGATCCGATCCCCTTCGGCGCGACGGCAGCCGTCACGCTCACCGGCCCGCTGTCGTGTGCGATCGTCCTCGCCGCGCTTCCGGTGCCGATCGGGAACCCTCTGCAGATGTGGCCGATCGGGACGGCGGCCGGGATCTACACCTTCCTCTGTGTCCGTGGGCGCACGTGGTGGGCGTGGGCCGGGTTCCTCGGCATCTTCGTCGTCACGCTCGTCTGGTGCCTGCTGACCGAGCAGAGCGCGGTCGACGCCGTGCTGTACGTGCTGCCAAGCGGCGCGCTGGTGTTGATGGGCACGTTCTTCGCGTTCGCGCTGCGCTCACCCGTCACGGACATCTTCCGGCTACGGGAGGAGTCCACGAGACAGGCAGCGGAGGAAGCGGCGGCCGCCGCGGCACTGCACGAGCGTGACCTGCAACTGACCGGGCTCGACGAGTTGGCCCGCCCTCTCCTCACCAGGATCGCCTCGGGTGAGCCGCTGTCCGACGACGAGCGACTGAGCTGCCGTCTTCTCGAGTTCCATCTGCGGGACACCCTGCGTGCTGCCGGACTGGCCGATTCCGAGGTGAGCAGTGCGGCGCGGGCAGCGCGGAGTCGGGGAGTCGACGTGGTCCTGCTCGACGACCGCGGCGCGGACGCGACCGGCGTGGTCGATCGCGACATCGTGACCTCGGTGATCACCGCCCTCGAGAGCGACTCCACCAGCGCGGTGACGGTGCGTCTTCTTCCGCAGGACCGGGACTCGGCGGCGTCCATCCTGGTCACAGGAGCGGACGGAACGCACCGGGCCGAGTTCGACCGATCGGGCACCCGGCTGTCCTCCTGAGAGTCACGCCCCGTTCAAGTCCGTGCGGCACGGTGCGGAGCATGCAGATGTCGCGACGCTCCCTGTTCCGCTACGCCGCGCTCGGTGCCGCGGCCACGCCGTTGCTCGCCTGCAGCATCGGGCCCACCCTGGTGCGGGCGCGCCCGTCGCTGACCCACGGCGTCGCGAGCGGCGACGTCCGTGCCGATGGTGCGCTCGTCTGGGCACGGTCGGACACGCCCGCGACGATGATCGTCGACACGTCGGCCACCGACGCGTTCTCCTCCGTCACGACGACGCGGGGACCTCTCCTCACACCGCAGTCCGACGGCACCGGCGTGCTGCGCCTCACGGGTCTGCCGGCGGGGCAGCGAGTGCACTACCGCGTGACGCTGGAAGGCGAGGACGGCGCCACGTCGGAGCCCGTCACCGGGGTGTTCTCCACGGCTCCCGACAGCCCGTCGAACATTCGCCTCCTGTGGGGCGGCGACACGGCGGGCCAGGGTTACGGGATCAACCCCGACATCGGCGGCATGACCATCTTCGGAGCGATGGCCGATCGGGAACCGGACCTGTTCCTGCACAGCGGCGACGTCATCTATGCCGACGGGCCGCTCGAGGAGAGTGTCACGTTGCCCGACGGCCGGGTGTGGCGGAACACGATGTCCGAGGCCAAGTCCAAGGTCGCGGAGACTCTCGACGAGTATCGCGGGCAGTACGCGTACAACCTCACCGACGACAACTACCGGCGCTTCAATTCCTCGGTCGCGCAGGTGGTGCAGTGGGACGATCACGAGACCGTCAACAACTGGTATCCCGGTGAGATTCTCGACCTCGAGCAGTACACCCTGAAAGATGTGAACCTGTTGTCGCAGCGGGCCTTGCAGGCATTTCACGAGTGGCTCCCGGTCGCTCCCGCGGAGGCCGTCGACGGGCGGGTGTACCGGAAGATCGCCTACGGTCCGCTGCTCGACGTCTTCGTCCTGGACATGCGGAGCTACAAGGATGCGAACAGTGCCAACACCGCCCCGACCGGGGAGATTCTCGGAGATGCACAGCGACGGTGGCTGATCGACGAGCTGTCGCGCTCGAAGGCCACGTGGAAGATCATCGCCAACGACCTCCCGCTGGGACTGGTGGTGCCGGACGGGAAGACGGCGCAGGAGGGCGTCGGCAACGGTGACCCCGGTGCCCCGCTCGGCCGGGAGACCGACATCGCGCAGGTACTCACCGCGATCGACCGGAACGACGTCACCGGCACCGTGTGGCTCACCGCCGACGTGCATTACACGGCGGCGCATCGGTATTCACCCGAGCGCGCCGCCTACCAGGAGTTCCGTGAATTCTGGGAGTTCGTCAGCGGGCCTCTCAACGCGGGTGCGTTCGGGCCGAACGACCTCGATCCCACCTTCGGCCCGGAGGCTGTGTTCGTGCACGCGCCGCCGGAGCCGAACGCCTCACCACTCGATACCTTCCAGCACTTCGGTGAGGTGCTGATCGACGAGGACTCGCGGTCGCTGACGGTGAACCTGTGCGACGGAACCGGTGCCGTGCTGTTCACTCAGGTGCTGCCCGCGCCCTGACGGCGCGATCGGATCTCGAGGCCCAACAGGTGGTAACTCAGCGCCTTGCCGTGCCCGTCCAGTTCCGCCGAGCCGGTGACTCCGCCGCCGAGTTGTCCCGGTAGCTCGAAGACCACGGCCAGAACGGTCGCCAGCACGGTTCGTCGTGGCGCTCGGATGGTGCGGTTGCCGTAATGCGCGACGACGACATCGAGGGTGAGATCCCGGGCCAGTATGTCGAACGACGCTGCATCTCTCGCGAAGACGGAAAGGATGAGGGTGTCGCCCTTGTCTCCGGTTCGAACGTCGGCCAGGTCGTCGACGATCATCGTGTGCCCTCCATCAGGTGAACCTCGGTGTGTACGAGGTGCCGTGGAAGCGATGTCGATCGAATGCACAGGACCTCCGAACAGGATCGCCGTGCACCGCCTCCTCCGGCAGGACCGTTGGTGTACAGACTCTCCACCTCCCACCCGACCACGTCGGCATCCTCCCGTGACCCCGCCCTCCCGGTGACGCGGAGCCGCACCTCGGTCGGTGCGGTGTCGGTGGCGAGGCCACGGAAAGCCGCTCCGGCACCGATCAATTCGACGGTCACACCGTCGGGGTCGAGTCCGTGGACGTCGGCGAGGCGCTGCGTGACGATGTCCGCGGCGAGTCGGGCGCGCTCGTACGCGCGAGGTCCCGCGTAGCTGATCTGGCCCTCGCCGATCCACCCGTCGAGGAAGCCGAGCGTCACCTTGAGCTCGTCCGGTCGGGTGCGACCGGTGGCGCCGGTGAGGGACACCCTGTCGGGGCCGACCTGCTCGAAGGTCACCGCCCCGAAGTCGGCCGTGACGTCGGGTGTGAGGTACGTGGTGGGGTCGCCGACCTCGTAGAGCAGCTGCTCGGTGGCCGTGCGCGTGGTGAGGGTCCCGCCCGTGCCGTCCACCTTGCCGAAGACGGCGTCCGCGTCGGCGGACACGTCCGCATAAGGGAAGCCGAGGTCGGCCATGCCGGGAACCGGTTTGGTGACGGGGTCGGCGTAGTAGCCGCCCGTCAGTTGACCGGCGCACTCGAGCAAGTGCCCCACCGCGGTCGCGGCACCGATGGTGCGGGCGTCGTCGAGGTCCCAGCCGAACTCGTGGACGAGCGGCGCGACGTACAGCGACGGGTCGGCGAGTCGGCCCGTCACGACGATGTCGGCACCGGCGCTCAGTGCCGGAAGCACCGCGTCCGCTCCGATGTAGGCGTTGGCGGACACCAACTTCTCGGGATGAGCGGAGAGGGCCTTGCCGGTCTCCCACACGAGGGGATCGAGTGTGCGGACGGCGTCGAGGACGTCGTCGCCGGTCACGGCGGCGACTCGAGCCCGACCGCCGACGAGGTCCGCGATGCGCCGCGCCGCTGCGAGGGGATGTGCTGCGCCACCGTTGGTCACCACTGTGGTTCCGCGGCGAAGCACGTGCGGCAACACCGCTCTGATTCGGGCGAGCAGGAGGGGGTCGTACCCGGTGTCGGGATCGGCGAGCCGTCTCGCGTTGCCCGCGGCGACGGTGCGTTCCCCGAGGCACTCGAAGACGAGGTAGTCGAGGTCAGCGCGATCCGCGAGGGTCACGGCCGGGTCGATGCGGTCGCCGGAGAAGCCGGAACCGGCGCCGAGGCGAATCGTCTTTTTCACAGCGAGATCGCTCCTGTCAGGAGGGCCACCACGGTCATGACGATGGTGGTGCCGAACGCCCACCCGAAGATGAAGCGCTGGTGCTTGCCCAGTTCCACCTTCGTCATGCCGATCAGCACGAACGTCGCGGCGGTCAGCGGACTGAGCGGGAAGCCGGTGGTCATCTGGCCGAGGATGGCGGCGCGGCCGGTCTCCATCGGGTCGCCGCCGAACGAGGCCGTGGTCTCGGCGAGAACCGGGAGCACACCGAAGTAGTAGGCGTCGGGCGTGAAGACCAGGCTCAGCGGCATCGATGTGATCGCGGTGATGACGGGGATGGAGGAACCGAAGGAGTCGGGGATCCAGGACACGAAGGTTTCCGCCATCGCGGTGATCATGCCGGTGCCGTTGAGGACTCCGGTGAGCACGCCCGCAGCGAGGATCATGACGACCACCATCGTGACGTTGCCGCCGTGCTTGGCGAACACTTCCTGCTGCGCCGACCACCTCGGCTTGTTGACCAGGACCGCCAGGGCGAAGGCGATGGCGAACGCCACCTGCAGCGGGGCCAACTGGAACAGCAGGATGACCAGCAGCACCAGTGTCAGCACGACGTTGAATGCCATGACGGCGGGATGCACTGTGGCGCGGACCGGCAAGTCGTCGACATGCGGCGTACCGGGGCCGGCTTTCACGGGCGTGGCGGTCTCCGTCAGGGCGCCGATCCGCTTGCTCTCCATGCGGCCGATCATGAACGCGGAGAACAGCACCCACACGATGCCCGCGGCCATGGCCGGGATGACGGGCGTGAAGATGTCGGCGCTCGTCGCGTCGAGGGCCGCCATGGCGCGCACCGTCGGGCCGCCCCACGGGATGATGTTCATGATGCCGGCGGACAGGGCGATGATGCCGGTGAGTGCGAGCGGCCGCATGCCGATGCGCTGATAGATCGGCAGCATCGCGGACACCATGATGAGAAAGGTCGAGGTGCCGTCGCCGTCGAGAGCGACCATGAGGGTGAGCACCGCGGTGCCGACAGCGATCTTGGTGGGGCTGCCTCCGGCCCACCGCACGACGCGGCGGATCGCGGGATCGAAAAGCCCCTGGTCGACCATCAGGCTGAAATACAGCACCGCGAAGGCGATCATTATCGCGACCGGCGCGACCTTGATCAGCCCCTCCGCGATCATGTCGCCCAGGTCGGCGCCGAAGCCGCCGACCAGCGCGAAACCGATGGGTACCAGCACGAGTGCGACCAACACCGACACCCGGCGGGTGAATGTCAAGGCCAGAAACGTGATGATCGTGGCGAAGCCGAGCGCGGCAACCATGTGACCTCCTCCAAGGACTTGGTCACATGTTGCTCACATCACAATTGCAAGTCCAATATCAATTGCCGATGCATTGATGGCGCCCATGCATAGACTTGGCGGGTGAACCTCAACCTGGGGATGACGCACCTTCGTTGCATCGTCGCGATTGCCGACCACGAGAGCTTCACGGCCGCAGCGTCGGCACTGGGCATGGTGCAGTCTTCGCTCAGCAGATCGGTCGCAGAGGCGGAGCGCCGACTGGACGTCACGCTGTTCGAGCGCACGACGCGCAGGGTCGTCGTGACACCCGACGGTGTCGCCGTCACGCAATACGCCCGGAAGATGGTGCAGGACTTCGACGAGGGGCTCGCGCAGATCGGCCGTTTCGTCACTGGGGATCGCGGCACCGTGTCGGTCGCCTGCCTGCCCTCGCTCGCCGCCACCTTCCTTCCGCCCTATGTGGTGCAGTTCCGCCGCGACCACCCGGATGTTCTACTCGAGATCCGTGACGGGCTGCGTCAGGAAGCGCTGACCGCCCTGCTGACCGGCACCGTGGACATGGCACTCGTCTCGGCGCCGACGACCGAACCTGGACTGGTCCACCGAACTCTCACCGCGGACTCGTTTCACTGTGCGTTCGCAGCCGGCCACCCCTTCGACGGCCGGGAGCACATCGACTGGGCGGAACTGGCCGGCGAGCCGTTCATCGCGTTCGGGTCCCAGAGCAGCATCGCCGGACCCGTCGCCCGTGCGCTCGGCGACGCCGACGTCCGCACGGGGCCGGTGATGCACGCGCAGAACGTCGGTGCGGTCGCCGGTCTGGTCGCGGCGGGTCTCGGTGTCACCGCCGTTCCGCAGTTGGTCCTGCCCATGATGGAGTTCGCGGGGCTGCGTCACGCCCCGTTGTCACCGACCGTCGAGCGGACCATCTCGCTCGTGCGGGTCGAGGGCCGACACGAGACGGCGAGCGTGAAGAACTTCGTGCGGTGCCTGACCGCGTGACCGGCTACTTGCGCCCGGCTGCCCAGCGCATGCCCCAGCCGTACTTCTTGTCCAGGTCCGCCTGGCTGCCCTGGATGTACTCGACCTCGCGCGTGACCGTGATGCCCTGGCCGGTGTTCTGGATCAGCGCGATGGAGCAGATGCGGGCGGAGTTGTTGTCGGAGTCCAGACGTACCTCCACCTGCGGGCCGCTGGTGGGGAACAGCGTGACGACGCCGTCGACCGCGGCCCAGTTCGGGGCGCCGTCGTAGATCATCGCGAAGATGAGGATGCGCTTGAAGGCGTCGGGCCGCGCGAGGTTGATGTGCATGTTCTCGCCGCCCGTGACGGATCCGGAGCGGTCGTCGCCGTCGAGCTGGATGAACGGTGCGCTCTCCAGTGCGCCGAAGCTCTTGCCCAGCGCCTGGATGACGCCCTTCGACCCGTCGGCCAGCTCGTACAGGCAGCCGAGGTCGAGGTCGACGCCGCCGGTGCCGTAGGACGCGGCGGCGAGCTTCGCGAGGAAGCCCTTCTTCTTCGGCTCGGGTGCAGCCGCGCCCTGCGACCAGTTGAGGTTGACGCGCATCGCGCCCTGGCTCTCACCTTTCTTGGCCAGATTCACCGTCGGCGCGGCCTTCGACAGCGTCACCTTGCTCAGATTGACGCCGCCCGCTGCCGGGGCGGGGGTGGACGGCCTTTTGGTGTAGTCGATCGCCATGGGTGGGAGGCCTTTCTTCCGGAAACGGCGGTGTCCGTTTCGCGTACTTCCCTTAGCGTAGTCGCCGTGAGCGGGCCGCACCTACCGTCGACCAGTCCTGCACTGCGAGAGCAACTTCGGCCAGAAAATTCTCTGGAGGGTACTTGGCACTCTCGGGTGGAGAGTGCTAAATTCGGTGTCACGCACAGAGGAGCCGAGCATGACGGGCTCGGTGTCCACGAGATACAGGAGGTGTGTTGCTGTGCTTCGTTTCGATCCTTTCCGTGACCTCGACGCCGTGACCTCGAGCTTGCTGGGAGCCGGGTCGGGCACCGACCGTTCGCCGCGGTTCATGCCGATGGATCTGTACAAGGTCGACGACCATTACGTCCTCGACGCGGATCTCCCCGGTGTGGATCCGGGCTCGATCGACCTCGACGTCGACCGTGGAACCCTCACGGTGACGGCCCACCGTTCGGCACCGAGCGGCGACTCCCGGCAGTGGCTCACCTCGGAGCGCTTCACGGGCACCTACCGTCGCCAGCTCGCGCTGGGTGACGGCATCGACACCGAGCGCATCACCGCGTCGTACGACAACGGTGTTCTCTCCGTGCACATCCCGCTGTCCGAGCGCGCCGCGCCGCGCAAGATCAACATCGCGCAGGCCGAGAACACCGGTGAGCAGACCTCGCTCGAGGCTTCGGCGTCCTGACACCGCATTCCGGACAGCGCTGGGCCCTCTCACCAGGGAGTGTCCAGCGCTGTCGTCGATTCGGGGGTTCCGAGGTACACCCCGCCCAGTAGGTTCGACCCATGACCGACTCCACGGCAGCCGCCCATGCCCGCGCCGCGTACCGCACGTTCGAGCCCTTCCACATCTCGGCGTACTTCAATCCCGAACTCGGAGCGGCGGGCCGGGACACGGGTCTCGACGGACACGCCTGGTACGTGGGCTCGCGCGCCGAGCCGATGGGGCCGTGTGCCGCCGGGGTGGTCGCCGCCGCGTTCTACAGCTTCAACACCACGCTGATCGAGCGCTCCTGGCCCGCGGCGATCGCCGCCGGCCTCGACACCGTGGCTCGGCGCCGATGGGACGCGCTGGACACCGTCCTCGGAGGTGCGCTGGGTGAGTCGGTGTCCGACCCGGGCCTCACGTCGCTGGCCGACCGCCTGCACGGCATCGGCGACACGCTCACCTTCGCCGGCCGCCCACTGTCCGCATCATGGCATCAGTCGTCGGCGCCCGACGTCCCGCACCTGCAGTTGTGGCACGCCATCGCGGTTCTGCGGGAATGGCGCGGCGACGGCCACCTCGCGGCTCTCCTCGACGCAGACCTCGATCCGACGGAGGCCGGTGTCTTCCACGAGGCCCAGCACCCCGAGCCCGGTGCTCGTCGGGTGCTCGGGCGTCGCATCACCCAGCTGACGCGCGAGTGGTCGGACGAGCAGTGGGACTCGGCGGCCGAGCGTCTCGCCGCGCGCGGTCTCGTCACGACAGCCGACGGCGTCGAGACGCTGACGGACGACGGTGTCGCACTCGACCGCCACATCGAGGACCGCACCGATGCGATGGCCGCCGCCGCGTGGCGCGGTGTCGACGACGCGGAGGAGCTCATCTCCTCCACGCGCCCCTACGTCAAGGCAGTCATCTCCGCGGGCATCCTGCCGGGAACGAAGAAGAAGGGCTGACCTACGCCTGCAGCAGGGTCGCCGCGCTGAGGTCGTCGATCACGAGATCGGTGACGATCTTTCCCGCGAGGGCCGCTCGCAGCGCGGTGAGCTTGTACTCGCCGGCGACGATGCACACGCGTCGCGGCACGGCTTTGAGTCGGTCCAGGCGTGGGCCGCTTGCACGTTCGTTCAGCGCGATGCGGTCGTAGCTGCCGTCGGAGCGGAGGAAGACGGTGGCGATGTCGCCGACGACGCCGTCCCGGTCGAGTTCCTCGAGATCCGACTTCTCCAGGTAACCCGCGCTGTAGACGTGGCTCGGCACGGCGCCGCCGTGCACTCCGATGCTGAACACGGCGAGGTCCATCCGGTCCTGCAGGTCGAGTACGCGTTTGATGCTGCGTTCGCGCCACAGCATCTGCCGAGTCTCCGGGTAGTCGAAGAACGCGGGAACCGGAAAGCCCTGGGGGAGAGCGCCGTACGCGTCGGCGACGGTACGCACGATGTCCGTCGCGTAGGACACTCCGGTGGTCCGTGTGTTGGCGGCGCCGTTGAGCTGCACGACGTGGGAGTTGTGCGTGCGCTTCGGCGCGAGATGCCGGCTGACGGCACTCACCGTAGTTCCCCACGCGACGCCCATGACCATGTCGGAGGCGAAGAACGTCGTCAGCAGGCGGCCCGCGAACATGGCGACCCGGTCCAGGCGATCGACGTCGCTGACGGTCTCCGGAACAGGCACGACGTGGGCACGGACGCCGTACCGATCGGCGAAGGCACGCTCGAGCCCGGGCGCCTGGCCGAGAGCGGTGCTGATCTTGATCTCCACGAGTCCCGACGTGCGGGCGAAGGTGATCAGCCGCGACACCGTGCTGCGGGAGACGCCCATCTCGCGGCCGATCGCGGCCATCGTCAAGTCCTGGAAGTAGTAGAGCCGCGCCGCCTGCACCGCGTCGATCGTGCGGGGATCCGTCGCGTCGGGAAGCAGGTGGTCCCCGTACATCTGCAGCTCCGACATGAGCCCACGCTAAACCACATCGGCGCCGCTGCGGTGGCGCGATCGTGACTGACTTGCACATATGTGCACGAGGTTTGTGACAACGTGCATGTCACCTAGCATGGCTCCCAGTTGCTCTTTATGGCCTGGATCACAAACACGGAGGAGATGGCGTGACGGACAAACGCGCGAAGTGGGGGCTGCCCGCAGAGATGGCAGCCGAGTTCGCGGGAACGATGATTCTGATTCTGTTCGGTGCCGGCGTCGTGGCGCAGGTGGTCTCGGGCGGCGAGTCCGGAAGCCTCGGCGACCACGACTCGATCGCCTGGGCCTGGGGCCTGGGTGTCATGTTCGGCGTCTTCGTCGCCGGCCGCGCCACCGGCGCGCACCTCAATCCCGCTGTCACGCTGTCCTTCGCGTTGTTCCGCGGCTTCTCGTGGTCGAAGGTCGCGCCGTACGTGCTCGCCCAGACCGTCGGCGCCTTCGTCGCCGCTCTGCTGGTGCGCTGGAACTACAACGACATGCTCAACGCGATCGACCCCGAGCACACGACCGCCACGCAGACGATCTTCTCGACGCTCCCGGGTAACGGCACGCTGCCCGTCAGCCTCGGCTCGGCGCTCATCGATCAGATCATCGGCACCGCGATCCTGCTCTTCCTCATCGTCGCCGTGACCGACACGCGCAACAGCCCGCCCCTGGCCAACATGGCGCCTTTGATCATCGGTCTCATCGTCGTGGCCATCGGCTTCGCGTGGGGCACCAACGCCGGGTACGCGATCAACCCGGCTCGTGACTTCGGACCCCGCCTGGCGTCGTTCATCACGGGATACGGTGGGGCATGGCGAGATCAGTACGGCAGCCTCTACTTCTGGGTGCCGATCCTCGGGCCCATCATCGGCGGCCCCATCGGCGTCCTGCTGTACGACAACCTGGTGGGCCGGTTCCTGCCGGCCGATCCCGACGGCGACGACGAGCAAGAGCCCAGCCGTCTGCCCGAGAAGTCCGCATGATCGTCCACTCCACTACCCAGGGGAACCTCTCATGACCGAAACCCGTTACGTCGCAGCGATCGATCAGGGCACCACCTCGACGCGGTGCATGATCTTCGATCACAAGGGCACCGTCGTTGCCGCCGATCAGCGTGAGCACCAGCAGATCTTCCCGCAGGCCGGCTGGGTCGAGCACGACGCCGTCGAGATCTGGAACAACGTGCGCAGTGTCTCGGCCGGAGCCCTCGCCGCTGCCGACCTCACACCCAAGGACATCGCGGCCGTGGGCATCACCAACCAGCGTGAGACCGCGCTGGTGTGGGAGCGCGCCACCGGCAAGCCCGTCTACAACGCCATCGTCTGGCAGGACACCCGCACCGACCGCATCGTCACCAAGCTCGGCGGCGGCGACGCCACCAAGTACACCGCGAAGACCGGCCTGCCGCTCGCGACCTACTTCTCGGGCCCCAAGGTCAAGTGGATCCTCGACAACGTCGAGGGCGCGCAGGAGAAGGCCGACGCCGGCGAGCTGTGCTTCGGCAACATGGACACCTGGGTCCTGTGGAACATGACGGGCGGTGTCGACGGCGGTCTGCACTACACCGATCCCACCAATGCCTCGCGCACGCTGCTGATGGATCTCGACACCCTGTCCTGGGACGAGGGCATCTGTGCGGACATGGGCATCCCGATGTCCATGCTCCCCGAGATCCGCAGCTCCTCCGAGGTGTACGGCAACGTCCGCGAGCGCGGTTCGCTCAGCGGTGTCCCCATCGCCGGCATCCTGGGCGATCAGCAGGCCGCCACGTTCGGTCAGGCGTGCCTGTCGCCCGGTGAGGCGAAGAACACCTATGGCACAGGCAACTTCGTGCTGTTGAACACAGGCACCGACAAGGTGATGAGCAAGAACGGACTGCTCACCACGGTCTGCTACAAGATCGGCGACCAGCCGACGGTGTACGCCCTCGAGGGTTCCATCGCCGTCACCGGATCGCTTGTGCAGTGGCTGCGCGACAACCTCGGAATGATCTCCACCGCAGCAGATATCGAGACCGACGCCCGCTCCGTCGACGACAACGGCGGCGCCTACTTCGTGCCCGCATTCTCCGGTCTGTTCGCCCCGCACTGGCGCTCCGACGCCCGCGGCGCCATCGTCGGACTCACCCGTTTCGTCAACAAGGGCCACCTGGCGCGAGCCGTGCTCGAGGCCACCGCCTACCAGACCCGTGAGGTCATCGAGGCCATGAACGCCGATTCGGGCGTCGACCTCGAGGTGCTCAAGGTCGACGGCGGTATGGTGGTGAACGAGCTGCTGATGCAGTTCCAGTCCGACATTCTGAACGTGGATGTCGTCCGGCCGGTGGTCGCCGAGACCACCGCACTGGGCGCGGCGTACGCAGCGGGCCTGGCCGTCGGTTTCTGGGCGAGCGAGGACGAGATCCGCGAGAACTGGGCCGAGGACAAGACATGGACACCGTCCATGGATGACGCGGAGCGAGACAAGCTCTACGCCGGTTGGAAGAAAGCCGTCACACGAACACTCGATTGGGTCGATGCCGAATGAATTCCACCACAACAGCTCTCAGCCCCGAAGCACGTAAGGAAGCACTCCGACGTCTCGCCACCGAGGAGATGGACGTGCTCGTCATCGGCGGCGGTGTCGTCGGAACGGGCGCCGCGTTGGACGCGGTCACCCGTGGCTTGAAGGTCGGCCTCGTCGAGGCGCGTGACTATGCCGCCGGGACGTCCAGCCGGTCCAGCAAGCTGTTCCACGGTGGCCTGCGCTACCTCGAGCAGTTCAACTTCGCGCTGGTCTTCGAGGCGCTCAAGGAGCGGTCCCTGGTCCTCAACGACCTGTGCCCGCACCTCGCACGCCCCGTGCCCTTCATCTACCCGCTCGAGAAGCTGATCGACCGGCCGTACGTCGGCCTCGGTATCGGTGTCTACGACGTGATGGGCGCAGGCCGCGGAGTGCCCTCGCACCACAAGCACCTGGGCAAGAAGAAGACGCTGGAATCCTTCCCGTCGGGCAAGCGCTCCGCCATCCGCGGTGCCGTGCGCTTCTACGAGGGCCAGGTCGACGACGCCCGCCACACCATGATGATCGCCCGCACTGCCGCGGCCTACGGAGCGTTGTGCGCCAACAGCACTCGCGTCACCGGCTTCCTGCGTGAGGACGACCGCGTGATCGGCGTCGTCGCGACGGACCTCGAGTCGGGGGAGTCGTTCGAGATCCACGCCAAGCAGGTCATCAACGCTGCCGGTGTGTGGACCGACGAGATCCAGGAGATGGTCGGCGGTCGCGGGCAGTTCCAGGTTCGCGCGTCCAAGGGCGTGCACCTGGTGGTGCCGCGCAACCGCATCAACAGCTCGACGGGCATCATCACCCGCACCGAGAAGTCGCTGCTGTTCGTGATCCCGTGGGGGAGCCACTGGATCATCGGCACCACCGACACCGACTGGAAGCTCGACCTGGCGCATCCCGCGGCCAGCAAGAGCGACATCGACTACATCCTCGGGCACGTCAACAAGCTGCTCCAGGATCCGCTGGACCACAAGGACGTCGTCGGTGTCTACGCCGGTCTGCGTCCGTTGCTGTACGGCGAATCCGACTCCACCAGCACGCTGTCCCGCGAGCATGCGGTCTCCAGCCCCGTACGTGGCCTCACCGTCATCGCCGGCGGCAAGTACACGACGTACCGGGTCATGGCGAAGGACGCGGTCGACTCCGCGGTGCACAACATGGAGCGCAAGGTTCCAGAGTGCGTCACGGAGAAGATCCCGCTCGTGGGTGCCGACGGGTACTACGGCGCCTGGAACGCGCGCCAGCTCGCAGCTGACCGCGCAGGGATGCGCGTCGGACGCATGGAGCACCTGCTCGGTCGCTACGGCACCCTGGTCGGTGAGGTCCTCGACCTGATCGATGAGAACCCGGAGCTCGGCAAGCCCCTGGAGAATGCGCCGGACTACCTCAAGGCCGAGGCCGTCTACGCCGCGAGCCACGAGGGTGCGCAGCACCTCGACGACATCCTGACGCGGCGCATCCGAGTGTCGATCGAGTTGGCCGATCGCGGCGAAGCCGCCGCATCCGAGGTTGCCGCACTGGTCGCACCGATCCTCGGGTGGGACGAGCAGCACGTGTCCGACGAGATCGAGCACTACCGCAAGCGTGTTGCGGCAGAACGCGAATCGCAGGCACAGCCGGACGACGAGACCGCCGACGCAGCACGACTCGGCGCTCCCGACGTGCGTGTGGGAGTCGGCGGCTGAGAGCCGAGGTGCGCACCCGCTGCAGTCTGCAGCGGGTGCGCGCGGCGCTGCAGTAACGTGCCTCCGGTGACGATGAGCTCGAGCCCGGAACCTCGTCGGGCCGCCCATGCGGTGTTGACCCCGTTGCGGTTGGTGGCCCTGGGCTTCGCCGCCGCCATCGCGGTGGGCACTCTTCTCCTGCTGCTGCCCGCGGCGACTCAGGTGGACAAGAGCACGGATGTGCTGGGCGCCCTGTTCACCGCGACGTCGGCGATGTGTCTGACCGGCTTGATCGTCGTCGACACCCCCACGCACTGGTCGGGTGCAGGGCAGGGCGTCATTCTCGCGCTCATCCAGATCGGCGGCTTCGGCATCATGACGATGGCGTCGCTGGTCGGCCTCGTGCTCGCCGACCGCATCGGCCTCCGCGGACGCCTCAATGCGGCCGCGGAACTCCGTACTTCCGGTCTCGGCGACGTGCGCAGCGTGGTGGTGGGCGTTGTGCGCACCAGTGTGCTGATCGAGGCAGCGGTCGCTCTATGTCTCGCAGGTCGATTCGCCATCGGGTACGACGAGCCACCCGGCCGCGCCCTCTGGCTCGGCATCTTCCATTCCGTCTCGGCGTTCAACAACGCCGGCTTCGCGTTGTTCAGCGACAACATGATCGGCTTCGCCACCGATCCCTGGATCTGCGTACCGCTTCTCGTCGCCGTCGTTCTGGGCGGAATCGGTTTCCCGGTGTTGTTCGAGGTAGCCCGACACGTCCGAGGACGCACCCGTCGCCGGTGGACGCTACACACCCGGCTGACGGTGACGGCCACAGCGATCCTGCTGGTTCTCGGCCCGGCCCTGGTGTTGGTGCTGGAATGGTCGAACACTCTGTCCGAGCGCGGAATCGGCGGGAAGCTGTTGGTGGCTGCGTTCCAGGGCATCATGCCGCGGACCGCCGGTTTCAACAGCATCGACTACGCCGATGCCGACAACGCGACGTTGTTGGTCACCGACGTGCTGATGTTCATCGGCGGTGGCAGTGGCGGTACCGCAGGCGGCATCAAGGTCACCACCTTCGCCATTCTGCTGTTCGTCATCATCGCCGAGGTACGCGGCGATCGCTCGGTCACGATCTTCGACCGACGCATCGACTCGCGGGTGCAGCGTCAGTCCTTGACCGTCGCCCTCGTCGGCGTTGCGCTGGTGATGGTGCCGGTCGTGGTCCTTCTCGCCGCGACCCCGTTCGACCTGGACGTCCTGTTGTTCGAGGTGGTGTCCGCCTTCGCCACCGTGGGACTGTCGACAGGCATCACCGCGCAACTGCCGGGGTGGGGGCAACTGATACTCGTCGTCCTCATGTACCTGGGCCGCATCGGCTCCATCACACTGGTGAGTGCGCTGGCGGCGCGCGAACGCGATCGGCGATACACCTTCCCCACAGAGAGGCCGTTCATTGGCTAAGAAGCCGTCCTCCGACGTCGTCGTGGTCCTCGGGCTCGGGCGCTTCGGTAAGTCCCTGGCGCTCGAACTGATGGCTCAGGGTGCCGAGGTGCTCGGCATCGACTCCGACGAGGCTGTCGTGCAACGGGTCTCCGATCGCCTCACCCACGCCGCGGTCGCGGACACCACCGACGAGGAAGCGTTACGGCAACTGTCGGTGCACGAATACGACCGCGCAGTCGTCGGTATCGGATCCGATCTCGAGGCGAGTCTTCTCACCGCCTCTGCCCTGATCAATCTGTCCGTGGGCAATGTCTGGGCGAAGGCGATCAGCAACGCGCATGCCAAGATCCTGACCCAGATCGGTGTCCACCACGTGGTGCGGCCCGAGCACGACATGGGCAAGCGCGTCGCCCATCTGGTGCGCGGTCGCATGATGGACTACATCGAATTCGACGACGGGTTCGCCATGGTCAAGACGACTCCCGCTCGGTTCCTCGTCGGTCATCGACTCGGGGACACAGCGGTGCGCACCAAGTACAAGGTCACAGTCGTTGCCGTGAAGAGGCCGGGCGAAGGGTTCGCCTACGCCACGGCCGACACCGTGATCGCGGAAGACGACATGGTGATCGTCTCCGGTCAGGTGCGCGACACCGAGCGATTCAGTGAGCTCACGTGACGGTTCACGACCGGCGTTCCTCCTTCACCAACTCCTTCGTACGCACCAGTCGGAGAACCGTCACGAGCATCACGCCACCGACGATGTTGAAGCCGACCGTATAGCCGAACCATTCGATCCACTGCCGGTAGTCCACGTCCGCGCCGGCGTGAATGGCGCCGAAGATCAACAGCGAGTCCAGGATCGAGTGGAACAGCTGGAGGCCCGCCAGCAGGAAGCCGGCCGCCATGGCCGCGATGATGCGGGCGACGTCCGACGTGGTTCCCTGCTGCATCCTGGTCAGTAGCGTCATGGTGCTGCCGCCGAGGATCGCCAGACAGATCGACTGTGTGTTCAAGGGCGCGTCGACGAAATGGTGTGCCGATTCGGACAGCACCATCAGCCACTGCGGGAACGCCTGCGCGACCAGCCACATCACCGCCCACCCGCCGACCAGGTTGGCCAGAAGAGTGCCGATCCAGAGCTTCGCGAGTTGTGCCGGGGTGCCGTCCTTCGAGACCACCGCGGCGATGGGCATGAGGAAGTCCTCGGTGAAGAGCTCGCTGTGCGCGAGATAGATTGCGACGAGGCCGATCCCGAACGCGAGCCCGGCGAGAAGATGGCTGCCCGTCTCGTCCAGCACCGCGAGATAGGCCATCACGCCCAGCGCCACCTCGAGTCCGCCGAACAGTCCGGTGACGATCACGGCGCGGACGGTGCGGTGCAGACGCTCGGCACCCTCGGTGACCACCGAGTCGAAGCTCTCTTCGAGCTCCTCCTCGACGGGACCGTCGTTGTCACCGTCGTTACGGCGCGCTTCTTCGCTCATCCCACGGTGTACCCCGCGTGGTCGGTCGCTACCGGGTGGTCAGCGCTTCTTCTTGTTCACCGCGGCGGAGGCGTCGTCGGCGGCGATGTTCCCCGCGGCCTTCGTCTTCTTGTCGAGTCGCTTTTCCTTCAGCGACTTGCCCGATTTCTGTGTCATCGAGTTGCGCGGAGACTTGTCAGCCATGGTGTCAGCCCCTTGATCAAGGGAACCAGATGGCTCCGATACGGCGAACACTACGCCTGATGCAGCGTGAACAGCGCAAACGCTGACAGTGGAACGGGCTGCGCGACTGACGCGTCCTACCCCGCGAGGGGGTGGGAACGATGTTCGTCGTCGCTGATGTGGGGGCCGTGCGGGCCGCGAGCCGAGCTGTTCTCGGTGAGGCGGAGCAGATCGGTGTGGCGCCGCGAGGTGTGCTCGCACTGCCCGGTGCGTCGACCGCGGCCGCACTTGCTCGAGCGGAAGAGCGAGCCGTCTCGGCCCTGAACGATCTCGTCGCGGGCTACTCTGCGACAGCGCGATCGCTGGATGTCGCTGCCGTCGGGTACGCCGACGCGGACTCGGCGAACGCCGCTCGGCTCGGGAGGGCTGGGCATGGAGGTCGCTGAGCTCGCGCCGCGCCGTGGGGTGGTGGCGTCGTGGGATCCCGACGCCGTCCGGATCGACGCGGCGTGGATCGGTGACGGCGCCTCAGTTCTCGACTCTCGAGCGGCGGCAATCGACAGGAGCCGCGTCGATCTGCGCGAAGCGTGGCAGGGTGCAGCCGGCGATGCTGCGGTAGGTCGTCTCGGACGCGATCTTGCTGCAGCGCAACGTCGGACGACTCAGCTTCGGGTGCTGGAGCGCGCTGTAGTGGATGGTGCTTCTGCCATCGCCGTTGCTCGCGAGGCACTCCTCGACGCTGTCGTCATGGCCGAGGCGGACGGTTGCCTCGTCGCACCGGACTGGTCGGTGGTCAGCAACGGTGTCTCCCACACGGCGGTCATCGCGGCGCATGTGCAGGCGCTGATCGATGCGGACAAGTCTGCCGCCCGGTCCATCGACGACGCGTCCGCTGCACTTCTCGACGGCGAACCACGACACTTCGTCCCCCTCGCGATCGGCCTGGCCTGGGCGGTGGAGGCAGCCGTGCACGCGATGATCGCGGCCGGGGTGCTGTCCGTCGGCGCGATGGCCTTCGCACTGGTCGACCGGTTCGGCATCGACGCGTGGGATGCGATCCACGACGCGCTGCCGGACAGCTTCTTCCAGGATGCGGGGCCGGTCGATGCGGCGGGTGTCGACGACGTGTTGAACGATCTGACGGAACCGGGCCGACGCGGTGTCAACAGACAAGTGGAGTCGGAAGAGGACGTACGAGCCGTATTCGACGAACTCACTGAGCAGGGTAGGGCGGTCAGAACAGGTGACAGTGTCAAAATTATCGAGCGATACGAATTGCCGGACGGTACCGGAATCCAGTTGCGAGTCGACAGCAAGTCTGGTGGATCAGTGATCGACATCGTGAAGCCGGAAGTTACTCAAGTGATCAAGGTGCATGTGCGATGAATGTCGAAGAGGGTCTTGAGTTTCGACTGCTCGACGAACTCGATGACGACTGGATGCCGCTGTGGGGCTTCGTGGCTATGGTTTCCGGTTTCCGGGGATGGAACACCACGATCGACACCGTTGCCGGCGTCATTCGTTGGTTCGCCGAGTCCGGGTTGATGACGTTCGGAGCGCTGGCGAACAACGACGTCGGGTGGGAAGAGTGGAACGTAGACATCGACGAGTCGATGCGCCGGATCGCCGAGGGACATGGGACCAGTCAGGGCTACCTGCACGCTACGAAACGTGAAGACCTGATCTGGTGTGAAGTCTTTCGTGCGAACATCACCGAAAAGGGTGAGCGACGCCTTGCGGAGCTCGAGGCGCAGGGCATGACGTGGGACAACACGATCGGCCCGTTCGAGACTCGGAGCGGACTGCTGTGAGATCCGGTGCAGAAAGCGTCGCTAGGCGAAGGTTTCTACACCGCATTCGTCGCGACGGTGCGCTCACCCGCGCATTCCGCGGCTCCGCGCACCATCCGACGCGGTCCGATGCTCGGCGGGCTGGCGTTCAAGGTTCACGGAATCCGCGACGACTCGACACCGCAGACCCTCGTGTTTGACGGGCGCTGGAGTGATGGAAGTGAAGGTGGATGTGGGATGACGATCGACGAAGATCTCGAATTCCGTCTGCTCTACGAACTCGACGACGACTGGATGCCCTTCTGGGGCTTCATGGCACTGGTCACCGGCTTCTGGGGGACGGACACTCCACCGGAGAAGGTCGCTGACGTCATTCGCTGGTTCGCCGAATCGGGTCTCGTGACGCTGGGCGCGCTGGCCGACAACGAGGTCGGATGGGAGGCATGGGATACCAGCATCGACGAATCCATGCGACGCATCGCCGAAGGCTACGGCCATGGTGTCGGTTATCTGCAGGCACCCGACATTGGAGCGTTGATGGACACCGAGGTGGTTCGGGCGAACATCACAGAACTTGGCGAGCGTCGGCTCGCTGAGTTGGAGGCCGGAGGAATGACGTACTGGACCGCTCAGTGCCGCTACGAAAGCCCGCGCGCGCGATGATCGGGAGCGGGCGAGACCGCAACGTGTCTCGAGGTGCATCTGCCGGGAGCGTTGACGTCGCTCTGGAGTTCAGGCTCCTGTGCGATTTGGACGACGACTGGACGTCGCTGTGGAGCTTCGTCGCAAAGGTGCGCGCGTTTCGAGGGTGGCACACCCCGCTCGACGAAGTGGCTGATGTCATCCGCTGGTTCGCCGACTCGGGGCTGATGACGTTCGGTGCCCTCGCAGACAACGACATTGGTTGGGAAGAGTGGACGGCCGACACCGACGAGTCGATGAGGCGTATTGCCGAGGGGCATGGCAAAAGCAACGGTTACCTGGCCGCAGAGCAAGACCTCGACCTGATGGGCTGCGAAGTCTTTCGCGGAAGCATCACGGAGAAAGGTGAGCGTCGGCTCGCGGAGCTCGAGGCCCAGGGCATGACATGGGACAACACGATCGGTCCGTTCGAGACCCGTAGCGGCCTGCTGTGAGATCCGGTGCAGAAGTAGTCGCTGAGCGAACAATTCTGCACCGCATTCGACGCGACGGTGCGCTCACCCGCGCATTCCGCGGCTCCGCGCACCTTTCGACGCGTCGGGAAGCGACGTAGAGTTCCCGCATGGCTCGTGACGCCGACCTCGAGGACAGGGTTCGCGCTGCGCTGTCCGCCAGGTCCACCGTGACCGAGAAGGCGATGTTCGGCGGTCTTGCGTTCATGGTCGACGGGAAGATGGTCGTGTCCGTCGGGAACGGCGGCGGCGCCTTGCTGGTCCGGGTACCGCGCGAACGCGACGACGACTACGTCGGACGCCCGGGAGCCCGTCGTGCGCAGATGGGCGCGGGCAGGTCGATGGGACAGGGATGGATCTCGGTGAACGCGGCAGCTCTGGAGTCCGACGACGACCTGCAGGGCTGGATCGACGCCGCAACCTCCTCAACTCCAGCACCACCCGCGGCGAGCCGCACCACGGATCCTGTGCAGTAATCCGCGCACAGCGCGGATCACTGCACACGATCACCGCGTCGGCAGGTACTCCACCAACTCGAACGAGTTCCGCACCACCCGTCGCAGGTCGGCGAGATCGCCACTCACCACCCCAGCAGCCCTGGCTTGGACCAGCACGTTGCCCAGTGCGGATCCCTCGACCGGTCCCGCGACTACCGGCAAACCGGTGGCATCGGCAGTGAGTTGGCACAGCAGCGCGTTCTGGGAACCGCCGCCGACGATGTGCACCACCTCGACGTCGATACCCGACAGGTCACCGGCCAGACGCACCGAGCGAGCGTAAGCCGCCGCGAGGCTGTCCACGATGCAGCGCACGAACGACGCAGGAGTCGTCGGAACCGGCACCCCGGCTGCGAGGCATTCGGCGGCAATGCGCGCCGGCATGTCACCCGGCGGCAGGAACACAGGGAGGTCGGGATCGATGACCGACGACGCGGGCAGGTCGGCAGCCTCGTCGAGCAAGGAGCCGAGGGACAGCTCGAGACCGTCACGCTCCCACTGCCGCAACGACTCCTGCACCAGCCACATACCCATGACGTTGCGGAGCAGTCGCACGGTGCCGTCGACACCCGCCTCGTTGGTGAACCCTCCGTCTCGGGCCGCGGACGTCACCACGGGGTCCTGCGTCTCGACTCCCACCAGTGACCAGGTACCCGACGCGATGTACGCAAAGTTGGGTGTCGCAGCCGGAACCGCCACGATGGCCGACGCGGTGTCGTGCGTGCCGACTGCAACGACCGACGATTCGGTGCCCACCACGGCGGCGACGTCGGCGGTGAGCGGTCCGATGGGCATCCCCGGTGCGACGAGCTCGGGCAGCAGGTCGGCTTTCAGGCCGAGTGACGCGATCGAGGAGCGGTCCCATGCGCGGGTATGCGGGTCGAGCAGCCCGGTTGTCGACGCATTGGTCACCTCGCCCCGAGCGACGCCGGTGAGCCAGTACGCCAACAGGTCCGGAACCATGAGCAGACGCTTAGCGACGCTCAGAGTATCGGGCGACTCGGCCAGCAGCTGATAGACCGTGTTGAACGGCAGCTGCGCGATGCCGTTGCGGGAGAACAGGTCCTCGTGATCACCGTCGGTACGCGAGTCGCGGTAGTGGAACGGGACGCCGAGCATGCGCCCGTCGGCATCGAGCAGGGCGTAATCGACCGCCCACGTGTCGATGCCGACGGACGCCAACGGCTCGCCGTCCAACCGGTCGACCAGCGACCGCAATCCGTCGAACACACCCTGATACAGCGCGAGGATGTTCCAGTGCAGCGATCCACCGAGACGCACAGGACGGTTCTCGAACCGCGCGATCTCCGTCAGATCCACCCGACCGTCGACCACCCGGCCCAGCATCACTCGACCACTCGACGCCCCCAGATCCACCGCCGCGAATGCCCCCATCAGCGCAGGAACGCGGCCGCGACACCCGCATCGACCGGTATGTGCAGCCCGGTGGTGTGGGTCAGTTCGCCACCGGTCAGCGCGAACACGGCGTTGGCGACGTGCTCGGGCAGGACCTCGCGCTTGAGCAGCGTGCGCTGCGCGTAGTACTCGCCCAGCTTCTCCTCCTCCACGCCGTAGACCGCGGCACGCTTGGCGCCCCAGCCGCCGGCGAAGATGCCCGAACCGCGGACCACGCCGTCGGGGTTGATGCCGTTGACGCGAATGCCGTGATCTCCGAGTTCGGCGGCCAGTAGCCGAACCTGATGGGCCTGATCAGCTTTCGTCGCCGAGTACGCGATGTTGTTGGGTCCCGCGAACACCGAGTTCTTCGAGGAGATGTAGACGATGTCTCCGCCCAAGCCCTGCTCGATCATGATGCGGGCCGCCTCGCGGGAGACGAGGAAGGATCCGCGGGCCATGACGTCGTGCTGCAGATCCCAGTCCTTGACGGTGGTCTCGAGCAGCGGCTTGGAGATGGACAGTCCGGCGTTGTTGACGACGAGGTCCACTCCACCGAAAGCCAGCACGGCGTCGGCGAACCCGGCGGCGATCTGTCCCTCGTCGGTGACGTCGGCAGCGATGCCCACGGCGACATCCGACGTGCCGATCTCGGCGGCGGCTGCTCCGGCCTTCGCGGCGTCGAGGTCGGCGATCACCACGCACGCGCCCTCGGCTGCCAGACGCTGCGCGATGGCCTTGCCGATGCCCGACGCGGCGCCAGTCACCAGTGCGATCCGGGTGGCCAGCGGTTTGGGTGCAGGCATTCGAGCGAGCTTCGCCTCCTCCAGCGCCCAGTACTCGATGCGGAACTTCTCGCGCTCATCGATGGGAGCGTAGGTCGACACCGACTCGGCGCCGCGCATCACGTTGATAGCGTTGATGTAGAACTCACCGGCGACGCGGGCGGTCTGCTTGTTGGCGCCGAAGGAGAACATGCCGACTCCGGGGATCAGCACGATGGCGGGATCGGCGCCGCGCATCGCGGGGCTGTCGGCCTCGGCGTGCTCGGTGTAGTAGCGGGCGTAGTCCTCGCGGTACGCGACGTGAAGCTCACGGAGTCGAGCCGACACATCCTCCAACGATGCAGTCGTCGGGAGGTCGAGCACCATCGGGCGCACCTTGGTGCGGAGGAAGTGGTCGGGGCACGACGTTCCGAGTGCGGCGAGACGCGGGTGCTCGGACGAGGCGAGGAAGTCGAGGACGACGTCGCTGTCGTCGAAGTGGCCCACCTGCGGTCGGTCGGTCGACGCGAGCCCGCGGATCAGCGGGAACAGGGCCGCGGCGCGGGTGCGTCGATCGTCCGCTGGCAGTGCCTCGAAGCCTGCCAGCGGGGATCCGAAGGGCTCGGAGCGACCGTTGTCGGCAAGGAACTGCTCGGCGGTCCGAATGATCTCGAGCGACCGTTCCTCGCTCTCGGAGCTGGTCGCGCCCCAGGCAGTGATCCCGTGTCCACCGAGGATGCACCCGATGGCCTGCGGGTTCTTCTCGGCGATCTCGGCGATGTCCAGGCCGAGCTGGAAGCCCGGGCGACGCCACGGCACCCACACCACACGGTCACCGAAGCACTTGCGCGTCAGCTCCTCCCCGTCGGCGGCGGTTGCGAGTGCGATGCCCGAGTCGGGGTGGAGGTGATCGACGTGCGCGGCCTCGACCAGTCCGTGCATCGCGGTGTCGATGGACGGTGCCGCACCGCCCTTGCCGTGCAGGCAGTAGTCGAAGGCGGCGACCATCTCGTCTTCGCGGTCGACGCCGGGGTAGACGTCCTTCAGTGCGCGGACGCGGTCGAGTCGCAACGCAGCGAGCCCCGCGGGCTTCAGCGTGCCCAGGTCACCGCCGGATCCCTTGACCCACAGCAGTTCCACGTCCTCACCGGTGACCGGGTCGGTCTCGGTTCCCTTCGCAGAGGTGTTGCCGCCCGCGTAGTTGGTGTTGCGCGCATCGGCGCCGAGTCTGTTGGACCGGGCGATCAGATCGTCGATCGTCGTCACAGTGGTTCTCCTGAGTAGGTCTAGACGCTGATATAGGAAATGCCGAGCAGCTGTGCTGCGGCCTTGATGTCCTTGGCACGGTGCCCGACGCACAGTGCCCAGTGGTGGCCGGTGCCGGTGGCACTCCACTCGTCCGTCCACTCGCCGGGGTCGCGCCCGAAGTCGACGCGGGACGTGGTGTTGCCGATCTGCAGCAGAGGGCCGGGGACAACGGTGCCCTCGGAGGTGATGAACGTGAACGACCCGTCACGGTTCTGTCCGATGGCGAAGGTCGTCACGGGCCCGGGCTGTACGTCGAACTCGACGCTGACGCCGTATCCACGCTTCCCGTGATAGACACCGAGGCCGCGGAGCAGAGGCTCGCCGGCCGACACCTGGAGGTGCGCGGGCCCGTCGTGCCCCATCTCGACGATACCGTCTCGGAAGTTCAGCGCCTGAAGCTCCGTGAAAGACCCACCGGCGCCCAGGCGGTCCGCGATCAGCATGGCAACGGCGGTGCGGATGTCGTATTCGCCGGCCAACGGAATTCCGCGGGCTGTGAGCAGCGAGGCTCCCAGAATCATGCCGGCGCCGAGACGTTCGTGCAGTTCGCCGTCGAGTCCGCGGTGGTAGTACGCCATGGCGTCGAGTCCGAAGTCGTCCACGAGGGCATCGAGGCCGACCGATACACGAGCGCCCCATGCGAAGTCGTCGTTCACGACGGAGCCGTCGAGGTGGAAGACGCTGCGCGCGAGTTCGAGTCGCTCGTCCACCTGTGCGTCGGTGACGCTCTGGACACGCACCCGCAGGTCGTCGAATTCCAGTACCTCGACGTGGGCACCGAACTGCGACGACAGCAGGGTCATATCGGTCGAGATGTCCAGCATGCCCGGATACAGATGCCCCATCAGGCCGAGCCGGGAGTGTCGTAGCCCAGCGCGCGCCGACGCGGCTCCCACCCATGCCTCGATGCGGGACCACGCGTTCTCGTCGTGGAGATAGCCCGAGACGGAGCGGAAGTCGATACCGCTGCGACGGAACACGTTCGCAACCTCGGGGAGTGGGCACTGGCCGCAGTACGCGAGCCATTCGCCCGTGCCCGTAGTGGCGTGGTCCATGGCCTCGGTGGGTTGCAGATCGATCAACAACACCGGGGCATCGACTCGTTGCGCGATGGGCAGCACCATCGACGACGTCAGGTACGTCGTCAGAAACACGACAACGAGGTCGCAGTCCGCGACTCGCAACTTCTCGGCCGCCGCGGCGGATTCCGTTGCATCGGACACGAAGCCGGCATCGACCACGACGCAGTCCTGCTTCTCGAACCGCTCGGTGACGTAGCGAGCGGACTGCTGCAGCGTCTCCAGGAGACCGGGGAACTGGGGCCAATAAGCACCCAGTCCGCCCGACACCAGACCCAGACGAGTCTTCCTCGGAACCGTCCGCTCCAGGCCCATCAGGCTCCCCAGCTCGCTTGCTGTCCACCGACGCGCTCGGCTTCGACGCGTTCCATGTACCCGGAGCGGGCGAAGGCGGCGACGGGGTCACGGTCGATGCCGCGGGACTCCCGTAGATCGCCCAGCAGCCCACGGACATCGGTGTTGTAGGCGTCCATGAGCACCGCGTGGGCACCGAGGATGTCGCCGTCGATCTGCGCCTTCTCGAGAGCCGACGCATCGATGAGCAACGCTTTCGCGGTGGCTTCCTGCACGTTCATGATCGAGCGGATCTGGCCGGGGATCTTCGGCTCGATGTTGTGGCACTGGTCGAGCATGAAGTTGATTCCCGACGAGGGGAGGTGGGCATCGGAGGCGACGATCTCGTGCATGATGCGGAACAGCTGGAACGGGTCCGCGGCACCGACGATGAGGTCGTCGTCGGCATAGTTGCGGGAGTTGAAGTCGAAGCCGCCCAGCTTGTTCTGCCGGATGAGCTGCGTGACGATGAATTCGATGTTGGTGCCCGGCGCGTGGTGCCCGGTGTCGAGGACCACCTTCGCCTTGTCTCCGAGGGCGAGGCAGTGCAGCAGCGACGTGCCCCAGTCGGGAATGTCGGTGGTGTAGAAGTACGGCTCGAAGAACTTGTATTCGATGAGCAGTGTGTGGTCGTCGTCGAGGCCGGCGTAGATCTCCTGCAGCGATTCGGCGAGGCGATCCTGGCGCGCACGGATGGAATCTTGCCCGGCGTAGTTGGTGCCGTCGGGAAGCCAGAGCTTGAGTGTCTTCGAGCCGGTTGCCCGCATGACGTCGATGCACTCGAGGTGGTGGGCGATGGCCTTGGCGCGAATCCGCTTGTCGGCGTTGGTCAGTGACCCGAGCTTGTAGTCGTCGTCCTGGAAGACGTTCGAGTTCACGGCTCCCAGTGCGACACCGTTCTCGACGGCGAACGACGCGAGCGCGGAGTAGTCGTCGACCTTGTCCCACGGAATGTGCAGCGAGACGCGGGGAGCTGCGCCGGTGACGCGGTTGACCTCGGCGGCGTCGGCCACCTTCTCGAAAGGAGTGCGGGGCACGCCGGCGGTGGAGAAGACCTTGAAGCGGGTTCCGGAGTTTCCGTAGGCCCAGCTGGGCACCTCGATACCGAAGTCGGCGAGGGCCGAGATGTCCTGTACTGCTGTGGTGCTCATGATGGGTGACCTTCGCGGAGTTGAGTCTCGAGGTGGAAGAGTTCGCGCAGCAGCACGAATCCTTCGTCGGGGGTGGCAGACCCGAGGCCCGTGAAGAACGGAGCCATCTGGGCCTGCCACCGTGCGTTGACGTCGGTACTGCTCATCGCTGCCTGCGCCGCGCCCAGATCGGGGCTTTCGACGTAGCCGACGATCAGGCCGTCGTCACGGATGTGCAGGGAATAGTTGTTCCAGCCGTTCGCCTTCAGTGCCTCGAGCATCTCGGGCCACACCTCGGCGTGACGACGGGAGTACTCGGGAACCGATTCCGGCCTGAGCTGGAGCGTGAAGCAGTACCGGTTCATGTCAGAAGTTGTACTGGTCGATATTGGCGGAGTCGAAGACCGTGGGCGGTCCGAGGACCAGTTCGCCGTCGACACCGATGGTGTATTCGCCGAGCTCTCCCGCGGTGAACTTCTCACCTTCGGCGCCGGTGATCTGACCGGACGACAGGGCTGCTCCGGCGTAGGCGGCGAGGTAGCCGATGTCGGTGGGATCCCACAGCGCGAACTGCTTCACGGTGCCGTTCTTGACGTACTCACGCATCTGGTTCGGCGTGCCGAGTCCGGTGAGGACGATCTTGTCCTTGTACGACGAGCCCGAGATGTAACGTGCGGCAGCGGAAATGCCGACGGTGGTGGGGGAGACGATGGCCTTCAGGTCCGGGTAGGTCTGCAGCAGACCCTGGGTCTCCTGGAAGGACTTCTGGTCGTCGTCGTTGCCGTAGACAGTGGTGACGAGCTCGATGTCCTTGTACTCCGGGTTGGAGGCGAGCTGCTCCTTCAGCACCTCGATCCAGGCATTCTGGTTTGTAGCGTTGGGAGTTGCGGACAGGATGGCGATCTTGCCGGATCCGCCGATCTGGTCGCTGGTCATCTTCGCCAGCGATTCGCCGACGCCCTCGGTGGTGGCCTGGTTGATGAACAGGTCGCGGCAGCTCTTGTCGGCGTCGGAGTCGAAGGTGACGACCTTGACGCCGGCGTCGCGTGCCTGGTTCAGCGAGGGGCACACCGCGTTGGGGTCGTTCGCGGCGATCGCGATGACGTTCTGGTTCTGCTGGATCAGGGTGTTGATGTAGGACACCTGCGACGACGCGCTGGCGTCGTTGGGGCCGACCAGCTTGTACTCGCCACCGAACTCGCCGACGGCCTTCTCGCCACCGGCGACCTCGATGTCGGAGTACGGGTTGTTGAGCTGCTTGGGCAGGAAGCCGATCTTGAGGCCGTCCTGGATCTCGGCGTCGGGGTTGGCGGTGCCGGTGACGCGGCTTCCGCTGTCGGAGGCCTCGGAGGCAGACTCCTGCGTCGTGCCACCGCAGGCGGTGAGGACGAGAGACAGTGCGGCGATGCCGGCCAGCGGCGCCAGCGCGAGGCGCCGGGGGGTGCGGGACATGGTGGACCTTTCGGGAAGGGGGTGGATCAGAGTCGTGCGACGGCTTTGCGACGGTCCGAGGACGTGCGGACTGCTTTGATGAGGTTGGGCAGGAGGACGGCGACGATGAGCAGGACGCCGGTGACGACGGTGAGTGCTTCGTTGGAGATGTCCTCGAGACGCAGCGCGTTCTGCAGTGCCGCGAGGAGGACGACGGCGGCGAGAACGCCGACGAGCCGGCCCTTGCCTCCGAAGATCGAGACGCCACCGAGAAGGACTGCGGCGACGACGGACAGTTCGAGGCCGGCACCGTTGTCGGCACGAGCACTCGAGTAGCGCAGGCTCCACAGGACACCGGCCAGAGCGGCGACCGCTCCGGCGACGACGTAGAGCCAGAATTTGATGCGGTTGCCGTTGATGCCGGCGAACTTCGCGGCCGTGGCACTGGCGCCGGTGGCGTAGATGTTGCGGCCGAGCGAGGTGAACTGCAGGACCGCGCCGAACACTACCGCGAGGATGACCAGTGGCACAGCGAGATTGGGAACCGACGAGTCACCCAGTGTACCGGTGACCCACGAGGTGTAGGCCCGCGGGAAGTTGGACACGGCCGTGTCACCCAACAGGACGAAGGCGAGTCCGCGGAAGAGCGCGAGCGTGCCGATCGTGACGGCGAGAGACGGCAGACCGAGCGTTGCGACGAGGAATCCGTTGAGCGCACCGAGCAGTGCGCCGAGCAGGATGCACATCGGGACGATGGCCTCGATGGTGAAGCCGTTGTTCCACATCCAGCCCATAGCCGCGCCGCTCAGACCGAGCGTGCTGGCGACGGAGAGGTCGATCTCGCCGGTGACGATGATCAGCGTCATCGGCAGCGCGATGAGGAAGATCGGCGCGAGGTCGAGTACCAGGAAGGTGAAGTTGGTGGCGCTGCCGAAGTCGGGGTTCATCACCGACGCGCCGAGCACGACGACGATGGTCAGGAAGATGACCGCGGTGTCCCAGCTGGCCAACAGCTCCCGGATGCGACTGCCCTGCTGCACGATCGGTGCGGGGGCGTCGGGACGGGTGGCGAGATCACTCGACATGAGCGCTCCTCTTCCGAAGTTGCTGGGCGGCACGCACGGCCGCGATGCGATCCGCCGCGATGGCGATGAGGATGAGCGCGCCGACGATGGCCTGCTGCCAGAACTGATCGATCTGCAGGACCGGGAGCGAGCTGTTGATGGTGGTCAGCAATAGGGCGCCGAGGGCGGCTCCCCACACGGTGCCGACACCGCCGACGACGGCTACGCCGCCGACGACGCAGGCCGCGATGACGTTGAGTTCGTAGCCGGTGCCGGCTGCCGCGTCGACGGTGCCGAAGCGGGCGGCGAACATGACTCCGGCGATACCGGCCATGGCGCCGGAGAAGGCGAAGGCCCCCAGCGTTCGCTTGCCGACGGAGATGCCGGCGAGTTCGGCGGCATGACCGTTGGATCCGATGGCGTAGAGGTCGCGGCCGCTTCGGTATCGGCCGAGGTAGATGCCCGCTCCCACGAGTGCGATGACGGCGACGATCACCAGGACGGGGAGTCCGAGAACGCTGGCCGTGCCGAGATCGAGGAAGGAGCCGGGCATCTCGTCGGCGGTGATCTGCTCGCCGCCCGCCCAGAAGAAGGCGATGCCGCGGAAGATGTACATGGTGCCGAGCGTGACCACCAGGGCGGGAACGCCGCCGTAGCGGACGAGCAGCGCGTTGAAGACTCCGCACAGCGTGCCGACGACGATGCCCGCGAGGATGCCGAGCACGATCGGCGAGCCGGCCTTCATGACCGACCCTGCCGCGAATGCGGACAGTCCGAGCACCGACCCGACGGAGAGGTCGATGTTCTTGGTGATCATGACGACGGTCTGACCGACGGCCAACACGGCAATGATCGACGCGGCGAGCAGCAGGTCGCGGATGCTCTGACCGGACAGGAACGAGCTGTTGGTCGCCGCGGTCACGGCGATGAGGACGACGAGCGCGCCGAGAATGCCCAGCGAGCGCATTCTCAGGATCTTCTCGACCAGCGAGCTCCCGTCCTTGGTGACAGGCCTGAGCGGGTCGGCCGCCGGGGCGGTCTGGGTGGTGACGGTCATGCTGCGGACTCCGATCCCATGGCGGCGAACATGACCGATTCCTCGGTGGCATGATCGCGATCGATCTCCGCGGCGATGCGGCCTTCGCGCATGACGAGCACGCGGTCGGCCATACCGAGGACCTCCGGCAGTTCCGAGGAGATCATGACGACGGCGACTCCTTCACTGGCGAGACGCGAGATGATCTTGTGGACTTCGGCTTTGGTGCCGACGTCGATGCCGCGGGTGGGCTCGTCGACGATGAGAACGATCGGGTCGGTGGCGAGCCACTTGGCCAGCACCACCTTCTGCTGGTTGCCGCCGGACAGGGTGCCGACAGGGTCGGTGATGCGCGAGAACTTGGTCTGCAGTTTCTTCGTCCATTCCTGGGCCGAGCGGCGCTCACCACCACCGACGAGGAACCCGAAGCGCGACAACGCTTGTGAACGCGTGAGCGTCGCATTGCGCTCGATCGACATCTCGGGGATGAGGCCCTGCTGGCGACGGTCCTCGGGAACGAGGGCGATGCCCGCTCGCATGGCGGCCTTGGGATTACCGGCCTTCAGTACCTTGCCGCGGACCTTGACGGAACCGGAATCGCGGGGGTCGACGCCGAACACCGCCTGCATGACCTCGGAGCGTCCGGCGCCGACCAGGCCGGCGAGCGCCACGATCTCACCGGCACGCACCCGGAAGCTGACGTCGGTGAACACCCCGGCGCGCGTGAGGTTCTCGACCTCGAGGATGACGGCACCCGGTTCGACGTCCAGCTTGGGGAACAGGGCGCCGAGCTCGCGGCCCACCATCTGCTTGATCAGGTCGTCGACGGTGAGTCCGGCCAGCGGTGCGGTGGAGATGTGCTTGCCGTCGCGCATGACGGTGACGCGCTGGCAGAGGTCGAAGATCTCTTCGAAGCGGTGCGAGATGAACAGCACGGCAGCTCCGTCGGCGCACAGGGAGCGAGCGACCTTGAAGAGGCGGGCGACCTCGTTACCCGACAGCGCGGCGGTGGGCTCGTCCATGACGATGACGGACGCCTCGGTCGACAGCGCTTTGGCGATCTCGACGAGCTGCTGGTCGGCGATGGACAGTCCGCTCGCGAGCCGGTTCGGATCCATCGGAACACCCAGGCGATTGAACAGGGCTTCGGCGGCGGCGTTCATGGCGCCGCGGTCGATCATCCGGCCGCGCGAGGTGGGCTGGGCACCGATGTAGATGTTCTCGGCGATGGTCAGGTCCGGGAACAGCGTCGGCTCCTGGTAGATGACGGCGATGCCCTCGGCCTTCGCGGCGGCGGGGGAGTCGAGCGTGATCGGGGTGCTGCCCGCGAGCAGCGTGCCGGTGTCCGGCTTGTGAACACCGGCCAGCATCTTGACGATGGTGGACTTGCCGGCACCGTTCTCGCCCACGAGTGCGTGCGCTTCACCGCCGTAGAGCGGAAACGACACCCCGGAGACGGCGGCGACGCTTCCGAACGACTTGGTGACGTCGCGGACTTCGAGCAGGGGAACTGCGGTGGGCGTCGTCGCACTGGGGACGCTCATGGATGGGACCTCCGTCGGACCGAACCGGCTCGAATTGAATCGGTTCATTCAGCCCCGTGAACATAGAAGTGACGGGGGCCACTGGTCAACCCCGTGACCCGGATCACGACAGAGCGTTACCGAACCGTGATGTATCCAGCGTCGAGCAGCAACGATGAGGATCGGTCACGAGTTCGCGCGCCGTGGGGCGCCTCGGTGGGTTCGAGAACGCCGTTCGGTTGCGCCGACGCCGGTAAACCGATTCAATAGCGACCGTAACGGCATCGAAGGGGGGCGATCATGGCAGCGAGCATGCGTGAGGTCGCCGCTCTCGCGGGAGTGTCCATGGGCACCATCAGCAATGTCCTGAACAAGCCCGACATGGTCTCCGCTGCCACCCGTGAGCGCGTCGAGGCGGCCATCGCGCAGCTCGGATTCGTGCGTAACGACGCGGCCCGCCAGCTTCGAGCCGGCCAGTCCCGCATGCTCGCTGTCGTGGTCCTCGACGCCCGCAACCCGTTCTTCCTCGACGTGGCAGCCGGCGCAGAATCCGTGGCGGACGTGAACGATCTGTTGACCGTGATCGTCGGTAGCGGCGAATCCGAAGAGCGCGAGAACCGTCAGCTTCGCCTGCTCATGGAGCAGCGCGTGCAGGGCATCCTGCTCAGTCCCGTGGGTGAGAACGTGCCGATGCTCGACAACCTCGACCGCCAGGGCACCCCGGTGGTGTTGCTCGATCGCGGGTCGCACGCCCCCGGCAGATCGTCGGTCGCGGTCGACGACGTTCTCGGGGGGCGTTTGGCTGCACGGCATCTCATGGATCTGGGACACCGCACCCTGGTCTACGTCGGCGGCCCGGACAGCATTCGGCAGGTGCGTGACCGCCGCTCCGGCGCCCTCACGGCTGTCGCCGAATCGGCCAGCACCCGCATGTCGACGGTGTGGTCGACGTCGTTGTCCATCGAGGCCGGCGCACGAGCTGCCGCCCGGATCTTCGACATGACCGATGCCCCGCCGACCGGGGTCGTGTGCGCGAACGACCTGCTGGCGCTCGGAGTGCTCCAGGAATGTGTGCACCGCGGGGTGCGTGTACCGGAGGACCTGGCCATCGTCGGATACGACGACATCGACTACGCCGCGGGTGCAGCAGTTCCCCTCACGTCCATCTCGCAGCCCCGAGCCGAGTTGGGCAGGGCTGCAGCCGAACTACTGCTCGAGCAGGTCTCGGCGTCGGGCGCTCACGAGTTCCGGCAGCTCACCTTCGAGCCGTCGTTGGTGGTGCGAGGGTCGACCGATCAGGGGTGGCGCGCGCGCTGATCCATCGGGCGTTCACCTTCCCGGCTTAGCGTGGGCGCCATGGCGATGCGACGAGTACTGCTGACCGTCTCGATGTGTATGGCGCTGGCGGCCTGCTCCGCACAAGATACCGAGACCGCTAAGCCGCTCGACGGATTCGACCTGCAGGCGCATCGCGGCGGCCTCGGACTGGTCACCGAGAGCACGCTTGCCTCGTTCACCAATGCCCTCGAGCTCGGCGTCACCACCCTCGAGATGGACACCCAGATCACCGAGGACGGCATCGCCGTCGTCACGCACGACCGAAAGGTGTCGGACGCGAAGTGCCGCGATACCCGGCCCGCGACCGACGGTGATCGCGAGTTTCCCTACGTCGGGAAGTACGTCAACACCCTGACGCTGGCGCAGGTGCGGACCCTCAATTGTGGTGTGACGCAGCTCGACGGCTACCCGGAACAGCGAATGGCGACAGATGCCGGAATCCCGACCCTCGACGAGGTGCTCGCGTTGGTGAACTCGTACGACTCCACGGTCCAGCTGAACATCGAGACCAAGGTGGAGGCGGCGGCGCCCACCGAAACGGCGTCCCGTGAGCAGTTCGCCGACGTGGTGCTCGCCTCGGTCGGGGCGGCGGGACTACTCGATCGCACCACCATCCAGAGTTTCGACTGGGGCGCTCTCCTTGCGGTGCAGAAGGTCGATCCGTCGGTGCGGCTGGTCGCGCTCACGGAGCCCGACTTCCTCGAGGTCGAAGAACCGGGAGCCTCACCGTGGTTGGGCGGTCTCGACATCGACGACTTCGACGGTGACCCGGTGGCGGCGGTGCAGTCGTTCGGCGCCCACGCACTCTCGCCCGTCCAGGGCACCCCGCAGAAGGGAGCCGTGGGCGACCCGGACTTCGAGCTCTACGTGACACCCGCAATGGTGACGTCCGCGCACGCCGCCGGGATCCGCGTCGTGCCGTGGACGGTGGACGATCCCGCGACGATGGCGGCACTGATGGACATGGGTGTCGACGGCATCATCACCGACTACCCCGACCGCCTTCGAGAGGTGATGGGGGAGCGAGGGATGGCGCTGCCGGAGCCGGCCACGGTGCGCTGACGCGCGCCTCTCAGCCGATAACGAGCACCGGTACCGGCTTCTCGAAGCTCTCGTTCTCCGGCAGGATCGGCTCGTCCGCGCCGGCATCGACGTCGGCGATCGTCTGCACTTTGCCCAGTGTCGACGATCCTTCGCGGGCCACCACCAGCTCGTCGTACAAGGCGAACCACGGCATCCCGAACCGCGTGTACTCGGCGGCACTCAGTGGAACCGAAGCGGGCTCGGACCCGGTAAGTTGTTGCCACACAGCACTGTTGACGATGTCTACGGTGAATCGTCGGCCGTGCTCGAGGTCCCACGAGTCGTGCGGGACCACCGGCGTCGCCACTGCTTGTCTGATGGATCCGCCGGCGCCGAGACCCATCGCGTCGTTCGGGGGCGCGGAGAAGCAGATGATGGTCGGGAGGTGGTCCAGCTCCGAGTACTTGCTCGCCAACAGCGGGTAGACGGCCACCTGGATCCCACCGCGCGCCGGCTCCGAAGACAGCTGCTCCTCCACCGTGTAGTCGGCGCCCAGCGGGGCAGCGACGAACTGGCGCACCGTTCCCTTCTCGACAGTGAACCCATCGAGCCACCGCTGGTCCGGAACTTCCAGGTAGTCCTCGGCCTCGAAGTCGGGAACGGGCGACCACGGCTCACCCGTCAGGACGTTGACGGTGCCGCTGCTCATCGTCACGAGGAACGGATAGCCGGCATCGAAGTTGATCCAGCATGCCTCGGACTGCCACATCGGCATGGCGAAGCGAGTCACCCCGTCGTCGTCCTGGCCGGACTCCGTCACCTGCAGTCTGCCGAGGCCCGGAGGGAGGTCGTACGTGGTTCCGTCGTCGGGAACGCGGAGAGTCCGCTGGAACGAGAACGACATCCGGGCGTCGGGATGGACCTCGGGGCACCGGACCTCGACACGGTCGTCGACGACGTGCACTGCCATGGTGAACCCCTTGCCCGGGCCCGCGGCCCTCGTTGTGTGTGGAGGGATGCTGGCACGGGGGTCCGACACAATTCGGCGGGCTCCGACTCAGTCGAGCCGCATCAACCCGTAGAAACCTTCAATGTGCTCGCGCGCCAGGGTGGCGGCCTTGGCGCCGTGGCCTCGGCGCAACGCGTCGACGATGCCGCGGTGTTCGCACCGCAGGTTCACGGCGACGGCCGACCAGTCGTCGAGCATCGGCACCGCGTCCATGACGTAGCCGTGGATGGAGTCGCGGAGCGAGGTCATCATGGCCTCGATCAGCACGTTGCCGGCCAGCCCGGCGAACCGTACGTGCAGCTCGGCGTCGAGGCGGTGGAACTGATCGGGTTCGAGGCTCTGGTCGTCCATTCGTTCCAGTAACTCGTCGATGGCACTGAGGTCGGGGGTGCGCGCCGCGGCTTCGCGCAGCGCCCACGACTCGAGCAACACGCGCGTCTGCACCACGTCGGCGATGGGCAGGAACTGCGTGGCCATGTGAAGGCGCAGTGCCGAGCCGATGGACGTGGCAGGGTCCGCCACCACGATTGCTCCCGCGTCGGGGCCGGACCCGACCGACGTCTTCACCACGCCCATCGCTTCCAGGACGCGGATGGCCTCGCGAACCGAGCTGCGGCCGACGCCGAGTTCCTCCGCGAGTGCGCGCTCGGCCGGCAGTCGGTCGCCGACACGGAGTCGGGCCGCCGCCAGGTCCTGTTCGATGCGGTGGAGAACCACCTCGTGTGCGCGCACTGTCGGAGAATAGCTGGTGTGGTCCGACCACAGGGGTTACTGTGGTCAGACCACACGCTCTGGAGGCTCCATGCGGATCGCCCTGTTCGCCACCTGTCTGGCGGACGCACTCTTTCCCGAGTCAGCGAAAGCGACTGTCTCGCTGCTCGAACGGCTCGGCCACACCGTCGTCTTCCCGTCGGATCAGACGTGCTGCGGCCAGATGCACGTCAATACCGGCTACCTCAAAGAAGCCGCACCGCTGGTGCGCCACCACGTCGAGGTCTTCGAGAAGTCGTCGTGGGACGTCGCGGTCGCACCGTCCGGTTCCTGCGTCGGATCGGTGCGTCACCAGCACGCGATGGTCGCCCGCCGCGCCGGTGACGAGGACTTGGCCACGCGCGCCGAGGACATCGCCGGACGCACCTACGAGCTGTCCGAACTTCTCGTCGACGTCCTCGGTGTCACCGACGTCGGCGCCTACTACCCGCACCGCGTCACCTACCACCCCACGTGCCATTCGCTGAGGATGCTGCGCGTCGGCGACAAGCCCCTCGAACTGCTGCGCAACGTGCGCGGCATGACGTTGGTCGAACTGCCCCAGGCCGAGTCGTGCTGCGGCTTCGGCGGAACGTTCGCGTTGAAAAATTCGGAGACCTCGACGGCGATGTTGTCGGACAAGATGGCCAACGTCCTCTCCACCGGCGCCGAGGTGTGCAGCGCCGGGGACTCGTCGTGCCTCATGCACATCGGCGGCGGACTGTCCCGCCTGCGCACCGGCGTCAAGACCGTGCACCTTGCCGAGATCCTTGCGTCGACGGAGGCAGCATGACCACCTTCTTGGGTTCGCCCGGCATCGGTAACATTCGCGGCGAGGAGAGCTTCCCGAAGGCCGCGAAGCGGGCGCTGCAGGACACGCAGATGCGGCGCAACGTCGGGGCCGCGACCAAGACCATTCGTGAGAAGCGGCTGGGAGCTGTTGCGGAGTGCGATGACTGGGAGGAACTGCGCCTCGCCGGTAGTGCCCTCAAGACCGACGTGATGTCGAGGCTGCCCGAGCTGCTGCAGCAACTCGAAGCCAACGTCACCGCCCGCGGGGGAGTGGTGCACTGGGCACGCGACGCCGACGAGGCCAATCGCATCATCACGGACCTCGTCAAGGCCACGGGCAGCGACGAGGTGGTCAAGGTGAAGTCCATGGCCACCCAGGAGACCGTCCTGAACGAGTACCTTGAAGCCGAGGGAATCGCGGCGATCGAGACGGACCTGGCCGAGCTCATCGTGCAGCTGGGTGACGACAAACCCAGTCACATCCTGGTTCCCGCAATCCACCGGAACCGCGCGGAGATTCGCGAGATCTTCCTGCGGCGCATGCCCGGTGTCGACGCTGCCATCACCGACGAGCCGCGCGAATTGGCCATGGCCGCACGGGAGCATCTGCGACGGAAGTTCCTGTCGGCGAAGGTGGCCATCAGTGGCGCCAACTTCGGTGTCGCCGAGACGGGGACGCTCGCCGTCGTCGAATCCGAAGGCAACGGGCGCATGTGTCTGACGCTGCCCGACACCCTCATCACGCTGATGGGCATCGAGAAACTGGTGCCGACGTTCGCCGATCTCGAGGTGTTCATGCAGCTGCTGCCGCGGTCGTCGACCGCCGAGCGCATGAATCCCTACACCTCGATGTGGACCGGAGTGCACGAGGGCGACGGACCTCAGAACTTCCACCTGGTACTCATCGACAATGGCAGAACCAACGTGCTTGCCGACGAGGTAGGCCGCGCCGCCCTGAATTGCATCCGGTGCAGTGCGTGCCTCAACGTCTGCCCGGTGTACGAGCGGACCGGCGGCCACGCATACGGTTCCGTGTATCCGGGCCCGATCGGTGCGATCCTCTCGCCGCAGCTCACCGGCACGACCGGTCACGACGACCCCAATGCCTCACTGCCGTATGCATCGTCACTGTGCGGGGCATGTTTCGACGCATGTCCGGTGCGTATCAACATCCCGGAGATTCTGGTGCACCTGCGGGCGGAGCAGGTCGACTCCGAACGCGGCGGAATCCCCGGCGGCCAGGAGATCGCGATGCGAGCTGCGGGGTGGGCGATGAACTCGCCGAAGCGATTCGGGATGGCCGAGAAGGCCGCCGGAGTCGGTCGACTGCTGGCAGGGAAGAAGGGGCACATCGAATCGCTTCCGTTCCCCGGGTCGCTGTGGACGACGAGCCGCGACATGCCGGCGCCACCCAAGGAGACGTTCCACCAGTGGTGGGCACGAACGCACGAGGACGACGCATGAGTGCCAAGGCCGAGATCTTGCGACGCATCCGATCGGCCACCGAGGGTGGTGTGACGGGTGCGGACGTGCCGCGCGATTACGACCGCGCTGCGTTGGTCGGCCGGGGGAACGTCGACCGCTTCGCCGAAACGGTCGACGACTACCGGGCGCAGGTGTACCGGATCTTCGAGGCGGAGATTGCCGGCACAGTCGCGTCGTTGCTCGGCGGTGGTCGAGCGGTCGTGCCGGTCGATCTGCCATCAGCCTGGGTTGACGGCATCGCGGTGGTTCCGGACGAAGGCCTGTCGGTCAACCAACTCGATGCCGTCGACGCAGTGATCACCGGCTGTGCGGTGGGGATCGCGGCGACGGGGACGATCGTGCTCGACGCTGGTGAAGCGCAGGGGCGGCGGGCGTTGACGCTGGTGCCCGATCACCACATCTGCATCGTCAAGGCGGACCAGGTGGTGGACACGGTGCCGCAGGCTTTCGCAGTGCTCGATGCGTCGCGGCCGCTGACGTTCATCAGTGGGCCGAGTGCCACCAGCGACATCGAGCTGAACAGGGTGGAAGGGGTCCACGGGCCGCGGCGGTTAAATGTGTTGATCGTGAGCTGATGCCGATGGGTCGAGGCCGTGACTTCCGTTTGTGCGTGTGAAGGTCCCCCGCATAGTCGAGCCTTCTAGGCTGCACTGCGTGAGCACTGCCCGAACCACCGTCGCCACCTGGAACGTCGAGTGGGCGACTACGCGCGGTCGACGAGGTGCAGAGGTGCGGGACCGTCTAACGAGATTGGCAGCCGACATTCTCGTTGTGACGGAGGGACGCCGAGGTCTCCTCCCGGATGACGGGTACACCCTCGACGGCGGCGACGACTGGGGATACGCGATCGAACCGGATCGTCGCAAAGTGCTGGTGTACTCCAGGCAGCCACTCTCGGACGTGATTCGGATCGAGAGTGGAGGCGGCGCAGGACGTGTGGTGGCCGCACTGACCGAGACGCCCATCGGGCCGGTCCGGTTGCTCGCGGTGTGCATTCCTTGGTCTCGCGCTCGTGTCAGTACCGGGCGCCGCGACGCCGCGCCGTGGTCCGAACACCTTGCGTGTCTGGACCAGATCGAGGATCTGATCAACGGCCTTAACTCATCGATTCCGGTCATCGTCGCCGGTGACTTCAACCAGAAGATCCCGCGTGCGAGGCAGCCGATTCTGGTTGCCGACCGTCTCGCCGAGGTGATGACAGGGTGGACGTGCCACACGGCCGGGACGACCGATGACGGTCAGCTCATCGACCACATCGCGTCGAATGTCGACTGTGTCGACGTGCGAACGTGGCCGGGAACGACGGGTGACTTGCGTCTGAGCGATCACTCTGGGGTCGTGTGCGAGCTCGCGCCGATCCCGACGTGACTCCCTGGGTTTGCCAAACACAGGATTGTCCCCAAACTCTATTCGCGCAGCGCTCGCCCTGCCCATGTGTCAGGCACGTCTCTTTCGGTTGTAGACGTGCGGGCGCACTTAGTCAGGCACTTTGTCTGTCCGCCCAGATTGCGCATATGGAGCAGGCAGCGATGAGCATTGCGCCCACCAATGTCGTCCAGATGCCCCAGTCCGCCAATGAAATTATGCCCTGGATCTCGATCTCGTCAGATCTGTCGGACACAGTGTTCAGCGCAATCGCGGACACTGCGATGACCGCCAAGCCCCCTGTAGCCGCAATCCACAGCAACCACCCCCTGCCTTGCGTCGCTCTCTCGAAGATCGCCGCACTGCACAACGCGATCAGGGCCAACGTGATTCTGCCGTCCCCCTGCATACCGGACAAAGTCACGGACGTAGCCGAGGCCGGATCAATCAATTTGACCCACGGTCCCAGACTGCCTACTGCCGCCGCCACAAGGCCCAGGACGCCAACGACCAGAGATGCGGAGAGCGTGTCAACGGTGCGCAGAGGGACGATGCCGCGTCGAGTCGGCCCGGGCTCCTCGTCGGAGTCCTCATAGATTCGTGCGTAGTACGGATTGCGGCCGGTTTGGTCGTCCATGAGATCAATTAGACGTGATCAAGCGATGTCTTTGTCAAGAATGGCTGCCCCCGGCGGGTTGCGCTCATGACGCGTATCCGATCAGAGGTACCAAAGAACTTACTGCACTGGGTTCGAGTCCCCGCTTGAACGTTCCGTTGTGGTCATTTTGATCGGGAGCGTGGTGACCCAACTTCCCGGGAAGTGCACCACCGGAGGTGACTCGACCGCATCGGTGGGACGTCCACCAGTGCCTCATTCGTTGTGTACGCACCGTCGACACCGCCAACAGAACCGGTCCACGGGTTGGCCAATCAACAGCTCCTGTCCACAGGTAGGCGGAGCACGTTGGTCCTACCCAGACGGGAGTGACCTCTGGGCCCGAGGAGAACTTGGACCCGGCCCGGTTCTACAGAAGTCGCGGTCGACCCGGAACCGTTCGCCAACATCTGCGCGAACGGGGACGGCTACTCTTTCACGTCGCCGCCGGGGAACGTCGCCAGCACGATCCATCCCGATTCGAGCCCCGCGGGGCAGGTGGGTCGTCAGGCGTTCACCAACGTCGCGGACCCGTGGACGGGCCGCTGGGCATCAACGCGGACAACGACAACTACGCGTCCGCATCACAAAGACAGTTGTCGTTCTCATCTGCACTGAACAGGGGGTTTGCTCCGCTCCCGATTCGGTTGTGCTGCAGACCGCCGAGACCCTCACCGTCGGAGATTCAACCTGTGTGTCACGAGAGGGACGAAATAGCTCGCATGCTCGAAGCGATGCAATCCGCATCTCACGCGGTGCGAGTCTGACGTAGTGGCTCGGTGCGAGGTCACTTGTGCCCCCCCCCGGGTCAGAGCATTGAGCTGCGGTAGCGCCGTCTGGGACCCGCGGGCGCCCAGATAGGTGTTACCGGTCTCGGTGCGTCGCGTGGACGTGCAGTGGTTCGACGAGTGCGTAGTACGAACGACGGACAGATTTACTGAAAGCTTTGCATTAATTTCAAGTTCGTCGGGATCCACCGGCACCACGTAAACAAGCAGGGGAGATCAATCACATGATTCTCGTAGGAGTCATCGGCCTTGGATTCGCAATTGGCGCTGCTGCGGCGGTGAACCGCAAGCGTCGGTAGCCAGAGCGCCCGGTGGGAATCGAATCCCACCGGGCATTCGGATACATTCGCGCTATAACCGAAAGAACTCCGTGGCATCTGAGATTCTAGTAAAAGGCACCCATGTCGGCTTTTCCCGTGGTTCCCGCATCGTCTTCGACAACGCGGCGTTCGAGGTTTCGGCCGGCCAAAGAGTGGGATTGGTGGGTGCCAACGGATCGGGAAAAACCACACTAATGCGCTTGATATGCGGACTCCTCGAACCTGCCACCGGGTTGGTAACAACTTTCGGCCAGCGCGCCAGCCGGATGAACTTGGAGAGCCGCCGTAAAACAAGTCTTTTTCTGGGAGGTGAAGCCTCCCTGTACGGCCGTTTGACTGCAAGAGAAAATATACAGTACTTCGCCCAGCTGGGTGGGATGTCGCGGTCGGAATCACGAAACGCTACTCGGTCAATCATGTCTGCATTAGACATTACCTGGTTCGCTGACAAGGCGATAAGGGAGACCTCGCGTGGAATGCGCCAGCGAGTTGCTCTCGCAAGGGCTTTAGTTCACCAGCCGGAGCTCGTCCTCCTCGACGAACCTACTACCGGCATGGACGTGGAGGGCGTTCAGTTATTTCAAGACCTAGTTGCGAGTGAGGTGCTTCGAGGAACTGCGATGTTGATCTCCGGTCACAACGCTCTCGAACTGACCGAAATCTGCGACAACTACTGGGTGACCTCAAACGGTACCGTTTATCCGGCGATGCGCCATACGCTGGATCTGTTGCCCAACTTACCCGCTGCTGATGCACTACGACAGGCACTGTGCGGGGTACGCTTTGTATAGATTGCGTGTGGCGTTCGTCAAAGAGCTTCGTCAGCAGATCAGGGATCGCAGAGTGGTCGTGATGATGCTTGTTCCTGCCTTCATTGCGCCTTTCATGTGTCTCATCCTGTTCCTAGGGCAGTCGGCATCTTCGCAATCCGACCAACGGGTGCTCACAGTTACGTCGGAGGATCCCGATTCCGGAGTGATGCACGCGATCGAAAAAATTGAGAGATCGCTCAATAGTGAAGCCTCGCTGGATTCTGACGATATCAGCTGGCTAGTACGAAGCACCGACTCGCCAATGAATGACCTACTCCGGGGTCGAAGCGACCTGGCAATAATTGTAGGAATTGGCGGCGGTGCCCGCGTTGTGGCAAGTCCAATAAGCCTCGACTCCGCCGAATTGATCACCCAGGTTGTCAAACGGCTGCAGACTTCCGAAGGAATGTATTCGACGTTCGACGGGCCTCCAAGCTCTCGGCTGAATCAAGAATTCTCCCAGCTCAAAGTCGTGAGTTTCCTCGATGAGGCATCCGCTAAGAGGGCACTTGCTGGCTACCTCCTGCCTATCTTGTTACTGTCGCTATTTACACTGGTCGGTAGTCCGATTGCAATCGATGCTGTTGCAGCGGAAAAAGAAAATGGTACCTTTGAAAGTTTGATGGTCTTGGGTGCGCCGGGCTGGGGGATCATTTTGGGGAAATTGTTATCAGTGGTGTGTGCTTCGGTGGTGATGGGCACGGCGTCACTTCTGCTGCTTCTCGGGGTCGGGCACATCGAGCCGCGCGGATCCTGGAACCTGGGAATGGATAATATAGTGGCTGCTGGAATTGGTCCGGCGCAGGTGATTTTGATAGCAGTATTGACGACCTCGGCCGTGGTTCTGAGTAGCGCGATTCTTCTTCTTGTGAGCGGCGTGGCGAATACAGTCAAGGAAGCGCAGTACTGGGTTTCCCTTGTTGCGTTCTTGCCAATCGCCCTGGGTGGCGCGTCGGTTCTTGCTGCAGACGAGCATGGTGCAGGGCGACTCCTTGGCGCAGTTCCGTTTGCCAATAGTGCGCTAGGCATCTCGAACGTTGCTTCCGGTCGTATCGATACCGGCGCACTTGTCCTTACTGTGTCGATCAACGCGGTGATAACGTTTGTCATCGTTGCAATTATGGTCCGCACCCTTTTCATGGGCCGTTTGCGTTTCTTTGCTTGGACGGCATGAAGAAACGAAAAGCGCCTAGGGCCAATTCGAGTTGACTCGACTACGCGTGAAGCCGAGTCGGTCATTACTAATGAAGTGAGGACGTGATCACCCGGTCAGCAAGTCACACCCAATGGAGCTGCTGGTCAACGAAACTGCTTCAGGCGTCATCCCCACGCGCCCAGGCGATAGCGATGAGGCGCCGCAGTACATCGAGGTCGATCTGGTCCAGCCTGCGAACATAGACGCACCCTGCGCCCTCGGTGTACGTGCCGAGAGAGGGGAGCAACGTCGCGCCCTCGGGAAGATCCTTGAGTCCGTACAGCGACAGCTGCGCTTTCCGGGGTGAGAACGCGACCTTGGGCCAGTCGCCGCATGTGCGTGGGTTGGCCGGTGAGACATAGCGATAGCTGCCGTAACCCACCATCGACGGGCCCCACATCACGGGCTCGACCCCAGTCACTTCCGCGAAGATATCGGCTAGAACAAGTCCGTCTTCCCGGCGGCGTGCGGGTGTCGCGGCGGCGAGAAATTCTGCGACGTCGGCGTCGGTCGGCTTCGTGCTGGGCTCGGCCATGGGTTGCATCGTGCCACACAGGTCACGGTGTCAGCTCGGCACAACGCTCCTCCAGGAATGCTTGTAGTCGCGCCGTCGTCTTGTCGTCGAAACCGATGGAACCCACGTGGTCGGCGGCAGCTCGAACACCGGCACAGACGTCATCCAGTACGCGGATCACTGCTTTTCGGGGAAGCGCGTGACGTGCCGAGCTGTCGAGGACGTGGTCACGCGTCCACCTGTTGTTGCGGCCGTAGAACGTCAGGGCCATGGGGTCGTTCCACGACATGTAGGGCTGGGTGCACAACAGGTCGTACGCCGGAGTGACACCCCATAGACTGTGCTTGCCTTGGTGAATCGAATAGTTCTTGCCGTGTTGGGCACCATTGCCGATGACGTAGGAATACACGGTGAGCCGGACCAGTTCGAGCGCCGCTTGGCGCGCGGAACCCCCGCCTCGTTCCACGGTTGCTGCCAGTGATGCGAGTACTGTCTCGGTCTTCATGCGGTACTTGGACGAGGGATAGAGCGCGTTGATCTGGCACGCATCTTCCTGAGCCACCTTCCGGCCACTATCTCGGTCGAAACGCTCGACGAGAAGGCCCGAGACCCCATTGTCGTCCGTGATCACCTCACACCGAGGTACGACGAGTCCGCACGTTTCTGCCACAGACATGAAGAAGTTCTCGTTCTCCACCAGGCGCGGAAAACGATTCGGCGGAGCAAGTTTCAGAATCGCTGCGCCCCTCTTCGTCGTCACGGGCGACGAGTACATCTCAGCCGATACCTTGCCTTGAACTCCGGGCAGACCTGCCACGTCGACGTCCATCGACCGCGGGCCGGTCACCCTGTCGAACAACGCACGCAAACTCGGCATCGGTGCATCCGGGTCGAACGCGGGCGCGGGTGGCTCGGGCTCGGGCCCCGCGGGGATCACCCTCACATCGCCGATCGTGTCCGCCCCGACTGCCAAGAGGATGGTCAGGTGGTCGTCCTCCGACGTCTTCGTTCCGGCGACCACACCGGACAGACGCGCTCCTTCGGGGAGGAGTCCGGCGAAGAACGGCGGCACACTTCCTGCCGTTGCTGTCGTACCTCCGACGTGCATCGGCAGGGACCAGGCGACGGGCTGGGCGCCGGGCCTGCTCGAGTAGTCATCGGCGTACTCGAAGCGCACGGTGTCGCCTGACCTGGTCAAGCTCCCTGCGCGTACATCGCCCTTGTAGACATCGGCCTCGTCGACCTGGCGTAGATCGAGCCGGGAGCTCACTCGTGATCCGGTTCGACGACGATGCCGGCGCGGGTGATGAGCGACAGATCGCACCCCAATGCATCTGCAACGGCGCGTACGCCGTCGAGTTGCGACGATTCTTTTCCGCCCTCGATGGATTGCACAGTGGAGCGGCCGACCCCGGCCAGCAGAGCTAGCTCAGCTTGCGTCATTCCCAGCTCGTGACGGCGCGCGGTGAAGGACCGCGCCAGGCGGCTGGACTGAACGCGGCGTGACTTCCGAGGGAGGGCCATTCCGTTTCCAATGCTTGCGTGAGCCGACTTAAGGCACGGTACATCCCAGCAGTGGCATGCGCTAGGCCCTTAAGCCTTCGTTGGTGAGCGTAAGGCGCGCCTCAGGCTCACACGCAGCCTCGACGGTACTCTTGCGCGTGTCATAGCAGGCTTAAGGGGAGGTTGTGGTCCGATACGGACCGCTCCCCGCCGAGATGGCCGCGTCAACCCTGCCGATCGCTCCGCGGATGAGATCCCCGTAGGGATCGTCGGCGAGCGTCGATGAGCACTCCTTCGCAGCGTCGATGTGCTCGCGAGCTGCGTCGAAAGACCCGAGCTTGCAGTAGTTGTCCGCAAGGTTGAGATGCAGCGACGGAAAGAATCCCGCGATGTGGAGACCTGCGTGATGATCCTGCGTGCGTTGGTCGGTGACGGCGAGTGCAGCGTCGAGTGCTCGGACGTCCCACGTGAGTGCCTGTGCAGGATCCGCGTAGAGGTCGGCGAGGTAGTGCGCGAGGCTGCACCGATGCAGGGGGTCACCGTCGACACCGATGTCCTGCCACAGCGCCAAAAGTTGTCGACGTGCCTCGTCGACGTCTCCACCGCGCCCCTCGGTGACGGCCGCGGCGATCGCGTCCATCATCGGGTCGCCTGCGGGAGTGCTTGTCACGGCGTGTGTCCTCTCGTCGTGTTCTCACGGGGAGCTGCGATGGGCATGACCAGAGTGGTCAGGTCGCCCCGGTCCGCCGATCGAACAGTGGCGGGCCGCTCGGGCCCACGGAAATCGAGCAGTACGTCAGCACCGACGGCAGTGCTGATGGCCGGGTAGAGAGTGGTCATGTCGAACCAGACGTCGACCGCGCGCCCGTTCACGCGCGCCGGAATCTCGATGTCCGGGAGCAAGTCACCGTGGACCACGAGATTGTTGTTGCTGCTGCACAACCAGACCCAATCATTCGATCGTTGTTCGAGGGCATGCAGCAGTTCGGCCGCGGGTACCTCGACACGGCATGTCACCGCCGGCAGTGTGTCGAGCATCGATCGATAATCGGGGAACGGCTCGGACACGAACCTGCAGTGATGATCACTGTGGCCTGTCAGTCGCAAGCTCATTGCGTGATCGGTGACCTTCATGGTCACCGAGGGCGTACGGCGCAGATCGCTGAGGCGCTGTCGCAGGTCGTCGCCGTTCACCGTTGCAGCCCAGGCCGGCACACCGTCGACGTAGCTGACGAGGCTGCGTGTCGACAGGCGGTAGCGGTCGCTCGCGGTCATTGTCAGGACTCCGGGCCCCGCTTCGACATGCACGCCACCAAGGACTGCGATGTCAGGATCGTCGATGGTGGCCGTGAGAATCTGTTCGATCGCGGAGGCAAGCACGGGCCCGCTCAGTCGGGCGACCTCCAGCCCGGATCGACCAGTCAGGGTGTTCGTGATGGCGGCTGCCTGTTGCCGCACCGACTCGGCCTCGCGCATCACCGTGGTGACGTGATCATCGACCGAGCGAATCGCGTCGACGACGTCCGCGTAGAGGGCAGAGTTCACACACGGGAGGGACATGCCGATCTCGCGCAGTCGCCGAAGCAGGACCGCCCGTGCGAGCTGGTCCTCGCGATAGAAGCGATACCCGGTGACAGGGTCGATCTCTGCGGGCAGTAGCAAGCCCGAGTCGGCGTAGAAGCGCAGCGCGCTCGCCGTCAGACCGCACCGCTGCGCGAACGACCCGATGGACATCAACTCGGAATCTGACACCCCGACAGCATGCGGCTTCGACCTACATGAAGGTCAACCTGCGGGACCGACGGGAGTCGGTGCGGTGCCAGGTCAGTAGGTACTACGTCACCGAGTTCGAGGAATGTGGAGTCTGCGGAGCAGCTGCGTACGTCTGAACGTGAACTGTTCGTGCACTCACTAGGCGCCCGGACGCATTCTAGCTATAATCATGTACATGACTACCTTGCCGTTGGCGGACGTACGCGCCAGGCTGTCCAAGATCGTGGACGACGCGGAGCGCACCCATGAGCGTTACGACATCACGCGCAATGGCCATCGGGCCGCCGTGCTGCTCGGAGCGGATGACTTCGATGCCCTCCAGGAAACCATCGCGGCGCTGTCGGATCAGGAGTTGCTGACATCGCACATTCAAGGCGCGGCCGAGTTGGAGCATGGTGACATCGTCGACGCGGAGCAGCTCTCGGCGATCATGCACGCGGCCGGCCGGGCCGCCAAAGGGTGAGTGGGCACGACACCAACTACCGACTGGTGGTGGCGCGATCAGCAGTGCGCGCACTCATCCATACGCTGCCCGAGAACGTCGCAGTAGCCGTGTACGAGTTCATTTCGGGTCCGCTCCTCGACAATCCACAGCGCGTGGGGAAGCCGCTGCATCCACCGCTTGCGCCCGCATACAGCGCGCGCAGAGGGACTTACCGGGTGCTGTACTTGATCAACGAAGGGGAACAGACAGTCGAGGTAACCGCCATATCGCACCGAGCAGATGCCTACCGGTGAGAGTTCGAAACCATGTCGACGCTGCAGCCTCTACAGGTGGGCGTCATCGAACTTCTGTCTGACCGCCTTCGGAATCGCGCCGCGATCGCTTACCTGGTGCCCCGCGTCACGAGCCCACTGTCGAACCTCCGTCGAGGTCGGACCCGGGGACGTCGGGCGGGTGCTGAGCGGTAAGGCTGCGGCTCGCGATGCCGAATGAACAATTTAATGTCGTCTCCAACAAGCTCGAGAGCCAAGGCGGGTCCTCAGACAACCAGTCCCGCGCGGAACGCCATCAGCGCAGCCTCGACCCTGTTGGTGACGTGCAGCTTGTGATTGACCGCAGTCAGATGCGACTTGACCGTGGTTTCCGCCATGTAGAGCTGCCGAGCGATATCGGCATTAGTTGCCCCGGATGCCATGACCGACAACACTGTTCGTTCCTTGTCGGTCAGCGCCTCCAGCGTCACCCTCGGCCGTGGTGGTCGAGTGGTGGCCACGATCTTTCGGAGTGACTCCTCGGAGAACAAAGTGTTCCCGGCAGCGACGGCGCGGATCGACTGGTGGAACGTCTCGGGCGCCTCGGACTTGCTGAGGAAGCTGTGGGCTCCGGCTTCGATTGCCTGGACCACCAGATCGTCCACGTCCATCGCCGTCATCGCGACGACCTTCGGTGGGTGTGCCGATGCCATCAATGCTCGGGTGGCGTCGAGTCCGTCCACTCGGCGCATCTTCAGATCCATCAGGACGACGTCGGGCCGATGAGCGGCGACTGCGGCGGGCACCTCGTCACCGTCCGAGACCGATCCGACCACCACGATGTCCGTGGTGGCGGCGAAGATGTCCGCCACGCCGCGACGAACGAATGCGTCGTCGTCCACGACGAGAACGGTGATGACCGCATCGGAGTCCATGATGGATCGACCGTATCGGGTCGCGCCGACACGCCACAGCGGATAGGTGTTCTATGGAGTCGGACACGGGGTGCCGAACCGAACCGGCTGAGAACACACCCGTCGAACCTGACCAGGTCATGCTGGCGAAGGGATGTCGAGAGATGCACACAGTGCCGCTGGCCGAACAGATCGTGCTCGTGACGGGCGGTGCTCGCGGACTGGGTGCTGCGATCACGCGAGCGTTCCTGCAGCAGGGTTCCCGCGTCGTGGTCAACTACCACCGCAGTGCAGCCGCAGCCGATGCTCTGGCATCCGAGTTCGGTCCTCACCGCGTTGTCGCGGTGCAGGCCGACGTCACGGACCGGCACCAGGTCGACGCGCTGTTCGACAGCGCACGTGAACATTTCGGGTCGACCGTGACCACCGCCGTCAACAACGCTTTTATCGACTTCTCGTTCAACGGTGACGACCGTGCCAAGGCCGACGAGATCGAGTGGTTGGCGTTCGACTCGCAGTTCCGCGGCAGCGTTGCCGGCGCTCTGCACACCACGCAGGCAGCTGTGCCGGGCATGCGTGAGGCGGGATTCGGGCGGATCATCACGATCGGCACCAATCTCGTCCAGAACCCCGTCGTCCCGTACCACGACTACACGGCGGCGAAGGCTGCTCTGTTGGCGCTGACGAGAACCTTCTCGGCGGACCTGGGACCTGATGGCATCACCGTCAACATGGTGTCCGGTGGTCTGTTGCGGACCACCGATGCCAGCTCCGCGACCCCGCCTGCGGTGTTCGACATGATCGCCGAGAGCACCCCGCTGCGCCGAGTGACGACGCCGGCCGAATTCGCGGATGCCGTGCTGTTCTTCGCGTCGCCGTGGTCGAGAGCGGTGACGGGTCAGAACCTCGTCGTCGACGGTGGATTGGTGAAGGACTGACGCGTCAGGAGTACCAGGGGAGCCAGGCAGTCACGATGAACTCGCCACCCAGGGCAGTCCACCGCACCCATCCGCCGGCGTTGTGAGCCTGCTCTGCGAGGCCGGCCAACCCGGTTCGGGAACCCGGGCCAGGTGGCGATGTCGACGACATGTGGTTGCGCACGGTCAGGCTGATGCCGTCCGTGTCCGCCCCACTCGCCGTGATGTGAAGGGGGGAACTCGGGGCATGCTTCTGACTGTTGGTCAGAGCTTCCTGCACGATTCGGTACGCGGTATGACTGGTCAGATCGCCGACCACACCGGGATGAATGTCCTGGACCAGCGTCACCCGACACCCGGCAGAACGCGCTGCGTCGACGAGGTCCCCGATTCCCGCGATGCTTCGCCGACCAGCATCCTCGCCGCCGGTGTCGGACCCGCGGAGAACGCCGATGATGCGTTTGAGCTCGTCCAGGGACTCGTGAGCCGTGGACCGAATCAGCGCCGACGTGTTCGAGATCTTCTCCGGCCCGTCATTGCTGCCGACCTGTAAACCGCCTGCGAGCAACGATATTCGACTGAGCCCGGCGGCCAGGGTGTCGTGCATGTCGCGCGCAATGCGGGAGCGTTCCTGCTGTATCAGCATGTCCTCGTGCAGGCGCTGCGACTGCGCGGTCGCCTGATCGCGGGACTGCACGGCCACCACGAGATCGGACTTCGTACGGCGAAGTTGAGAGAGCGCCAGAACGACGGCGACGAGGACAGCCGCAACGAGCCAGGGAAGCCACCAGGGAAGCGGCCACGTCGGCGGGGGAGTGCCCTCGACGTGCTTGACTCCGATCGTCAGGGCCGAATAATCGCGGCGGCGCCCTGCGTCGTACGCGAGGGATATCGCGCAGGCCAGGTAGACCGCGACTGCAGCACCGGCGAGAGTACGACCTCGAGCGAAGACGCCCACCGCGTAGAGAGCTATCAGCGCGGCCGTTGCGTCGGTGGCGAAGAAGAGCGGACCGACGACGGCCATCGCGAGGACGATCCACGGTTTGTCGTGTCGCCAGATCAACGCAATCGCGGCGGCCACATTGAGGACGACGCCGAGCGCCACGTTCCACACCGGTGTTCCCGATGTGCCCGCGAGACCGGCAGCCATGAAGGTGCAGAACAAGCTGAGCGTTACTGCGCCGACGGTCCAGGCGCGACGCCGAACCGTAGCTGCAGTAGTGGTCACAGAGAAGACGGTACGGCCATGGTCCGACATGAGCCTCCGTTCGTCGGTCGCGAATGCCGACCGAAAGGAGGAGTGAGACCGGCCGAATCGACGAGGTGCCCGACGGGGTCACTGCGGTGTTCTTGGTGGGACGCATCGACCGGTGCCGGTACCACCGAAAGGACTCGCCATGACTCAGCCTCCCCAGGACCCTTACGCGCAGCCACAGCAGCCGCCGACCAAGAAGAACTGGTTCCTGCGGCACAAGATCCTCACGGCGATCGGATTGGTCGTCGTCATCGCTGTCGGCGTCAATCTGGCGAGCGGAGGACAGGACTCGTCGACCAGCGGCACCACGTCCTCCTCGCAGGCCGCAACGGAGGGCAGCAGTGCGCCGGCCGAAGAGTCGGCACCGGGAATCGGTGCCGCGGTGAGGGACGGCAAGTTCGAGTTCACCGTGCAGAACGTCGAGCGTGGCGTCGCCAGTGTGGGGGATCAGTACACGTCGCAGACGCCGCAGGGTGAGTACGTGCTGGTCACCCTGAATGTCGCGAACATCGGCAACGAGCAGCAACTGTTCGACACGTCGTCGCAGAAGCTGCTCGACGGGCAGGGGCGCGAGTACTCGACCGACACGCTCGCGACGGTGACGAACGACCCGAATCTCGGCTTCTCGCAGATCAATCCGGGCAACTCGATCGTGGCGACACTCGTCTACGACGTGCCGGCGGGCACCGCACCGTCGGAGATCGAGCTACACGACTCGCTGTTCTCCGGCGGCGTCACCGTCTCCGTCGCCTGACCTTCAATTCACCTATCCGTCCCCACGTCAGGAGTTTTCATGCCAGATCCTTCTTTGTCCCTCGTTGCAGCTCTACTCGACCGTTCCGGTTCGATGTCGTCCATTGCCGACGACACCCGCGGAGGATTCGACACCTTCATCGAGGCCGAGCGTGGTCACGACGGCACAACCGTCGTGACGCTGGCGCAGTTCGATGATCAATACGCGATGGTCTACGACTCGATACCGATCTACCAGGTCCCTCTGCTGTACTTGGTGCCCCGCGGGATGACGGCGTTGTACGACGCGGTGGGGAAGTTCGTCACCGAGATCGGCTCGTCGCTTGCGGCCCTACCCGAGGGGGAACGGCCGGGATCGGTCACCGTGCTGGTGATGACCGACGGACAGGAGAATTCGAGTCGGGAGTGGTCGAACCAGGCGGTTCGCGAGTTGATCGAGCAGCAGGAATCGCAGTACGGGTGGGACTTCGTGTTCCTCGGCGCCAACATGGACGCGGTGGATACGGGTTCGCAGATGGGCTTCAAGGCCGACAAGTCTTTGACCTACGACGCCTCGTCGGTGGGTGTGAGTGCTGCGTTCTCGGCGGTGGTGGATTACCAGGATCGGAAGCGTGCGCACGGGATGCAGCAGGTGGACGGGTTCTCGGAACGTGACCGGCGGCGGGCGGGGCGGTGAGCCTTCCCCGGCTAAGCTGGCAAGACGCCCATTCGACGTCGTTGACATTCCGAGCTGTGGAAGGCTGGCGAGATGAATGAGTACGTTTACGGCGATGTCGCCGGCGAATTGATTTTCATCAAGTCTGACGCTGCCGAGCAGCTGGCACTGCTGCATTCGGAATTTGCAACATGGGGGGACGCGAAGAACAGCCTCAGCGCCGAAAGCTGGACCGATGTGGTCGAGCGCTTCGCCGATGGCGAAACTGATCTTCCTGCGGACGGCGAAGTGTACGACCTGGACACTGTTCCCGGACACGCCGACGGTGATTGGCCGGCCTGGCCCGCCCGAGAGATGCTCCGCGACGTACCGCAATCGGTTCGTGAGCAATACGGGAAGGTCGAGGACACCATTCATGACGGCGAGTTCCTGCACTTCGACGTGAGCGATGAGGTCGACATCGTGCAGGCTCTACAGACACACGGTTGGACGTGCGTCCGCGATGATGCCCTGGTCCGCAAAGCGAGTGGCCACTGAATGGTGTGCGCGGACTGCTGAGTTCGCTGTACTTGGCTACGCGACTGGTCGATGGGTCTGTCTGGCGGAACGTTCGACGATGTCTTCAACTCCGACTTCGTATACCCGGTGACGACTCCTTGTTCTTCATGACCTGACGGGCGGTCGGAGGCCGCGGCATACTTCTGGACGAGGTCCGAAGCGGCTGTCGGCGAGACTGCCCGGGGCGTCCATCGTCGGCCTGGCTGCGAGATCGGATCGCGTCAGCAACTCGAGCGAATCGGGAACTGCAGGACCATTCCGACCACTTGGCTTGTCGGTATGGCTAGATTGATATTGCAACCTGGTGACGTGAGGATGGGAACCGAACATGTCTGTGACACTGGCCAAGGGTGGGAACGTCTCACTCAGCAAGGAAGCGCCCAGCCTGACGGCTGTCAGCATCGGACTGGGCTGGGATGTTCGCTCGACGAGCGGTGGTGCGTACGACCTCGATGCAAGTGCGATCGCCCTCAACTCCTCCCACAAGGCCCTGAGCGACGAGTTCTTTGTCTTCTACAACAACCTTCGCTCGCCCGACGGCGCGATCGAACACACGGGTGACAACCGAACCGGCGAGGGGGATGGGGATGACGAGAGCATCGACATCGACCTCTCGGCGCTCTCGCCCGACGTCGATTCCATCGTGTTCCCGGTGTCCATCCACGATGCCGACGTGCTCCGGCAGAACTTCGGACAGGTAGTGAACGCGTTCATCCGAGTGGTCGACAAGGCCGACGGCCGCGAGCTCGCACGATTCGATCTTAGCGAGGACGCGTCGACCGAGACGGCTATGGTGTTCGGTGAGCTCTATCGCCGTAATGAAGAATGGAAGTTTCGCGCGATCGGGCAGGGCTACGTCTCGGGGTTGGCTGGAATTGCCCGAGATTACGGGATCAACGTCTGACGCGGATCGTCGACCTTTTAGATTGACCCGAAACCGACAGTCCTCCCTGATGACTCCCGGTTCCGACACCATGCCCGGGATGCGCTCGGGCGCTGAAGAGGATGATAGCCGTGGACCCGTTTTATGAAGTGTTCGCGGGGTGGGCGAGAAAGACCTCGCTCGATTCTGCAATCAAGAGTTTCACCGGCCGGCTCAGCCGAGATGAGCTCGAGTCGTACGTCAAGGAATATCGCAAGCAGGTGACCGGAGTCATCAGCGGTGGCCCGCCCATCATTCACGGCCCACGCGAGCCGTGGTATGCCGGACCGAATGCGTCCGCGGATGTGTATTGGCCTGCGCTCGAGCGGTTCATTCGTGTGGACCTGGCCTGGCCCGATGGCCGGGTGAGCACTTTGGACAGCTCGTCCAACAAGGTCATCGCGTACACGCCACGGCCCAACGAGTCGGACTGGGACTCGAAGGGTTTGGTCGTCGGGTACGTCCAGTCCGGGAAGACGACAAACTTCACTGCGGTCATCGCCAAAGCTGCGGACGTCGGGTACAAGTTCGTCATCGTTCTGTCAGGAATCCACAACGGCCTGCGTAAGCAGACGCAAGAACGCCTGGATGAGCAGCTTCACAAGTTGACACCGACCAAGTGGAAGCAACTGACCAACGCGGACGGCGACTTCAGAGCACCCACCATGCAGTCGACGGCTCTGCTGCACGTCGACGACAGCGGTGTGATCCTGGCCGTGGTGAAGAAGAATGCCGCGGTGTTGAAGCGGCTCGATAAATGGCTTCAACCTGCCGTCAAACAGCGCGCACTCAATGATGTGCCGACACTGATCATCGATGACGAAGCAGACCAGGCGAGCGTCGAGACCCGCATCATCAACCCGCTGATCCGTGGCATCATCGCCAAGCTGCCGAAGAGCACCTACATCGGATACACGGCGACGCCGTTCGCCAACATCCTGATCGACCCGGCTGCCGGCGACCTCTACCCGAAGGACTTCATCCTCAACCTGCCGGAACCGGAGGGTTACTTCGGCACCGAGCGAATTTTCGGCCGGGACGTGGTCGAGGGCGACGAGGCGAACGGCGTGGATTTGGACGGATCGAACATGGTCCGGATCATTCCGCACGAGGACGTCGACGACGTGCGACCTTCCGGCAAGAGTGCCGCCCAGGTGTTTCTCCCGTCGATACCGCCCACTCTCGACCTTGCACTGACCTGGTTCGTCCTGGCCACCGCCGCCCGGCGTGCTCGGGGCGACAAAGGCCACGCGACGATGCTGATTCACACGTCGGTGAAAACGGACATCCACGACCAGTTCCGAGGGCCGCTCAGCGCTTTCGTGTCTGGGCTCGCCAAGAAGTGGGAGACCGGTGATCCCACGGCCGTGCAACGCTTGTCGTCCCAATGGCAGGCCGAAACGTCACTGGTGACGTCCGCGACGTTCGGACTGGCACCGCTCACGTTCGAGGACGTGCGTCCGTTCGTCGGTGAGGTGCTCGGCAAGTGTCGCGTGGTCATAGACAATTTCCGCAGCGACGATCGCCTGGACTACTCCGAGGATGGTCAGGTGGCGATCGCAGTCGGAGGGAACACCCTGAGTCGCGGGCTGACGCTCGAGGGTCTGACGGTCAGCTACTTCGTCAGGGCAGCAGGGGCGTACGACACCTTGTTGCAGATGGCCCGGTGGTTTGGATTCCGCTTCGGTTACGAAGATCTTCCGCGGATCTGGATGACAGAAGAGCTGCGCCAGTGGTTCCGTCACCTGGCCACGGTCGAACGAGAAATTCGTCTCGATATCGATCGCTACGAGTCCGAGGATCTGACACCCACTGAGTTCGGTGTGCGCATCAGGACGCATCCGACTCTGCGGATCACCGCCAAAATGGGCGCGGCGATACCGGCCTACGCGTCGTACGGTGGGCGGCGTGTACAAACCCGATATTTCCGCACTCGGGATGAAGATTGGCTACTCCGCAATGTCGACGCCGCCGACGGACTCCTGTCCCGTGTCAGAACCAAGGGGATCGAACCGAGGACCCTCGACTCCGGGTCCGTCGTGTTCGAGAACGTCGACGCCGACGATATGCTGAGCTTCCTGGACAGTTACTCCGTGCACCCGGATTCTCCTGATCTCGACGTCGACTTGATCGGCAAATATGTTGCGAAGCAACGTCGTCGAGGCAGTCTCGACATGTGGAATCTCGCAGTCATGGCTGCCAAACCCGGTTCGGAGCGGGGAACCGTGCGTCTCGGCGGGCTGGATTTCGGCCGTATCGTGCGATCGCAGTTGAAGGTGGATGGAGTCGAGCGCTCCGACATCAAGACTCTGATGTCGAAAGACCATCGTGCGGTCGACTTCCTCGACCAGTCTGAGGCGCGGAAGATGAGCGAGAATTCGCTGATGGATGCGCGAGACAAGAACCCAGATGTGCGATCGAAGGGATTGATCCTGCTCTATCCCATCGACCCGATGTCGGAGCCGGACCCGGCGAACTCGAAGTCGAGGGACTCGCTGGACGCGAGAGCCGATGTGATCGGCGTTGCGCTCGTCTTCCCGGGATCGGCGAATGACGACAGCAAGGTCAGTCAGACGTACGTCAGTGTCGATCTCACCGACGCCGAGATCGAGTCGGAAGACGACGAGTTGGTCGCGCTGGTCGGGTCGGACGGTTGAGCCCTGTGAGTTCGACAACGGCGGCTACGTGGTGGTCGCAGCGTGTCGCTGCCGAAGGCTCGACCGCGTCCGAAGGCATTCGTCGGCAATTGGGGAAGCCCAAGCTCGACCCGCTCACCGTGTTGGTCCGTGAAGCGGCGCAGAACAGCTGCGACGCGGCACTGCCCGGTCGCGACGTGGAATTCAACGTGCAGATCCGCGAGTTGTCCGGCAAGAGGCTCGAAGGTTGGCGAAGTTTCTTGCTGCCCGGTCCCGAGGGAGCCGATCTGGGCTTGGTCGAGGAAATGACGACCAAGCCGACCGTCCTCATCATCTCCGATCGCGGAACGACAGGCCTCGGCGGCCCGTTGCGAGCGGACGAGCCTCCTCTCGATGGCGAGAGAGGTGATTTCGTCAAGTTCATTCGAAACGTGGGTGAGCGCAAAGGCGTGGATCTCGGCGGGGGTTCCTATGGCTTCGGTAAGGGAATCCTCTACAACGTGAGCAGGTGCCATGTCATCGTCGCGGACAGTCAGTGTGTCTTTCGCGGCAAAGTTCAGCGCCGACTCATCGGAGCCGCCATGGGCGATGGATTCCAACACGACGGGGTCAGATACACCGGTCGCCACTGGTTGGGGGTGCAGGACGGCGACATTGCACAGGCTTTGATCGACAGGGACGCAGAGGACGTGGCTAACGCGCTTGGGTTGCCGAAATTCGCAGAGGGCCAGACCGGTACGACGGTTGCCATCATTGCGGCCGATCTCGGCGCGGTGAGAACAGGGGATTCCGAGGAATCACGAAATCCGCAGTCCGCAGCGGAGTACATCGCATCGACGATGATGTGGAATCTCTGGCCCAAGATGCTCGACGGTGTGGACAACCGGTTGAAGTGCTCGGTGAAGTTCGAAGGATTTCCGGTGGAGCTCCCTGCCCCGGACCACACGATCGAACTCAGACCGTTCGTCGACGCGTTTCGCAAGCTGTCGCGGGAGGGCGAGTACGACATCCCTCCTCGTCGTGCGAAACCCACGGAGATCGGCAGGTTCGCCAAGGTCGAGTCGATGGCACCACTAGCGAAGCATCCGTTGCTCGCGCTCGCCGCGCCTTTTGCAGGGTCCGCACGGCACTGTGCTCGGATGCGGCAAGCGAACCTGGTTGTGGATTACGTTCCTGGGGAACCGAATCCAAACGAGGCGATTCAGTACGGTGCCGTGTTCAAGTCTGCGGTCGAGGCCGATCGATATTTTGCGGATGCCGAACCGCCCACGCACGACGACTGGGTGACTAGTGGTCTCCACGGCACGGCTCTGGGAGTCATCCGCCTTGCCGCACGGTTCGTGAACGCCAACCTGAAGCCCACTTCGGTAGAGGTTGGCCCAGAGTCGCAACACGACGCCGCGTTGGCTCCGCTCGCGGGACGCTTGGCGGGCTTGGTCGGCGGCGCGACCGAAGGCGCGTCGTCTCCCGGAGCAGCGGGTCGCGAGGGTGGGCATCGCGCGGGACGTGGTTCCAGTGTCCGTAGCTCCAAGCCCAAAGTGGTCGAGGGCCCCGCTCTGGTGGTCACGGACGGGCAAGCGCTGATCCAGGCGACCATCGAGTTGCCGGCCTGGTCCACCACCACGACGGTGATTGCCGAGCCGTTCGTGGTGATCGACGGAGGTATCGAACACCACGCGTCCCTGGATGCACCGGTGGTAGTTGGATGGACGAGCCTGGAAGCGAACGAATTTCGACAGGGCGCTGACCTCAGAGCCGGCCCGCGGGACGAGAGACGGTGGGTTGTCTCGGTCCGTCCGCCGACCGATGCCGTCGTGCGGCTTGCTGTCTCCGTGTCACGGGAGGGGTGAAACATATGACTGACGTGCGCCCGTACCTTGTCCCCAGCGCAGCTACCGTGACGATGTCGCCCTGGGCCCACCTCGTGGAGGGCGAGTGGGAACCTTTGGGCGAGGCAGTGGACAATTGGGACTACCGCTCTGAGCTACGGCTCCGGTGCCGGATCGAGGCAGACGTTCCACGAATCCGAGCCGAAACGCATCTGACCGATGGGTCTCCTCTTGCCTTTCACTTCGGCTGGCGTGCGTCGGATACATATCTTGTCGGTCCCAGTACCCGAATTCCGGTGGTCAACAGGCAGTTCGACGTCGAGATCGAGGTGGACCCACAGTTCGCGGGTACGTCTATCGTGTTGACCCGGCGTCTGGTTCTCGAACGTGACCGTTTGAGTTCGTCGGCCGGCGAAGCCTGCCAAGCGGGGTCCATTCTCTTGAGCGATGAGCAGTCGCTTCGGCTCATGGGCCCTGAGGCCATGTTCCCCACCGAGGTGGTGGACTTCCAGGCATTCGGAATCGATCCCGGGGCGAGTTGGCACCTCGTGATGCCTGCTACGCCGGACGAGCCGGCCATGGGGGCGTTGCTTCTTCTGCTCAATCCGCTCGACACGAAGCTGGTGAAGGCGGTGCAACGCGTGAAGAATCATACGGACGATCAGCTGGCATTGATCGAGAGCATGGAGGAGGGCCTGGTCGACGAGATGGTCCGGTGGTCGTTGGCACACTGGGACGAGCTGGGAGATTGCGACTCAGAATCGTTCGGGGCGGCTGCGCGCGTTCTGACGTCGCGAGTGCTGGACGATCCCGCTTCGTGGACGTCGGAGTCCGTACTGCGTTCGTCGATGGACCTCCGGAGCTCCATCGTTGCCGGGACGCGCGCCATCGGTTTTGGGAGGGCGCTCTCATGACGGAGCTCTGGCCACGACTGGGTCTCGCACCTGCAACGGTCGCTTATCGCAAGCTGGAGGGCGGGCCTGCGCAGATGGCTCGTGCGGCACGAACGAAGCACTCGCAGATGACCTATGCGGCAACCGGTGGTCGACGAATGGGTGAGACTGGGGTTCGCGAACTCACGGACTCGCTGCGTACGATCGCCGAGGACTTCGGGTATCCACACGATGCCGAGGCTGCCGACCTCGTTCGCTTCGATCGAGTCGCCGCAGAGGCCATCCACAGGTCGATGAACATCACGGCGGTCGAGGCCTCCACCCGCGGAGTGTGGTCCTTCCTTGCGATCGTCGCGATGCCGGACATCACGCAATGGCGGTTCCCGAATCGGAACATCGAGCGGTGGATTGCCACGGACTTGACGCGGCACATGTTCTCGCGACTGTGGTGGCAAGCAACCACATTCGTGGTCGTGACAGACGCCGGTAACGACTACTCGCTTCTCCGCAGCCTGTCCGAGAGTGACCTGAATCAGATCACCGAACGGCGGTCCATCGCCGGCATCACGCCTCTCGCCCGATCCATAGCTCGCGTGTCGATCGGCCTCGACTCAGGTGACAGCCGACGTGCGGTTTTCCGCGAAGCTGTTCCTCGGCTCCGGCGGCTGATGGCATTCGTGGATTTCGCCACCTTGTCCGATGATCAGCTCGATGACCGTGTCAGAGCCGTCTTCGGTGCGGCCTCGTCTTCGGTCCATCGTCACGGCTGACGTCGACACACCGTCACGCGTCGAGGCGCTTGATGGATGGCGCATCCCCCGCTCTGGTGTAGCGGACCTGGTGACACCGCGAAGCAGCCTGCCCGCAGGGATCAAACGGTGTGGCCGACGCAGGACTTATCCATCGGAACGGCGGCCGTACAAATGTGCAGTGTCGCTGCAGCAGTTGCCGGGTCGACGTGCGGCAGTGCTGACCACCCGGACGTAAAGGCGGTCGCAAAGATGTTGCAAGACGTATGAATAGACCGGGCAGGCGGTATGGTCGGATTGTCGGGGCCGGAATCAAGGATGGAGTCTGTTGGACACGCTTGACGGGGTGGCGGCGCTTCGATCGCTCGAAACTCATGTAGCTGCTCTCCGGTCGTTGAAGGCCGGCGACCAGCAACCTCCACAGCCTGCGTCGCTTCTGGCAGACCTCGTGGATTCACACGGTGATCTGCCGTTCGGTGTGACGGCAACGTCCGACGGACTCCAGTTCGTTCGACCCGATGTGGCAGCAACCGACACGCCGCCCCCGATGCTGTGGCCTCTGGACGGGCTGGTGGATGAGTCTGAATTGACCGATTGGGGATCGCGACCGCTCGCCGTCGATCTCGGAGAATTACGACGAGAAGCTGTCTTCTACCAGCAGGAGTATGGCGTCGATGTCGAGCGCCTGTTCGCACGATATCGACCTGTGTGGGATCAGTGGGCGATCAGCCAGAGCCGTGCGGCTGAGAGTGCCGGACTTTTCGATGCTCTTCATGAATTGGCCCAGACCAGCGCCACGAAGGTCAAGAATCTCTACCTCTCGGCTTGGCGTTTGACCGTGCCTGAGTACGGTATTGACACCCGTCTGGCTCGCCGACGAGTGAAGCTCGAGATGATTTCGACACGCAATCCGCGTTACGCCTTGTTCGACGATGACGATGAAGGTATTCGTGGCCAAGAGGTCGACGCGATCGTGCTGGCAGTGGAACCCCATGATGCACTTCACTACGACATGCGGGCCCTGAGCGCACAACTCGGTTCCGCGGACGACTACGCCTTTCGTCCAAGCCTCGTCGAACGCAACGATCTTCCGCTGGGCTCGCATGTCCGGCAGCGCGTGCTCGCTGACATCCGACCCAGGATTCAAGATGGCTTGCGCGCACGGTTCGGTGACGGTGTCGAATGGTCGCTGACGATGAGTCCAGCACTGCTGATCAGCGATCACGACCGGTCGACTATCGAGGACGCCCTCGAGGGCGTCACCGCGCTTCGTGGGCAATTGAGTCGATGGCCAGGAATTGCCGCCGCGAGTGAGCGGTTGCTCGAAGGCGCCCCGGGAGCATTGAGTGCCTTGGAACAAGAGTTGACAAGAATCTTGCACTCGGTCGGCATCAGTGACCCTCTTCCCTCGGGAACGGTCCGCATCAGTGATTCAGCGTTGCCGGTTCCGAGCAAATTCAGGGACCGTCTTCGCGTGCGCGCCGGCACAGTGGACCCGTTACTTCGGTTCCGCGATCGTCGTCGAGCGGCGGCCGCCGCAGCGGCGGAGCAGGCCGCGAGCCTGGTGGGAGTCGATACCCCAGCCACCGTTGCTGTTCCGGATTCGCTCGACGAGTCCGATCCCACACCAGGCTCCTTCACCCTGGACGAACGCCAGCGGTCAGTGGCCGAGGCGTCGCCCTCGGACCGACTGGTGGTTGTCGCGGGCGCAGGGCAGGGTAAGACCGAGGTCGTCGCAGCGCGGTTGGAGCACCTGGCGAGCGAACATGAGCTGTCTCTCTCCACTGAGGTCCTTGTCCTCAGCTTCTCGCGCGCAGCAGTGTCAGCTGTCAGGAAGAGACTGGCGACGCGGGTGCTCGCAGGCGCGGAGATCCGAACGTTCGATTCGTTCGCGAGCAGGGTCATCATCGACGCCGAGCAGGAACCTACGGGTAGTTTCGACGCACGAATCGAGCACGCGACGCGACTGTTGCTCGATGACGACGTCGAGCTTCCGATGCTGGACGATGTCCGGCACGTCGTTCTCGACGAGGTGCAGGATCTGGTGGGGAAGCGCGCGAAATTGGCACTGGCGCTGATCGCGCGGGCAGGTGCTGATGTCGGTCTCACTGCGCTGGGCGATCCCAACCAGGCCTTGTACGACTTCCAGTTGACCGATACCGAGCGTGCCCACCACTCCGAGATCGTGGACGATTTCGGAGACCTGGAGAATGTTCGTGTCACACGGCTCACTCAGAACTTCCGTGCACGGGGTCCTGTTCCTCTCGCCGTCGTGGACCTCGGGCAGCGCCTTCGCACGATGAAGGATGGTGCAGCGGCCCGCGGAGAGGTCGGGTCGTTCGTCGAGGCGCTCCCGCGTGCCGAGGCGGAGACCTGGCTCGCCGACGTCTACCGTGCGGGCCGGACCACAGCTGTCCTCACGAAGACGAACGGTGACGCCCTCCGCGTGTCCCAGCTCCTGACATCATTGAGGGTCCGCCACACGCTCCGCCGGACATCGCAGGAGCAGGGTGCCAGTGCGTGGGTGTCGGAGTTGGCGCGGCTTCTGCCGCGAGTGGTCAACCGGCGTGACGACGTGATCGCAGCGCTCGAGTTCACATCCGTTGCCGATCCGACAGACGCCTGGAATGTTCTCAAGGAAGCAGAAGGCGTCTTCCGTTCCCCCGACGACCTAGACATGTCTCGTATCCGCCGCGTGATCGGGGGATACGGCATCCCGACGGCGTTGATGGCGGACACCACCGAAGACGTGGTCATCTCCACCGTGCATCGGGCAAAGGGACTCGAGTTCGATCGCGTGTTCCTCCTGGACACCGACCACGAGTCCGATCAAGACGATTTCGCGATTGCTCGGCGAAACTACGTGGCGTTGAGTCGTGCTCGGGACGAAGTTCGGCGGTGCGCCCCGAAAACGGCGAAGTCCTGGATGAAAAAGGATCCTGCGCCGCCGGGGCGGTGGATGGAGAAGTCATTCGGCAAGGGCGGCAAGCAGGTGACACGGTCGATCGAGTTCCGCAACGGCGACATCGATACCGACTCGCCCTTTTCCACGGCGGACGCAGCTTCGCCCATGGCCGCACAGGAGCTGTTGGCGTCCGGTCGGGTGACGGGGCTCTCCGTGACCTTGGAACTCGATCGTGAGTGGAGCCATCGAGATGCACCCATCTACCTCGTCAAGGGCGATGATGGAAAGGCCTTCGGCCGTACCAACGAGGATTTCGGCCGGAGTGTCAAGCGACTGTTCACCGTTTGGCAGCACGCCTACCCGATGGTGATGACGGGCGTGACGGTGATGACGGTGGAGTCAGTGACGGGGACGCCAGAGGTGTGTGCTGAAGCTGGACTCGGAGAGTCGGGAATCTGGCTCGCGCCGCGACTTTCGGGATTGGTGCGACCGCTATGGGATCAGAAGTGGGACGGAATGTCATGACGAACATTGGTAACTCGCTGGATTCGATGTACGCCTTCCGGGGCGACATGGTCGAACAACTGGAGAAGGACCTGTTCGGCCCCGGCGGGGGAGAAGGCGAAATCCTCGACGAAGCGCCACTCGACCGATACGTGGTCGGGGTCCTCTGGCCCGCCGAAGCGGCGCTTCAGGAAGAGCCGGAACCCGACAGCGCCGAGTCCGATCCCGTGGACAGTGCAAGCGATACCCCAGTCGCTCAGTCGATGATGCGATACCCCACATCGATGGGCCTGACCTTCACTGTCGATTCAGAGCTCGCCGAAACGGTCACGCTTTCCGTCGCCGGCGCTCGTTACATACCGTCGGATATTCCCGACGCCACCCCCGCGGACGGCGGGACACGTCGACGGACCCGGGCGAAGCCGGATACGTGGAGCCGGTTGGCGGCAAATGCCGACGACATAGTTCACTCGATCACGGCACCTGGCACGAAGACGCGTGACGTCGCGCCGGGCCTGCAGCTCTACACGCTGACCAGAAAGCCCCGCAACGGCACAGTCACGATCTCCGCGGTCCTACGTAACACCCTCGCGTCCTCCAAAGGTGAACTGCGCGACGCCAATGCGTGGTTTCAGGTCGGCATAACAGTCACCACCGAAGGCGCCGCTCTCGTCGATCGTGGAGCCCCCAACCGTCTCGGTGACGACGCTGATCTCCTCAGTGCCGATCTGATGTATCGCAACGCGCGTACGTTCGGAATCGGACATGGATGCGCTGTCACATGGGACACCACCGGACAGGTCGTCACCGACCGCATCGAGACCACGCTGCTGCCGACCTACGAGGTTTCACGGGCTCGCCCTGGATCCGTCGACGATGACGACATAGATCTGCGAATGTCGAAACTGGGCCATGCCTCTTCCGCAGACGTCGTCGCAGGGCTGGAGCGTCTCGTCGAGTCCTACCGCTCCTGGATCGCCGAGCGTGAAGCCGAGGTCACGTCCGGAGGAACTGACGTTCCCGAGTCGCTCGAGCCGACTGCAATGGACCATTTTCGAAATGCGCGCCACGCCGCCGACCGGATCGAGGCAGGAATTGCTCTCCTTGCCGGCGATCCGGAGGTGTTCGAGGCTTTTCAGCTGGCCAACCAGGCAATGCAGACCCAGCGCGCACGGCAGGTGTGGGTCCGAAACGGCGCGACAGGGCCCATGGACGAGGGCCTCGACCAGACTTGGTACCCCTTCCAGATCGCTTTCGTCCTCTTGAACCTCCCCGGACTCGCTGATGCCGGTCACAATGACCGCGATATAGCTGATCTGCTGTGGTTCCCCACGGGTGGTGGAAAGACCGAGGCGTACTTGGGGCTGGTCGCGTTCATACTTCTGCTACGACGCATCAGGAATACTGAGGCGATCGGTGTGGCAGTGATCATGCGATACACCCTGCGCTTGCTGACGATCCAGCAGTTCGAGCGAGCAACAATGTTGCTGTGCGCTCTCGAGCGAATCCGAATCGGGCACGGTGGCTTGGGGTCCCGGCCGTTCAGCATCGGGCTCTGGGTGGGACGCGGGGGTACCCCCAACACGCACGACGACGCCAAGAAGGCCCTTCGTGCCTTGCAGCAAGGTACGGAAATCACCGAGGCGAATCCCGTCCAGCTGACTCAGTGTCCCTGGTGCGGTAAGGCGCTGGACGATTCCAAGTACTCGCTGGTGACCGGACCGGCAGCACGCCTGCGTATCGCGTGTGGCAACACTGCCTGTGACTTCTCCGCCGGTCTCCCCGTCTATGTGGTCGATCAGGACATCTACGAGTACCGCCCTGAGCTCATCCTGGGAACTGTCGACAAGTTCGCGATGATGGCCTGGCGGTCGGACGTTCGAAAGTTATTTGCGCGGGACGGCATCGGCAGTCCGCCTGACCTGATCATTCAGGATGAGCTCCACCTGATCTCGGGCCCGTTGGGGTCGATGGTCGGCCTGTACGAGACAGCGGTCGATGCCGCCTGTTCGGTACCGATCACGGGAACGGATCGCATGTCACGACCGAAGATCGTGGCGTCCACCGCAACGATCAGGCGGTCGAGTGCGCAGATCAAGAGTGTGTTCGATCGTGATTCCCGCCAGTTCCCGCCTCCGGGCATCGACCCCGACCAGTCGTTCTTTGCCGAGCCCGCACCGCGGGACGTAGCGGGCACCCGAATGTACGTGGGGGTGATGAGCCCCGGAACCAGTCATGCGACCTTGCTGGTGCGGACCTACGGAGCGCTGCTCCAAGCTGCCAAGGACATCGACGCGGATCCTGCTGTCCGCGATCCGTACTGGACCTTGCTGGGTTATTTCAATAGCCTCCGTGTGTTGGGAAGTGCGCTCCTTCAGGTCGAGGGCGACGTGCGCGAGCGACTCGGGGTGGTGTCCCGTCGCTCGGGGACAACAGCCAGAAACCTCCAGTCGGCGAATGAACTAACGAGCCGCGTGTCATCGGCCGAAATCCCCCGGCGGCTCAAGAGTCTCGAGCGGACCGTCGACTCGGGCGCCGCAGACGATGTCGTCCTGGCGACGAACATGATCTCGGTCGGGGTCGATATCGACCGCCTCGGGCTCATGACGGTGATGGGTCAGCCTCAGTCCAGTTCGGAATACATCCAGGCGACAAGCCGCGTGGGCCGCAAGTATCCCGGCCTCGTGGTGACCATCCTCAACTCCGCTCGGTCGCGGGACCGCTCACATTTCGAGAACTTCATCCAGTTCCATCAAGCCATGTATCGCGCTGTCGAGGCCACGAGTGCAACTCCCTTCGCAGCACGTGCACGAGATCGCGGGCTACACGGGGTGTTCGTCTCGCTGGCAAGGCTTCTCGTGGACGCGATGTCGGGTGAGGGCGGCGCGGTTGCGGCACCGCAGCACGAGACCGAGCTGCGGGCGCTCATCGACACGATCGAGCGCCGTGTTTTCGCGTCGTCGCCCGACGAAGCAGAAGACACCGTCGAGCAGCTGAACGCGATGATGAAGGTATGGATCGACGAAGCGTCGTCGCGAGACACGTTGAAATACCAGGATCGAAAGTCCGCGATGGACGCGTTGATGGTCGAGCCTGGCGCCGCCCTCACGGACATCGACATCGAGTACAACCAGACCGAGACGCCCTGGCCGACGTTGATGAGTCTTCGCGACGTCGATGCCGAGAGTGCTCTGTACCCGATTCGTATGAGGAGTAATTCATGAGCGTGGCCAAGGCCCGACGGACGCAGCTGCTCAGCACATACGGGGTGGGCAGCCTGTTTCCCTCGGAGACGACGAGTTACATGATCGCCGGCATCCACGAGTGGAAGCCTCGCGAGGGTGACACAATTTCTGAACCGAGATTAGCGCGCAGTCTCGGGGTGTCAGAATTGAAATCGCCGCCCGCCGGGTCGAAGAACAAGCGCGATGTTCCGGTCATCCGATTCCCCATCACGCAGGTCTGCCCGTCGTGCCGACGCATCGATTCGCTCGTTCGCTTGTCCGGTGATCCGGCAAAGGCCCGGTGCACGTGTGAGAAGCGTACGGAGCTCAGCCCCTTCCGCTTGGTGATTGCGTGTACCCGCGGGCACATCGACGAATTCCCTTACTTCAGGTGGCTGCACAAGGGGCAAGACTCGGGGAGCGATCATACGATGCACCTCCGTGCCCGCGGGCGAACATCATCGTTGGCGGACCTCGAGCTGACGTGCACGTGCGGGGTAGAGCCGCGGTCGCTCGATGGATCTGCGGGCCCGAAGGCGCTGGCAGAGTTCGGTACCTGTGCAGGACATCGACCCTGGTTGGGTCCGGATGCCACGCAACCGTGTGACGAGATTCCGCGTGCTGTGCAGCGTGGTGCCTCCAACGTGTGGCTCCCCGCTGTCAGATCCGCAATCTCCATCCCGCCCTACTCGCAAGCGCTGGCGAAGTTCGTGACCCGGAACTGGGCGTCACTCGAAGACCCCGACGCAGTGAGTCAGGCACTTCTTCAAAGTCTGGCCCGGCACTCTCGCCGTTTTACGGCCAAGGAGATCGAGACCGAGGTCGAACGCCGGCGTGGTGAACAGCTGGATGATCTGCTGACCGAGGCAGCCCTGCGCAAGCAGGAGTACCGCGCACTTCTGGAGGGCCGGGAGCAAGACGGTCTTGACGATGACTTCGTATGCGTCGAGCGTGACGTTCCCGTCGATTTCGAACACATCATCTCGGACGTCCGAAAAGTGACCCGACTGCGAGAAGTTCGCGCGCTTTACGGATTCACCAGGTTGGCCGATGAGACCGGCGAGGAGAACCTCTGCGATCTCTCGCCGGAGAAGACGTTCTGGCTCCCAGCCGTGGAGGTGATCGGTGAAGGGATCTTCGTGTCGTTTCACCGCAACGAGTTGGAGCGTTGGGCCGGTACCACATTCGCTGCAGAAAGATGGGCGATGTTTACCGCCGCGTCCGGGGGAACGTCACCGTGGGAGGATCTCCCCGGTGTCTCGGGGTTGATCGGCGTCGCACTGCACACGTTCGCACATCTGATCATCGATCAGCTCGCGTTGACGGCCGGCTATCCGGCCGCGTCGTTGAGGGAGCGGCTGTACGTCGACGAGGCGATGGCCGGCTTCCTCATCTACACGGCAAGTTCAGATTCGGCGGGAAGCTTAGGAGGCGTTGCCTCGCAGGCGGAGCCGGACAGCTTTGGGCCTGCCCTGCAAGAGGGGCTCACTCGACTGTCGTGGTGCTCGGCCGATCCGGTGTGTATCGAATCGAGGGGGTCGGGTTCGGACGCTCTCAACTTGTCAGCGTGCCACGCGTGCGTCCTGTTACCCGAGACGTCCTGTGAACTCGGAAACCGGTACCTTGATCGTGCGTTGCTGTTCGGTACGCCTGAGGATGGACACGAAGATCACGGCCTGTTCAGCGACGTGTTGTTCGCCGGCTGAGCTAGATGTTCTTCGCGGGGAGGTTGTGGACGGTGAGTCGCTCGATGGGTGACTTGCCGTCGATGCCTGTGTGGGGTCGGTGGTGATTGTAGTGATGGACCCAGTCCTGGTAGGTCGCTGCGCGGGCTTCGTCGGAGAGGTAGGTGTGGGCGTAGGCCCATTCCTGGTTGAGGGTGCGGTTGAATCGTTCGACTTTGCCGTTGGTCTGCGGTCGGTAGGGGCGGGTGCGCTTGTGCACCACCGATCCGAGTGCTTCGGCGAACAGTGTTGAGCGGTAGCAGGATCCGTTGTCGGTGAGCACTCTGGCGATGGTGATGCCGTGGTCGGTGAAGTACGCGGCGGCGCGCCGGTAGAACCCGGCGGCTGTCTCTTTGCGTTCGTCACCGAGGATCTCGGAGTAGGCGAGGCGGGAGTGGTCGTCGACGGCGTGGTGGACGTACGCGTAGCCGCGGCCTTGTTTCTTGTTGTGCCGGTTGCCGATCGTGCGGCCGAGTTTGCGGTGCCCGCCGCCGTCGGGGATCCGGCCGAGTTTCTTGATGTCGATGTGGATCAGGTCGCCGGGGGCGGGGTGTTCGTAGCGGCGGGGTGCGGGGCGGCGCACCGCCAGGCCGGTGTTCTGGTCGAGGTGGCGCAGCAGCGGCATCCGGTAGCGGGCCAGGACCGCGGAGACGGTGCTGCGCGGCAGGTGCAGGTGGTAGGCGATCCGGTGCGGTCCCCACCGGTTGGTGAAGCGCAGCGCCACGATTCGTCCTTCGGTGCGTCTCGGTGTGCGCGCGGGGCTGCGGCGGGGCCGGCTGGACCGGTCGATCATCGCCGGCGCCCCGCCGGCCCGGTACCGGTCGGCCCACTTCTTGGCGGTGGTCGGTGAGACCTGGAAGCGTTCGGCGGCCCGCCGGATGGACCAGTGGTCGTCGACGATCGAACTCGCGAGCTTCAATCGTCCCTTCGGGGTGAGGGAGGCGTTAGCGTGGGACACGAGGACCTCTCGGTTGTCGGTGCAGTTGTGGTAACCACACCGATACCGGAGGTCCTCACCTATCTGTTGTCGCCACGCCGTCCACAACGTCCCTGGCCATTACAGCTAGAACTAGAGCTAGATCAGTGGAAAGCCCTGTCGCGGTTGCGTGTCGCCTCGGTCTGTTCGACAATGCGCTCGCGCACCTTGGAGATGGTCTTCCACTTCATCGCTCGCTTGTCCGGGTCCATCCCGAACTGGTGAATGATGTCGCGAAGCTGATCGAGGTCGAGCGCAGCGAGTCGTGCTTGTAGAGCATCCCGGCCGTCTGTTCTGTACAGACGAAAAGGGTCGAGCACAGCAGCCGCTCGAGGGGTGCGTGTCCGGGGAGCCGATGGTGGAGTGCGAACAACGGCGGCAGGGCCTGCAGTCGGCACGGCCACAGAATCGACGACGCGGGCGGCTGCTCCGGCGAAGGCGGCATCGCCGTCGAGCATTGCCTGTGCCGCCAGACGTGCCATTGTGAGCACAACGACGGCCGCATCGCTGTCTTTGGCGGATAGGGCATCGATTACCTCGTCGAAACGAGTCCGAGTGCCGGTGACGGATCCAGGTTCTGTCATGCGTAGATCTTGGCATTCATCATCACGTGCTCGGTCAAGTCATGGAGGGTGTCAACGGTGTCGCCCCCTCCGTAGCGCTTGGACAGCGAACCCTGATCTCGGTACTCAGCCGCGCCGGCAATCGCGATGGCGTCAGGCACCCAGAATGGAATGACGTTCGGCGGACGTTCTGTGCTGACTCGCTCTTCGGGTCGCTGCGCGTCGAAGTCCAGCGCGGCGTTCTGCAATCTATTGATTGTGTCACGGTGCAAATTGGTGCTCTTTCGATACTTCGTGATAATTAGTCCCAAAGCTTTTAGTGAGTGACCGGACTTCGCTGAAAACATTGCAATTCGCTTCTGAATCTGCGGGATGCCGTAGGTCGAGAGGATGTCTGGGATTGTAGGAATGACATACGCATCGGCGAGCATCAGCCCGTTGCGAGTGACGATGCCCATGTTCGGCGGACAGTCGATCAGGATGTAATCGTAGTTGTGCCTGACCTTGTCGACGGCAGTCTTGAGCACGGACAGCGGCTGCAGTGAATCGGGTTCCTCGTACTGCCACGCCGCGACTTCTTCGGAGATCTCGATCATGTCGAGGGATGACGCGAGAAGGTCTATTCCCGTCACCGTTGCGAGCGGCGAAACGTCCCGCTGTATTGCCTCTTCAATATTGAAGGCCGTGGCTTGTGAATCCAATGCCTGCTCGAACAACGCCTTAAGTGTCCGATGTGAATTGTTGAGTTCCTGCCACCGGTGACCACCGATCATCATGGTCGTGAGGTTGGTCTGCGGGTCGAGATCGATCAGCAAGACACGTTTACCGAAGTGACTGGCCATAAACTCTGCCAATGCGGCCGTCATCGTCGACTTGCCGACGCCCCCCTTGAGGTTGATCGTGGCAATAGCGGTGACCATGGTGGTGCCGATCCTTCCGGGATGAGCGTGATGTCCGTACCGGACGGTTCGTGGGTGAACTGTACGACGAGCCACCGACACATCGATCGGCGGCCGATCAGAACCCTCCGTGTCGTAAACTCCGCAACCATGGGCGACGATGTCGAGACGCAGCTCGACCTGTCTCGACACTCGATGGTCGATCTGTTCGCGGGTCCCGGTGGTCTCGATGTGGCTGCCGTCTGGGTCGGACTCGCTGCGCACGGCATCGAGTGGGATGCGGAGGCAAACGCCACTCGCCGTAACGCGCAGCTCGAGACCACGGAGGGCGACGTGAGGGCGTACGGACCTGCGCTCCATGATGCCGCGACCATCCTGTCCGGCGGCCCGCCGTGCCAGACGTTCACCGTGGCGGGGACGGGGAGCGGCAGGAAGGCCCTCGGCCACATCGGTCACCTGGTGGGGCAGATGGCGAACGACAAGGACATCACGGCGTCGCTGAAGGTACTAGAGGACGAGCGGTCCGGTCTGATCCTTCAACCACTGAAGTGGATCCTCGGAGCCATGGACGCCGGCCACCCGTACGAGGCCGTCGTTCTGGAACAAGTGCAGGCCGCACTGCCGATATGGACGGCGATGAAGCCGGTGCTCGAAGCACTCGGGTACCACGTCATCTGCACGGTGTTGAGGACGGAGATGTTCGGGGTACCGCAAACTCGACGACGCGCGGTGCTGCTGGCCAACCTACGAACGCAGCCGATCACGCCGGAACCGACCCACCAGGCTTATCGGATCGGCACCGCCAGGCTTCCGCAGGGAAATACCGAGCCTCGACCGTGGGTCTCGATGAACGACGCTCTCGCAAGGCCGGAGTGGTTCGAGGTCATCTCCAACTATGGGTCGGGTGGCAACCCCGCAGCTCGTGGCCGGCGAACGTGCGAGCAACCCTCGGCGACGGTGACGGGCAAAGTGTCGAGGAACCGCTTGGTCGACCGGAACGGTCGTCCTCTCCCCAGGCTCACAGCGGGGGAGGCGGGCGCGCTTCAGACTTTTCCTGACGACTATCCCTGGGATCTGTCCGGGTGGGCGCAGCAGGTGGGCAACGCCATTCCGCCGCGGCTAGGTGTGCACCTGCTCGCCGCCGTGTTCGGATGCGTGCCTGATCAGGCCACGCTGGATGCGCGTGTTGCAGCGCCGTGGACACCCGAGTCGCAGCCCGCCGTGGTTCTGGTGCACCCTCAGCGAAGGTTGGCGGACGCAAACCTGTTTGATGCGCAGCCTGTTTGAGACCAGTGATCGCGCGACAAGGCAAAACCGGATGAACGGTCCACACGCGTTGACGGCGGCCGCTACGGTGAGTGAATGGAACCGTACCGCCGTACCTATTCCGACACGGTGATGACAGGATCAGCCGGGTGACGTCTGCCTCGGTAACTCGATCTCCTTTCACCGCAGCACCCGGTTCGATCGTCGAGGTGCGAGACGAGGAGTGGTTGGTCACCAAGGTCGAACCAGTGTCTGACGGTTTCGTTGTCGACGTCATCGGCCTCAGCGAACTGGTTCGGGACACGTCGGCGCGGTTCGCCACAGGACTCGACGACGTCGTGGAGGTCGAACCCACTGCCGTCACCATCGAGGCGGACACGTCGGAGCGTTTCCGCCGCGCTCGTCTGTGGCTCGACGCGATGGTGCGGAAGACTCCGGTACCCATTTCCGAGCCGGGTCTGACCACCGCGCACCGCGGTGTTGCTCGTCCACTGGAGTACCAATACAAGGCGGTGCGCCAGGCTCTGCACCCGGACAAACTTCGGCCCAGAATTCTGCTCGCCGACGCTGTCGGGCTGGGCAAGACGCTGGAAATCGGCATGATTCTGTCCGAGCTGGTGCGGCGCGGTCGCGGAGATCGCATTCTGGTCGTCACGCCGAAGCATGTTCTGGAACAGATGCAGATGGAGCTGTGGACGCGTTTCGCACTGCCGTTCGTTCGCCTCGATTCGGCGGGTATTCAGCGCATCCGGCAGGTTCTCCCTGCAACGAGGAACCCGTTCACCTATTACAAGCGGGTCATCATCTCGATCGACACTCTCAAGAGCGACCGCTACCTCGAACACCTGCGCAAGCAGGAGTGGGACGCGGTGGTGATCGACGAGTCGCACAACGTCACCAACACCGCTGCGCAGAACAACCGCTTGGCGCGCCTCCTTGCGTCGAAAACCGACGCTCTCATCCTGGCGTCGGCCACGCCGCACAACGGGCGTGAAGAGTCGTTCGCTGAATTGGTGCGGATGTTGGACCCGAGTGCGGTGCTGCCGTCGGGTGAGCTCGATTTGGATCAGGTTGCGCGGCTGGTGATTCGTCGCCACCGCCACCACCCCGACGTGGCAGGTGAGGTCGGTTCCGACTGGGCCGAACGTCAGCCGCCACGGAATATCACCGTTCCGGCTACGGCGGCAGAGGATGCAGTGGCGCGTGAGCTCGAAGACGTGTGGCTGTGGCCAGGAGCCGGTGGATCACCCTCGTCGAGCACATCACGGCTGTTTCCCTGGGTGCTTGCGAAGGCCTACTTGTCGTCGCCCGAAGCGCTGGTGCAGTCGCTCCAGCAACGTCGTCGCCGCATGGACATGAACGACGAAGCGCAGCGGCGCGAAGCGAAGGCGCTCGACCGCCTCCTCGAACTCACTGCCCAGCAAACCATTCGGCAGTCTGCGAAGTACCAGGCACTCCTTGCGCACCTGAAGGAGATCGGTGTGTCGGTGGCCACGGAGACGCGGGTAGTGGTGTTCGCCGAGCGGGTCGCTACCTTGACTGCACTGCACGACGCGCTGGCGAAAGACCTGCGCATGACCGCGTCCTCGGGTGATGAAGTAGGGCAAGTAACGGTGCTGCACGGTGGCCTCAGCGATGTCGACCAGCAGCGCGTGGTGGAGTCGTTCAAGCTGGCGTCGTCACCGGTGCGAATCCTGGTGACCGGCGACGTGGCATCGGAGGGCGTGAATCTTCACGCTCGGTGCCACCATCTCGTGCATTACGACATCCCGTGGAGCCTGATCAGGATCGAGCAGCGCAACGGCCGCATCGATCGGTTCGGCCAGCGTGAGCGTCCGCAGATCGTGACACTGCTTCTCACTCCCTCGACGCCGCGCTTCTCCGGAGACCTGCGTGTGTTGACTCGGCTGGTCGAGAGAGAGCACGAAGCGCATCGCGCGCTGGGTGAATCGTCCTCCCTCATGGGGACGTATGACGTGAAGGCCGAGGAGGAGGCGATCCGCCAAGTCTTGGCGGGGGAGTCGACGCTGGACGATGTAGTGAAGTCCGTCGACGACATTGCCACCGGCGGCGGAATCGAGGGTTTGCTGGCTCAACTCGCGCAGGGGTCAGTTGACGAAACCGAGGAGCTTCCAGCAGTCACCACCACTGTCGACGGCGCGTCGGGCCTCTACGCCACCGACGTCGACTTCCTGTCGGCCGCTCTGGATCAGGTGCTCGACACCCCCGGTAAGCCTCCGCCCAGCGGAGTTGCGTGGACTCGTCACCAGGGGAGCCTGGCCAGTCTGGTGCCGCCTCGCGACTTGGCGCAGCGGTTGCGAGTCCTGCCGCAGTCGTATTTGAAAGCTCGGCGCATCGACGAGCGATTCGTTCTCGCGCTGACCACGTTGAAGGGCGAGCAGGAGCTGGTGGCCGCCAGGTCGGGAGCATCGTCGTCCGCGTGGCCGGAAGCGCACTATCTCGCACCTCTGCATCCCGTGCTCGACTGGGCGTCGGATCGGGTGCTCGCCGAGCTGGGCCGGCGGAGCATCTTCGCGGTGCGCGGCGGCGTGCCGTGGCTGACCGTTCTGGTGCAGAGCACACAGACCAACACCCGCGGCCAGGTGGTCGGTGCCTCTTGGTACACCGTCGGGTTCGGTGATGTCGGAGCGCCTGAGGCCGCGATGGTCACCCCGTATCCGTCCTTCGCCGGTGTGATTGCCGCGCTGAACATCGCCGATATCAATGCGGGTGACCTCGACGGTGTCGCGGCTCTGCAACCCTTGGTCGCCGCCGCGGTGCGAGGCGCCGACGCAGCGGCGCAATTGCAGTCCGACGCGATCGTCGCCGAGACTCGTGCACGAATGGACGACTGGGTTGCCCGGACCGATCGATGGGAGCGTGAGCGTAGTGCCGCGAAGACGTTCGGCGATCTCATTGCTCGCGCCGACGCGGTCGAGCGCGAGAAAGTAACTGCGACGAGTATGAATCCGGATCGGCGTCTGGTACGCCCGCTGCTCATGGTTGTCCCCGTCGGTGACGACGTCTCCGCCTACACCACCACTGAGGAGGCCGCTCGATGAGTTCGGCAACAGATGCATTCGTTCTCGGAGAAGAGTTCGTCAGCGAGCACTACTTCACCACCGACGCCACCTCGCAGTCGTTCCACGCCAAAGTGCTGGCCGTGCGGAAGGAATGGGACACCGTCCGCGACGAAGGCCACGCGACACCGCGCACCCGATTCGTCGAACAACGCGCCGCGTTGTTGCGGACCATGCTTCAGTTCGGGGAAAACTCGGACCGGTCGGTCGTCGAATCCCTTTACGGCACAATTTTGGACGCGCTCGGATACACGGGTGGGTCGCAGTTCGAGGTTGATCGCGTCGGTGCGACCGACACCGAACGTGGCCCGGTTCTAACAGTGAAGGCGCGCGGGCTGATAGGGCCGGCGCCCCTGGTCATCGTCGAAGCCGACGCGAACCTGTCTGTCGAGCAGCTGCTCGCCCGCGACGAGAAGAGTCTGCTGACGCCGTTCCGTCCGAACATCGACGATTCGGAGACGCTGTACTCGGTGGCGAAAACGGTCTCGAATCTGGTAACGGACGACGATGGACCCCAGTTCGTACTAGTTCTCGCTGGTTCGACGGCGCTGCTGACCGCTCGCGGTCGTTGGCCGGAAGGTCGCTATCTGGCAGTCGATCTCCGCCTCGTCGCCGAGCGCGCCGACGACAAGCGCGGCGGCGAAACAGATCGTGCGCTGGCATGCCTGTCCGCTGATGGCTTGGCCCCCAACGCCGAGGGTGATCTGTGGTGGGCCTCGGTCATCGCGGAATCCGCCAAACACACCGTTGGTGTGTCGAAGGATCTCCGAGAGGGCGTGCGACTGTCCATCGAGATCATCGCCAACGACGTGGTGGCGCGACGCCGCGACGCCGGTCTCGACCAGCTCTCGTCGGTGGAGGCGCGCGATCTGGGAAGCCAATCGTTGCGTCTGCTGTATCGGGTGCTGTTTCTGCTCTATGCGGAGGCAAAACCGGAATTGGGCGTTCTCCCGGTAGGCGACCCGACGTATTCGGCCGGCTACAGCCTCGACCGGCTACGCGAACTGCTTCTCGTTGACTTGGTGACTCCGCGCGCAGAGAGCGGCACACACCTGTTCGACTCCTTGGGCTTGCTGTGCCGCCGAGTCGATCAGGGATACGACGGCGGAAGCGACGCCGCGAGCTTAGCCGAAGGTTTGGTGTTTCGGCGGCTCGAGGCAGACCTGTTCGCGGACAGCGCGATTCCTCTCATCGACGAGGTGCGGCTGGGGAATGCGGCGATGCAGCGCGTGCTACGGCACTTGCTGCTGAGCAAGGAAGTGAGGGGCCGCGACCGCGGGTTCATCTCTTACGCCGAACTCGGAATCAATCAGCTCGGAGCCGTATACGAAGGTTTGATGAGCTACACGGGATTCCTGGCCGAGGAAACGCTGTACGAGGTAGCGAAGAACGGCGATCCGTCCAAGGGCACGTGGGTGGTGCCGGAGCGGCGAATCGACGGTGTTTCGGCTGAGGACTACGTCCGGATTGTCGACGAGCACTCCGGGGAGCTGGTTCCCGTGCGCCACGAGCGGGGGACTTTTGTCTTCCGTCTCGCCGGCCGCGAGCGCCAGCAGTCCGCGTCGTACTACACCCCCGAGGTGCTCACCCGATTCACCGTGGGACAGGCCCTCGCCGAGCTGCTGGACCAAGACGGTGAAACCACGTCGGCTGCGGACATTCTCGGAATGACGGTATGTGAGCCGGCTCTCGGATCTGGCGCATTCGCGGTCGAGGCTGTCCGTCAGCTCGCTCGCGAGTATCTGGTGCGGCGTGAGCGTGAACTGAACGAGAAAATTGACCCTGAGCTGTACCCGATCGAGCTGCAGAAGGTTAAGGCGTCGATAGCGCTTCACCAGGTGTACGGGGTGGATCTTAATGCCACCGCTGTCGAGTTCGCCGAAATTTCGATGTGGCTGGACACCATGGTCCGCGATCTCGAGGCGCCTTGGTTCGGCCTACGGCTTCGGCGCGGTAATTCACTGATCGGTGCGCGCCGGGCATTGATTCCGGGTGCCGAGCTGCGGTCGCGCGGCTGGCTGGATGCCACACCGGTCGACGTTGGACTGGCCGACGTCATGCCGGGTGAGCAAATTACCGCACCCAAGAACGGGATTCACCACTTCCTCGTACCGACCAGTGGGTGGGGCTCGACGGTGGCTGCGAAGGATGCCAAGGAGCTGGCTCCCGAGCACCTGGCCGGCGTGAAAGCGTGGCAGAAAACTCTGCGAACGTCTCCCACCGCCAAGCAGGTGACCACCTTGGTCGGTCTCGCCGCTCGAGTCGAGACTTTGTGGCTGCTGGCAACTCGACGGTTCGAGATCGCCGAGGCCCAGGTCGCTCGTGACCTGCACCTGTGGGGCGCGGCCCCCGCAGAGCATCCCGCAGGGCCCGTGGTTACCCGTGCGGTGATCGAGGCGAGCCTCGCTGACCCCGACGGTGCGTATCGGAGACTTCGTCGAGTGATGGATGCGTGGTGTGCGCTGTGGTTTTGGCCGCTGGTGGACAGTGAGGCGACCGTCAACGGGGTAGTTGTTGCGCCGCCGACCTTGGCGGAGTGGGTCGATACGCTGACCGATTTGCTCGGCAGTCCGATTGCGAAGACCACCCGTGAGAAGCGTGACGGCCAGATGAACCTCTTCGACATCCGTACTTGGACCGACTTGGACACGGCTGAGGGATTTGATCGGACCCTATCCGGAGCACGCCCTGTTACCGATGTTCTGACAGATCGGCCGTGGTTGGCTGTTGCCGAGCGAGTTTCGCAGCGGCAAGGATTCTTTCACTGGGAACTCGACTTTGCGTCCGTCTTTCGACGTGGTGGATTCGACTTGCAGGTGGGGAATCCGCCGTGGGTGCGGCCGAGGTCGGATGTCGATGCGCTGCTGTCCGAGGGTGACCCCTGGTTCTCGCTCGCAACGAAGCCGACCCAAGCGGAGTACAGATTGCGTCGTTCGGCGGTTCTGGAGGAGGAGGGCATCCGAGATCTTGCGGTTGCCGGAACCTCAGAAGTTGCCGCCGTCGCAGCTTTTGTCGGAGATCGGCGGCAGTATCCGCACCTGGACGGTCTTCAACCGGATCTCTACCGATGCTTCATGGAACGAACGTGGCAGCACCGATCATCCTCTGGAATCGTCACCCTTATTCACCCCGAGTCTCATTTCACTGATGAAAAGGCCGGGTTTCTCCGTGAAGCCACGTACGCGCGGCTTAGACGGCACTGGCAGTTTGTGAATGAGATGGCACTGTACGAGATTCACAATCTGGTGACGTTCGGCGTTAATGTATATGGGCGGCAGAACGATCCTGGATTTCTATCGGCAGCCTCGCTATATAGCCCTGACACGGTGGACCGATCGCTGATTCACGATGGCACTGGCGTCGAACCGGGTTTAAAGGACCCTGACGGCAATTGGGACCTTCGACCCCATGCCGGCAGAATCATCACCGTCGACGACACCGTGCTCGAGTCGTGGAAGAACGTGCTCGAAGATGCCGGTGTTCCCGCGCGTCGTTCCCGCATGGTGTACACCGTGAACTCTTCAGCCGCGGCGGTCCTCGAAAAGCTTGCGGCCGCGCCGCGGGTCGGTGAACTTGGATTGCTATTTTCGCCTGGATGGCACGAGAAGAATGACCGCACCAAGGGATATTTCGACTCGAGCTGGGGTGCGCCGGAATCCTGGGATGATGTCATCTTGCAGGGACCACATATTCACGTCGGCAACCCGGCGTACAAGACCCCGAACTCGACAATGAGCAGTAACAAGGACTGGTCGCCGGTAGATCTGGAAAACCTTCCTGCCGATTGGATTCCCGCGACGTCGTATAAGCCGTTGGGAGAAAGGAGTCGATACGACGCAGCTTACACTTCTTGGCAGATCCCTGACGAGGACGGACTTGTGCGAACTGTCCGGGCAGTGGACTGCAACCGCGTGGTATGGCGCCGAATGGCGGCCAATACTGGTGAGCGCACACTCATTTCGGCGATGTTACCGCCAGGTCCGGCTCCTCTGTACACACTTTACTCGGTTGCACTGCCGCAACGCTCGGTCATCGACCTGGTCGCGATTGGAGCGATAATGACATCGCTGGTTGCCGATTTCGAGGTTCGGTCCGTTCCAAAGTCAGACTTACTATTCTCGACAATTACGCGTCTTCCATGGATTAGCGACCAGCGTATTCGTCTAGAATGCGCAAAACTGTACGGGCGCCTTGCTTTCGTAGGTTCAGTCTTTAATGGGCTGCGAGAGGACCTTGCATCTGCTTTGCAGAGTAGTGACACCGTGCCCTCGTCCGCGCGAGTAGACGACACTGCCCCAACCGCTGTCCAGAGCGTCCCGCAACGGTATATTTCCAATCCAGCAAGTCGCCGACAGGCGCAGATCGAAATTGACGCTCTCGTCGCGTTCGGTCTCGGGGTGACTGCCGATGAACTATGTGCTACCTACCGAACCCAATTTCCCGTCTTATTCGGCTACGACCGGAAGACGTACCTGTACGACTCGAACGGTCGGCTGGTCCCGCAATCGGTATTGGTAGAATGGCGCAAGAGGGGTGACTCCTTATCGCTTGATCAGCGGACAGCCACGAACGCATCGGGCAACACCTACGTCTATGAGCTGCCATTCCAGTTCCTCGACCGTGAGAAGGACATGCGAGAGGCGTACGCAGTGTTCGAGCGCCGATTTGGCATCGGTGGTAGCACACCCCCTATAGCGCAGAAGTCCACTCGGGCTGAAGGCCGTTGATGTCGGAGCTACTCCCGCTCGCACAAGCCGATCGAATCGCCGCAAGTCTGATCGATTATCTCGGAACGACTTTTGCACTGTCCGACCCCGACGCGCGGCGCACCCTCGACGACTTTCTGTCCGACCCGTCGAACGGCATGTTCCGTGGACCCTATCTGCGGCTGCGCCTTCCCTTCCGGCCTGCCGCTGACGGTTGGCGCGATAATTTGGAGTGGTACGAGGGCTTTCCGCCCTATGGCCACCAGGCCGCGGCGTTCGAGCGCCTCAGCTCGTACGGCCCGGACGGTACAGACGTGCAACCCCGGCCGACCCTTGTCACCACCGGTACGGGCTCCGGCAAGACCGAAGCGTTTCTGTACCCGATCCTCGATCACGTGCAGCGCGCGAAGCGTCGCGGTATCACCGGTACCAAGGCGATCATCCTTTATCCGATGAACGCGCTGGCCAATGACCAGGCCGGGCGCCTCGCTCGAACCATCGCCGGCAACACTGCATTAGCCGGGGTTACGGCCGCGCTCTACACCGGCGAGGCGGGAGACGAGCGCACCGTCGTTTCCGCTGACGGACTCATCACCGACCGAGACGTCATACGCAGCGTCGCCCCCGACATCCTGCTCACCAACTACAAGATGCTCGACCAGCTTCTACTTCGCAGTGCCGACGCAGGATTGTGGCAACAAAGCGCCCATAGTCTGCAGTACCTGGTACTCGACGAGTTTCACACCTACGACGGTGCTCAAGGGACCGACGTGTCGATGCTCCTTCGCCGACTAGGCATGACGCTCAGCGCTATTCGCGGTGAAAAGGCCGACGCGTCCGTCGATATGTCGTCGAGCCCGCTGGGGACGATCACGCCGATCGCCACATCGGCAACCCTAGGAGACAGCAACGATCCAACGGCGATGCTGGATTTCGCACGAACCGTCTTCGGGCAACAATTCTCCGACGATGCCGTCATCACCGAATCACGCCTCTCCCTGGACGAGTGGAGGTTCGGCGGTGGCTCGGATCAGCTCGGCACCGCTCCGCCACCGTTGGCCGCCATTGATGACGACCTCGTCGTCGCCCTCGCGGATGCCGGCGCGCGTCGGGATCCGGCGGAGGTCACCGATGCGGTCTGTCGCGCGCTGACTGGCGATGTCCTCGGCACGGACGGTGTCCTGGAATTGTCCGATCCGCTGGCCATCGTTCGTGCACACCCTCTGGTGGGTCGTCTGGTCGGCAGATGCGCGGCAGCCGTCTCGGTCGCCGACCTTGCCGAATCCGACCTCTTCGCGCCAGACGACGGTTCGGACACCTTCGCAGTCGCCACCGGAAGCGGCTCAGGGTGGTCCGGCTCTGAAGTCGGACCACTGCAACGCCGGGTCGCGTTGGGCGCACTCATCACGGCACTCAGCCATATCCGCGCCGTTGGTCCGAATCGACACGCTCTGTCGATCGACGTCCACCTCTGGATTCGTGAACTCACGCGTCTCGACAGGGCTGTCTCGGATGCCCCGTCCTTCACCTGGAGCGACGACGGCATTCTCGTCGATGCGCTGGGCGGCGACCATGACACTGCGCCCTCGCTTCCCGCGGTGTACTGCCGCTTGTGCAACCGGTCCGGGTGGGGCGTAGTCCTCGCGCCCACGGGAACCGATCTCGACACAGATGAAGCGACCATCCGCCGACGTCGTGCCGCCAACGACGACCGTTTCCGTGCGCTCATCCATGCCCCCGCCGAGGGCGATCTCGGTGCGGATGCTCCCGTCCCTGTCCAGGAACCCGGGGACACATCACGGCTGGCGTGGCTCATTACCGCAGAGCGGCGCATCGTCACGGCACGGCCCGACATCGCCACTCTCGCTGAAGGTGGCGCAGTTCCGGTCCTCGTCGACCTGGGCGCCGACGCCGGAACCAACGCGGTGCGCGACGTGTGCCCGTCCTGCGGGCAGCGAGACGGCATCCGTTTTCTCGGATCGGCCATTGCCACCATGCTGTCGGTGTCGCTGTCAACGATGTTCGGAACACCCGACCTCGACTCGGCGGAGAAACGCGCATTGGTCTTCACCGACAGCGTGCAGGATGCCGCACACCGGGCCGGATTCGTCCAAGCCCGATCTCGATCGCTGACGCTGCGAGCTCTCATCCGTCGGGCCGTTCCGGAGGATGGTCTCGACCTTGAATCATTGGCCCAGACGATGATTTCGGACGCTGGGGACGACAAGCATGCCCGGTACCGCTTGCTGCCGCCGGATCTCGCCGACCGTGACGAGTTCGCGATGTTCTGGACGCGCCCCAAGCTTGCCCAGGTGGGCACATCACGGTCGCGGGTGGCCAAGCGGCTGCTGCTCGACCTCTCATTGGAATTCGGTCTCAGATCCACCGTGGGCCGGACGCTCAGCCGCACCGGGACTGCCGTGGCCGAGGTCGCCGTCCCAGTCGTCACCCTGCGCACAGCGGGGCGGGCGGCGGTCGAATCCGCCGGATTGCAGCTGACATTCGACGAGGGACCTACGGACGAGCGACTGGTCCGCTGGGCACGCGGGGTGGTCGAACACATGCGACTGCGTGGAGCAATTGCTCATGTGTGGTTCGAGAAGTTCCGCGCCGAGGACGGCGCGCGCTGGCGCGTGACGGGCGGGCGGCCCCGCGGCGACGGCATGCCCGCATTCGGTCGAGGTAATTCCGCACCCGGATTCCCGCTGATCGGCAAACTCGAGCGAAGTGACTCCGACCTCGAACCAGTAGCCGCAACCCGTGGATGGCACGCTCAGTGGGCGGCGAAAAATCTCGGCGTGACACGCGCCGAGGGCGCCGGCATTGCGCGTCTGCTGGTCGAACGGCTTGCTCGCGATGGGGTCCTCGGCGAGCTGGCCACCGCCACCGGAAACCGCACGTTTGCGCTTGCACCCAGTTCCATTGTCGTGCGGCCGCTCGACACGGTCGCGATCGCAGCGGAGTCCGCCTCGTTGATCTGCTCGGTATGTGGGGACGTCAGTGTGCTCGGTACCAGCGCCACCGCGCAGCTGATTCACGGACCCTGTTTCCTCGATCGGTGCAGCGGCACACTCGAACCGCATCCGATCGCCGACAACTTCTACCGGGAGATGTACCGAGACAACGATGTACGACGCGTAGTGGCGCGAGAACACACGTCACTTCTCGACGACGAGACACGTCTGAGGTACGAGTCGGAGTTCAAGGCGTCCGATCCCGAGCCGGATGCGCCGAACGTCCTGGTGGCAACCCCGACATTGGAAATGGGAATCGACATCGGCGACCTGTCTGCGGTGATGCTGTCATCGCTGCCGAAGTCGGTGGCGTCGTATGTTCAACGAGTTGGCCGCGCCGGTCGTCTCACCGGTAATGCACTGGCTCTCGCCTATGTCACCGCGCGGGGTGATCAGCTTCCGCGGTTCGCCCGCCCGGACACTACTATCAACGGGTCCGTCAGACCACCTGCGACGTATCTCGATGCCGAAGAAATTTTGCGGCGTCAGTTTGTTGCCTCGGTCGCGGACCGCGCGGCACGGCGGTCGGATCGGATCCACCCCCGCACCATCTCCGAGGCGCTGGGAGCGACCGGTCCGGAGACCTTCATCGGACAGCTCATCTCGGACGCGGAAGCACACGCCGTCGACTACGTCGACGAATTCCTTGCCGGTTTCCCCAGCCTGGACCCCGACGTCGCAGCGCGGCTGCGGGCTTTCCCCGAAGCGACGCACGGACCGGGAACGAGCGAGCTCGCGGAACGCGGCCACAGAGCATCCACCGAATGGAAACACCGGGTGGAGACGCTGCTCCATCGGAGCAAAGCCATCAATGCGAGCCTCAAAGAGCTTGGCCAGCAAGCCGGAAACTCGGCTGCGACAGACGAAGACAAGGCTGCCTACCGCACTGCGCGGGTCTCTGTGGGGCTCGTCGCGAAGCAACTGTCGTCGCTGCGGTCGCAATACTGGATCAGCGCGCTCGAGACGTTCGGGCTGCTACCGAATTACACGCTTCTCGACGACTCGGTAACGCTGTCCGTGGCGGTCCACTGGGTCGACCCGGCGTCGGCGGAATGGCGTCAAACGGACTTCGAGCTCAAACGTGCTTCTGCGCAGGCGCTTCGAGACTTCGCCCCGGGCTCCACCTTTTACGCCGGCGGCTACGCCATCGAAATCGATGCAGTGGATCTCGGCGTCGACAACGACGCCATCCGCACGTGGGCATGTTGTCCGGCCTGCGGATTCATCGCGGAACTGCATATCGACCGGGCGGCGCCCACTACATGCCCGCGATGCGGTAGCGCTGCGATCGCCGATACCGGCCAGACGCTGCCGGTTATCGAACTGACCAGCGTGTCCGCCGTGATTCGTCGGGACGAGGCTGCCATCGACGACAGCAGGGACGAGCGCAACCGCACGCCGTACAGCATCGTCACGGCGGCAGATATAGATCCGAGCCGCTACGCACGTCGGTGGTTCGTCGACGATCTCGGTTTCGGTGTCACTCACCGGCGCGACATGACGATTCGATGGATCAACACGGGGAGCAGTCGCACCGGCGGGTCATCCCGTCAATTGGCCGGATCCGAGGTCGAATCAGGCATGTTCCGGGTGTGTTCGGAATGCGGAAAGCTCGACACCGACACTCGGCAGAACCATCCCAGGGAACACCGCCCGTGGTGTTCGTTGCGGAAGGCTGCAGAAGAGTCGACTACGACATTGGCGCTTGCGCGATCCCTGACAACCGAGGGCATCGTCCTGCGGCTGCCACCGTCGATCACCTGGGGTGACTCGTTTGCCGTGCCCTCGCTGTCGGCTGCCTTGCTCGTCGGCTTGCGTGAGCGCATCGGCGGCGAGCCGGACCACCTGCAGGTGGTCGTCGTGCAGGTTCCGACCACGTCCGGATCGGTAGTCCCGGGATTGTTGCTGCACGATGTCGTGCCCGGCGGGACCGGATATCTGGCCGACCTGGCCGGCCCCGAGAACATCTGGAACGTACTGCGGTTGGCGCACGACGTGGTTGCCAGGTGTCCTTGCGCGGGTGACGGCAAGCTGGCGTGCGAGAAGTGCCTGCTGCCGCTCGCAGCCCCGTCGGAGGTGCGCTTCACCTCGCGCAGCGCCGCCGAGCGACACCTCAGAACGCTGCTCGCCGGCCGTGAACTGACACCCGACGACGACGCAGCTCTACCCGCGGCAATGCCGTGGGTGATAGTCGATGACGAACCGGCCGACGATGATCCCGAATCTGCGCTCGAACGTAGGTTCCGTACCGAATTCGCCCGACGCCTCGACGCCCTAGGCGCCAATGTGTCGCAGACGCCGTCGGATCGCGGGATCGTTCTCACGATTTCGCTCGGCCCTGGCAACCGGTGGACACTTCGCCCCCAGGAGAATGTGCTCGGATCCAAGCCAGACTTTCTCCTGACATCCGCCAACCCCGGTGTCCCGCCGACGGCGATCTTCACCGACGGACGACGCTGGCACGCCACCGCGACACACAACCGCATTGCCGACGACGCCGAAAAGCGTCGTAATCTTCGCGACGGTGGGTACCAGGTTATAGCGGTCACCCATGAAGATTTGCAAGACAACTCCGTGGTCAGCGGTGCGCTGCGTCGTGAACTCGTCCCGGGGGTCCTGCGCATCGCGGGCGACACCCTGTCGAAGAGCTCCCTCGACCTGGTGTTCGGTACCGCGCTCGATTTGCTCATCGCCTGGGTCCAGAACCCCACCCCTGCCCCGAGGCGAGCACTTGCGCAACATCTTCCGATCCTCGCCGTCAGTGCCGTGGCGGCGACGGCCGTCCGATCGGGCGGAGGGTCGCCCGCCCAGCTGGCGCTGGATGCGCTCGACGGCGGAGCAATCACCCATGCAGACGGTGACACGTTCGTCTGGCGGTCGGCAACACTAGCGGTGGCGATTCGCATCCCCGGCGGTGGACATCAAGAGTCGGAAATCGCCGTCGTTCTCGATGACAGCGACGACGTTCTGGGCGACAGCTCGGTAGATGCCTGGCGTGAATGGTTGTTGTGGTCGAACCTGCTTCAGCTGCGGACCAGAGCGGCCGCCATCAGCTCGCGCCGTCACCTCGCATCGGCGTCGATGACGATCGGTGTCGATGACACAACTGCCGAGACCGCGGCTGCCACCGGGTTAGATCCGGCGTGGCAAGCAGTGTTCGACGAGGTCACCGACGTCGCCAAGTCCTTTGTGCTGGCACTCGCCGCGGCCGGTGTTCCCGTACCGGTGGTCGGCGAGGAAGTGAATGGGCTTCCCATCGAGATCTCCTGGCCGAAACAGCACATTGCAAGCAACTTTGACCTCAACGACCGCGACCGGCAGGAGCTGAGGGATGCCGGATGGACCATCGTCTTGCCTGACGCCGAGATTGCCGCGGCCGCACTCGACGCCGTAACGAATGGGAGCAGCTAATGCCGCAAATCGTCCTAGGCGACATGAACAACATCGACGGCAGTGTGCAGAGAAAGGTGTTTGCCTTCCTCCAGAAACTGATGCAATCGCACGCGTCGTCCGGCCTGCACATCGAGCCGATGGCAAACTCGGCCGACCCTCGTGCTCGTACGGGTCGCGTCGACAATTTCTGGCGTGCTGTTCTATTCGAGATCACCGACCCCGACCGCGACCGACTGTTCGTGTTCGTCGGCGCCTACCCCCACGACGAAGCCATCGAAATCGCCAGAACCCGACGGTTGGCTATCAACCCACGCAACGGTATCGCCGAGATTTCGTACCAGCCGGAGCGAGTTGCGGCGGCAAGTGCTGCGGTACCGGCGCCGTCTGCGCTCAAACCGGTCGACGATCGAACACTGCGCTCACGGGGGTTTGCGCACGAGGATCTCACTGCTCTGGGAATGGACAGCGCTTTCGCCGACGGAGCTCTAGAGATCGGCGACGAGGACGAGATCCTCGCCTACGCGCAAAAGGCGCCAGCGAAATGGCAAGGCGAGGCATTCGTCGACCTCGCAACCGGAACTGCACTGTCGGACGTTCAAGATCGTTACGCGCTTCGACTCGAGATTCCCAAGAAGGGGACCGAAGACGAGCGTCTGATCGCCGCCCTGAAACACCCGGCGGCTCGGATGCAGTTCGCGTTCGTTGAGGACAACGACGAGCTGCGTGCAGCCATCGAGGCAGCCGACTTCGCCGCGTGGCGGGTGTTTCTGCATCCCGAGCAGCGAGTCTGGGTCGAGAAGGATCAAACCGGCCCGTTCCGGCTGACCGGTGGTGCAGGCACGGGCAAAACCGTGGTGCTCCTACACAGGGCGAGATACCTGGCTCAACGCAATCCAGCGGCGCGAATAGTGCTCACCACATTCAACCGAACTCTTGCCGACAGTCTTGTCGAGCAACTCAAGCTTCTGGATCCGTCACTGCCGATCGCCGCCGACGTCGGGCAACCAGGGATTTTCGTGGCCAGTGTCGACAGCATCGCTGCGCGGGTCCTGCATCGCCACAAAGGGGACCTCGACGGAACCGCGGATGACCCCGGGCCGGTCGGTCGTGTTCTGGGCCCGCGAACATCAGAACTTTTCGGCCGCCGGATCGACGACGCATGGAAGAACGCCATTGCCGTCGGTGGGGTCGATCTTCCACCAGAGTTGTCGATTCCGTCGTTCTTCGAAACTGAATACAGCCTTGTCGTTTTGCCACACGGCATCACCGAACGCGACGGATACCTCAGGGTGCGGCGCGGGGGCCGAGGTGTGTCCCTCAACCGGGGAAAGCGCAACGCAGTGTGGGATGTCATCGAAAGCTATCGCTCCGGCGCAGCCGCATCCGGATACGCCGACTTCGAGGAGAAAGCAGCGATCGCGGCCGAGGTTGTCAAATCCGTCGAGGGCGGGTTAGCCGATCACGTGATCGTCGACGAAGCGCAAGACCTCACGCCGAGTCGGTTCAAGCTGCTTCGCGCGCTGGCACCCGCCGGCCCCGACGATTTGTTTTTCGCCGAAGACGCTCACCAGCGCATCTATGGCCAGAAGATCGTTCTCGGACAACTCGGAATCAAAATTGTCGGTCGATCTCGACGGTTGACGTTGAACTACCGCACGACTCAGCAGAACTTGCACTACGCACTCGAGGTGCTGACCGGAGACGATTTCGTCGGCCTCGAGGGTGACAGCGAGAACGCTGCCGGCTACCGATCCGCGAGGACGGGCCCGACGCCCACGACTGTCCAGGCCGAAAACCTATCGGACCTCTACGACAAAGTTGCGGAGCAGATTCTGGCGTGGGGCGGAGGCGAGACGTCCTCGATCGGGCTTCTCGCGACCGCGAACAAAGAGGCCTCTGCGCTTCCGCGCGCGCTCGGGGAGCGTGGGGTTACAGCCACATTCGTCGACAACACCAGCAAATCGTCATCAGCCGGCGTGCAGGCAATGACCATGTACCGCGCCAAGGGCATGGAGTTCGCCAACGTCATCCTGGTCGGCGTGAGTGCGAACGCCATGCCACGGGACTACATCATCGCCCAGTTGCCCGAGGGGGACCGGGACGACGCGCTTCAGCGGGAGAGATCGCTCGTCTACGTCGCCGCAACCAGAGCCAGAGATGAGCTGGCCGTCATGTGGGTGGGGGAGAGAAGCAGTTTGGTGCCCAGCGGTCAAGCGTTGTGATCAGGTCGACGCAGTTGAGTAACCCATTGGTCAGGGTCACGACCGATTCAGCCCGATAGAATCAGGAGAGCAAATTAGTGAGCAGCATTACGCCGCACTACAGGACTATCACTCAACTACTTCAAAATCGTTCGTTCTCGATCGACGAGTATCAGCGAGAATATAAGTGGGACAAGAAAAACGTGGAGGAGTTGATATCGGACCTCCAAACAAAATTTTCTCAAGACTACCAGCCTGGCCATCTACCGAAGAATGCTAGCGAATACTCCGACTACTTCCTTGGCTCGATCATCGTTACGCGTCGTGCCGACAAAAGTTATTTGGTCGACGGTCAGCAGCGGGCGACTTCTATCACGCTGCTTCTGATATATCTCTATCGTCAGGCGACCGCGCGAAAGCTCAAAGTAGCCCCAAGGATTGAGCCGCTTATATTCTCGGACAACTACGGCGTTCTTAATTTTAATCTTGATATATCGGAACGGCTCGATGTTATACAAGCGTTGTTCGCTGGAAACGATTACAACGCTTCGGGTAAAAACGAATCGGTCCAAAACATTTTAGATCGATATCGAGATATTGAGTCTTCGGAACTTGCTGACGAACTGGGAGACGGGTTCGAGACTTTCATTTACTGGCTGCTAACTAATGTGGGCCTTATCGAGATTGCCACCGAAACCGATGAGCACGCGTACTCGATCTTCGAGACCATGAACGACCGCGGCAAACCTCTCAGTCCGGTCGATATGATGAAAGCATATTTGCTAGGTGGGATTGATGATCACGACGAGCGAACCTCTGCAAACACTACGTGGAAAAAGACCATTTCTGAGTTGATTTCTTGGGGGTCGGAACCGAACGCAGAACGCGATTCTGTATTTGTGAAGGCATGGCTGAGGTCACGATATGCGGAGTCGATCCGAGATGGCAAGGCCGGCGCCACCGATAAGGACTGGGAGCTCATCGGCACTGCGTTTCATCGTTGGATTCGTGACAACAGTAAACGAATCGGGGCTGGCACAAGCACAGAAAATCGAAAACTAATCCTCGACGAAATCCCCTTTTTTGCGCGTTCCTACACGCAAATTTTGGATGCGGCGAAAGCGTATACACCTGGTTGGGAGTCGGTTTTTTACAATGCCCACAATGACTTCACCTGGCAACCTACGGTCTTGCTTGCAGCACTCTCGCCGCTAGACGACAGTGACACGGCAGCCAAGAAAATGAACGCTGTCGCGACATACCTTGATATCTGGCTGATGCGTCGGACAGTGAACTACATCCGTGTCGGTTACTCCAGTGTCAGTTACACGATGTGGGGTCTCTGTCGAGATATACGAGATAAGTCCCTTACCGAGCTCGTCGACGTACTTAAGCAGAAGCTTCACGCGGGCGACGCCGATTTTGACGGCAGCCAGGTGCGCGGGCGTCTTGGGGTCACTGATTTACGAATGAACCAGTTCAGCCGGCGGTATATTTACCACTTTTTGGCGCGTATTACATCCTACGTTGATGTCGAGTCTGGGAAGCCGGATATTTTCGATAAATATGTTGATCGCAAAGTTAAGAATTCTTTTGACATTGAACATATTTGGGCAGACAAATACGGCCGCTACGACGATGACTTCGATTCTCGAACGGATTTCGATAATGCGCGAAATAACATTGGCGGTCTGCTGCTACTCCCCGCTGATGTAAACCGCAGCTACCAAGATCGACCTTTTGATCAGAAGGCCCCACATTATGCGAAGCAAAACCTTCTGGCCGCTAGCCTCACATCGTCCGCTTACACTCATCAACCCCAGTTTGCGCAGTTCGTACAGCGCGAAGGTTTAGGGTTCAGAGCTTACGATCAGTTCGGTTTGGCAGAGCAGCTCGAGAGACGCAAGTTGGTGTTAGAACTAGCGAAGCGCGTCTGGGACCCGGAGAGGCTGGAGGCCTTCCGCGCCTGAGAGCTGAGGCGCTCGAATATTCCGACACCCTTGAGCAAGCGTTGTCCACTGAAGCCGCAGACGACGCACGGCAGTGATCCCGCTGAAGCTGAGTCGTCGGCCCACCGATCAACCGGACCGAATGTAAGGTCTTCCGCACTTTGAGCTCTGAACTGTCAGGGGCTACTGCAATACTCGACGTGAACGTCGGAGGTAGGCACGAGGCCGTCTTCGACTAGAAGGAGAACATGCATGAGCGACGTGCCCCAACAGGCTGCTGGCAAAGACAACGGCGTTGACACGCGCCCCAATGAGGAGGGTGAGAGTAGCTCAGATGCGTTGGAGATCGCTCCAGCCACGACCCTCGTCGAGGTGACGCCCGGTGTCGCAGTCGTGTTCGGTGAAGTCCCCCAAGGCCTAGAGCTCATCAGTCTCGATCTGATACCGGCAGTCGACCGAACTCAGCTCGCGACTGTTCTGGGCTCGATCGGCAACGTCGGCACGCTTGTGGCAAACGTTGCGGAGTATGCGTCAGGCTTGCAGGGCCTCTTCAAGGTCAACGATGCGACGATGTCGCTGTTGAAGAGCGGTGGGGAGATGGCGGGAAAGGACGGTGCGTTACTCGGAGCGATCTTCAAGGATGGCGTGATAGTCGGCCAGGCACGCTTCATCCCGGTTTCGATGACGGCCGCGTCGGCCGTCGCAGCGATCGGCCCCGCTGTGGCCATGATCGCGCTCCAGATGCAACTCGGCGAGATTTCGGGTCTCGTCCGCACCAATATTGCGCTCACCACACAGGCACTGAAGACCATTCGGAATGATCAGTGGGCCGAACTCGAGGGACTCGCAGAGGCCGTCGATGAGGCAAGCCAGGAAGCTCGCGAACTCGACACCATTACCGAGTCAGTGTGGGAGCCCATCGCTCCCAGCGGTCCAATGATCCGCAAACAGCTCAAGATGTACCGAAAGAACGTGGTCGGACACATTGACGAGCTTGGGAACCTGAATGGGCGCGCCCGCCGTCAGTACCTCGAATTTAATGCTGAGGCAATTGTATTCGACATTCATGCGCTACTCATTTCGTTGAAGACACATGCGGAATACCAGGCTATCCGTGCTGGCCTCGCGCGAACCCGAGGTGCCAACGACGAGAAAGAGGCGCAGCTCTTCGACTTGATCGTTCGGGACCTGCCTACGGAGATCAGTGAGTCGCTTCGCCAGATCAGACTGCTCACTAATTCACTCACACGCGAGTTGCGAATCATCGCGGAACTCCCTGGGCGGGCTGCGGTTCCACTCACGAAGAAGCGCACAGACGCTAAGGCCTCGCGACTGACGTGCGAGCGCCTCCTCAAAGCCATCGAGCCCCTCTTCACCGTGCTTCATCCCGGAGCGAACGTACCTGCCATTCCGCAGACAATATGCGCGCCCGATAACCTGGACCTCGAGCCGTACCTGAACGTTCTGCGGTGGTTTCTTGAGGACGGCGAGACTCTCCGCAGCGTGGCGTTTCCCTACGAGGTCGGCAGTCACAACCTCACGGGCGTGGTACCAGCGATCCTCGCCAGGCGAATAGACGCAACCTGGGATGCACTTGCTGCAAGCAGGACGGGGGCGGTGGTCGAGAAGTTTGCATCGAGCACCTTTGTAGCAGTCACCGACCACCGGATCTTCACCGCCGACCCGAAAACCTTGCTGCGGCAGGGAGTGCTCGGCTCGATCTATACTCTAGACGAGGTTAGGTATGTTCGCGCTCGAACAAAACATAGCGCGAGCGTGAGGGCAGCTATCAGCATCACCACAGAGCACCGCGACGTCCAGTGGATGTTCCCAGCCGATGCTGTCGACGAGCACGTAGACGATTTGGCCGCGATCATCTTAGATGGCGCTTCAGATGTGCCCAAAGAAACGGCGGCGGTCGAGCGTTCGGCCGCATCAGTAGACACTGTTGGTCGCTAGACTCGGCGAGATGGCTGGAGTCCCCGGCCGTGAACGCGGCGGCCACGACGGATGATAAAGCGAGGTGAACAACCTGAATCTCTCTTGGTTCTGTAAGGCTTCCAGTTGGGGCAGTTCGTTGGCGGTGAGGCGAGACTAGTGAAGCGTCTGTTACTCGATGCGGGGTCGTGAGCCTGCTGTTAAGTGCAGTCGACCGGGAGTTGTGTAATCGACCCATTCGGCGGGGCAAACTCACCGTTGGCGACCGTCCGGAAGGGTCCGAAAGAGAAGACCATCTCCCAAGGCACTGTTTTGTGCAGTTTCTTCGTCGACTTGATCAGTACTTGTCGTATCCCGACTGACCCGGCTGCGGCGATGTATTCGAGTGCCAATCTTCCGTCAACTGCAGTGATGTACATCCGTTCCTGGGCACCCCAATGATGCATGAGCTCAGAAGCTTGCAGCGGATAGCATTGCCGTCGGCGTTGCCTTAACGCCAGGTCCACTGACTTTGAGGTGGAGGCGTGCCGGGTGACGATCCGGCGGCTGAAGATGACGAACACCTTGTGCACCCACCGCGCCTAGGTGTGTCAACGTACAAAGTCCACAACCCAGACGCGGGTTTGGTTCTCTGGCCTGGAAATGCGGGACCGCTGGCAACCTAGTCCGCTCCCGTCGTAGCCCCCAGCAAGTCCCGCACCGTATTGGCCACGCTGATGAACTCCGGCTTCTCCATCGTCGCGCTGTACTCCCTGTGTGCCGGGAGGTCCACGTCGAGGATATCCACGATCCGCCCCGGCCTCGGGCTCATGACCACCACGCGATTTGCGAGGTAGACGGCTTCGGCGACGGAGTGGGTGACCAGCATGACCGTCGTCCCGGTCTCCCGCCAGATGCGGTGAAGTTCGACGTTCATCTTCTCGCGGGTGAGAGCGTCGAGGGCGCCGAATGGCTCGTCCATCAGCAGCACCTCGGGCTCGTGCAGCAACGCACGGCAGAGGGAGACGCGTTGTTGCATGCCGCCGGACAGCTCGTGGGGGAGTGCTCCCTCGAAGCCCGTCAGGCCGGTCATCTCGATCAGCTGGTCGGCCTTCGCTGCGGCGGCCTTCTTGTTCATGCCGCGCATCTCGCCCTGGAGCAGGATGTTCTTGCGGACGGTGCGCCATTCTAGGAGTGCTGCGCGCTGGAAGACGTAACCGATGTTGCGCTGCGGTCCCTTCACTTCGCGGCCGGCGAGTTCGACAGAGCCGCGGGACGCGCCGGTCAGGCCGGCGACCACCTTGAGCAGTGTGGACTTGCCGCAGCCCGACGGGCCGGCGATGGAGACGAACTCACCCTGGCCGACCTTGAGGTCGACGTCGGACAACGCGGTGACGTCGCCACGCTTGGACGAGAACTGGACGGTGAGGTTGTCGACCGAGACGGCGGTGTCGGTGACGGTGGTGGGGCGTTCGTGGGTGATGGCGCTCATGTCGTCGCTCATTCCTTGCTGGAGGTGAAGGAGGAGTCCCAGTACTTCGACGGCTCGGCTCCGACCTCGGTCAAGCCTGCGTCGCCGAGGATGGAGATGGTGTTGGTCCAGTCCTCCTCGGCGTTGACGCCCGGTGCCTGGCCCTCGGTGTTGGCGGTGGTGAGCAGCGGGATGGTCTCCTGCCACTGCTGCAGCAGCACCGACTCCGGCGGGGTCTGCGGGTCCTTGCCCACCATGGCCTTGACGGCCTCTTCCGGGTTGGCGATGGCGGCTTCGAACGATTCGGTGGTGGCGTCGACCATGGCCTGCACCAGTTCCGGGGAGCTCTCGATGGTGGAGGTGTTGGCGATGAGGCCGTTGCTGAAGAAGTTCAGGCCCTCGTCGGAGTAGCGGAGGTAGCGCATCTCGCGGCCCGACTTGTTCGCGATGTTCGGTCCCTGGTCGTGCGCGAAGCCGATGAGGCCGTCGACCTGACCGGACAGCATGGCGGCGATCTTGCCCGCGGAGTCGAGGCTCTGCTGCTGCACCTGGTCCTCGGGGACGCCGGCGCGGTCGAGGAAGATCGGGAACGTCGTGGTCGGTGCGTCACCGGCGGAGACGGCGATCGTCTTGCCGGCGAGGTCCGCGGTGGTCTGGATGGGGCCGTCGGCGTAGACCTGGACGGCCGACGGCGTCGTCTGCAGGAAGACGCCCAGGCACTTCACCTTGACGCCCTTGTCGATGTTGGACATGACGGCGGCGGAGTCGGCCCAGCCGAAGTCGGTCTGGTTCGAGCCGGCGGCCTGCGCGGTCTTGGTCGAGCCCTGGCCGGCGGTGATGGTGAGGTCGATGCCGTGCTTGGCGAAGATCCCTTCCTGCACGCCGTAGTAGAACGGTGCGTGCTCGCCGTAGGGGTACCAGTTGAGCATCAGCGACGTCGCGGTGGTCTCACCGTCGGCGCCGGGAGCCTTCTCCGCACCGCCACCGCCGCCGCCACATCCGGCGAGAGCGAGCGACGCGGCTACCGCAGCCACGAGGGCAGTCTTGAGCTTCATGGATGTCTTCTTTCGAGGAGGTGTGAGTGAGGCAGCCGGGTCACACTGCGCCGACGGACGCGGTGGAGCGGCGCGATGCGTGCCAGGGGATGAGGAACTTCTCGGCGATCTCGATGACGAGGAACAGCAGGATGCCGAGCAGAGACATGATGATGAGGGCGGCGAACAGCATTGCGGTGTCGATGTTTCCGTTCGCCTGGAGGATCACGTAGCCGAGTCCCTCGTTGGCGCCGACGAACTCACCGACCACCGCACCGGTCACGGCGAGCGTCGCCGCGATCTTGAGGCCGGACATCAGCTGCGGCAGCGAGGCGGGAAAGCGCACCTTGCAGAACGTCTTCCACTTGCTCGCGCCCATCGTGGACGTCAGTTCGAGGATCTCCGGGTCGACGGACCGCAGGCCCGCCATGCCGGCGATGACGATGGGGAAGAAGGCCATGAGGACAGCGACCAGGATCTTGGGGCTGGCGCCGAAGCCGAGCCACACGACGAACAGTGGTGCGATGGCGATCTTCGGGATGACCTGGGCGAAGAGGATCAGCGGGTACATCGTCTTCTCGATCGACGACGAGTAGATCATGATTACCGCGACGGCGATACCGACCAGGCCGGCGATGACGAAGCCCGCGATGGTCTCGTAGGTGGTCACCCAGGTGTGGCCGGCGAGGTAGGACGCGTTGCCCACCATCGTCGACCAGGTGTCACCGGGAGACGGAAGGATGTAGGGCGCAACCATTTCGGTGGTCGTGACCGCCCACCACGCGACGACGAGCGCAGCCACGAGAGCGAGAGGCCGCCACAAGCCGGACCAGGTGTTGCGGAACGAGGGAAACCGTCGACGACGCGTCGGCGCGGGATGCGGTGCCGACGGTGCAGCGAGTGGGGCCTCGACCGACGTTGTTACCGCCATGAGGAGTCCTAAAGCTAGTAGTGGTGCGGGTCCGACTACTCCCGCTGGAATGCGCTTTCCGAAGCTGCGGCCGAATCTAATGTGATCGCGCCCACAGTGTCAAGGAAAACGGACAACTACCTGCTCAGGGCGCTGCTCGCGCGCAGGACGACCGTTCCCGGTGCGTACTCGTGCGCGTCGAGGGCGCGGTCGGACGGGTCGAGTGCGAGCCGTACGGCGCGCACGCCGATGTCGACGAGAGACAGCGCGACCGTCGACAAGCTCGGGACATGGTCTCGTAGGGTGGGGATGTCGTCGAAACCCGCGACGCAGACTTCGTCGGGAACGCTCAGGCCCAGCTCACGCCACGCGGCGATGGCTCCGATGGCCATGACGTCGGTGACGGCGAAGACGCACGGGGGAGTGCCGTGACCGGGCGTCAGTTCCAAGGCGGCCGCGAGGCGTCGTGCCGCGCTGTAGCCGCCGTCGCGAGAGAAGTCGCCGGCCACCTCGATCTCCGGGGTGATGCCGTGGCGGCACAGCGCTTCGACGAATCCGTTGCGACGGTCCGCGGACGTGCGAATGTTGCCCGGGCCTCCGATGATCGCGAAGCGCCGATGGCCGTGCTCGTACAGTGCTTCGGCCAATGCTGCTGATGCCGAATGGTTCTCGGGTTCGACAGCCGCACCGAACGGCATGGGCTGACCGATGACGACGACGCGGCCACCGTTGTCCCGATAAGCCTCGAACTCGCGTTCCAGCGCGCGGTCGAGGTCGCCGCTTTGCCTCGACCCAGCGAGGATGATGGCATCGGCACGGTGGGAGATGAACGTGCTCACCGACTGCCGCTCGATGGCGAAGTCGCGCTCGGTGCTCGCGAGCAGCACGAGTTTGCCGGCGTCACGTGCCTCGTTCTGCACGCCGCGGACGATGGAGGAGAAGTACGGGTCGGCGACGTCGTGCACGACGAGACCGATCAGCCCCGTTGATGACCGCGCCAGGGCCTGGGCCTGGGCATTCGCAATGTAGCCGAGATCGGCTGCGGCGGCACGCACTCGGTCGGCGACGCCCTCGCCGGGCACTCTCGACGAGCCGTTGAGCACTCGCGATGCCGTGGCCTGGGAGACGCCGGCCGCTGCTGCCACGTCACGCAATCGCACTGCCGCCATGCTCGCCACCCCCACGAAATCGTTGCGGTCTACCGGTACCTGTTGACCGATCGACCCCGACAGCATAGCTTGGAAAGCGCATTCCGAAGCTGACTTGCCCCTCGACGCGTGCAGGACTTTCCGCCGCACCGTCTCCCGAGGCCCTCGCGCGCCTCGATCCACTCGGTCGTGCACTCTTCAGACCTGACTGCCGAGCAGTCAGAAAGGCCATTCGATGTCCCACCCCACCCGAACCCTGCGCATCGCCATGAACGGCGTCACCGGTCGCATGGGCTACCGTCAGCATCTCCTGCGTTCCATCCTCCCCATCCGCGACGCCGGCGGATTGCTGCTCGCGGACGGCTCGCGCGTCCAGGTCGAGCCGGTGCTCGTCGGTCGCAACGAGGCCAAGCTGCAGGAACTCTGCGCCCAGCACGGCATCGCCGACTACACCACCGACGCCCAGTCGGTCATCGACGATGCGTCGATCGACATCTACTTCGACGCCCAGGTGACCTCGCGTCGCGCGGAGGCACTGTCGTCGGCGATGAAGGCCGGCAAGCACATCTTCACCGAGAAGCCGACGGCCGAGACGCTGACCCAGGCCATCGAACTGGCCCGCATCGGACAGAACGCGGGCGTCACGGCCGGCGTCGTCCACGACAAGCTCTACCTCCCCGGGCTGGTGAAGCTGAAGCGACTGGTCGACGAGGGCTTCTTCGGACGCATCCTCTCGCTGCGCGGCGAGTTCGGCTACTGGGTCTTCGAGGGCGACGGCCAGCCCGCGCAGCGGCCAAGCTGGAACTACCGCGCCGAGGACGGCGGCGGCATCGTCGTCGACATGTTCTGCCACTGGAACTATGTGCTCGAGGGCATCCTCGGCAAGGTCGAGACCGTCACCGCCAAGGCCACCACTCACATCCCGACGCGGTGGGACGAGCAGGGCAACGAGTACGCCGCTACCGCCGACGACGCGGCGTACGGCATCTTCGAGATGCAGAACGGGGTTGTCGCGCAGATCAACTCGTCGTGGGCCGTGCGCGTGTTCCGCGACGAGCTGGTCGAGTTCCAGGTGGACGGCACTCATGGCTCCGCTATCGCGGGACTGCGCAATTGCGTCGCCCAGCACCGTTCGCACACTCCCAAGCCCGTGTGGAACCCCGATCTGCCCGTCACCGAACCCTTCCGCGACCAATGGCTCGACGTTCCGGCCAACGCCGATCTGGACAACGGCTTCAAGCTGCAGTGGGAGGAGTTCCTGCGCGACGTCATCGCCGAGCGCCCCCACCGCTATGGCCTCCTGTCCGCCGCGCGCGGTGTGCAGCTGGCCGAACTCGGCCTGCGTAGTTCCGCGGAGGGCCGCCGCCTCGACGTGCCGGAGATCTCGCTGTGACCGCCGTCGACTCGCGCCTCACCATCGCGCTGCCGGGCCACGGCTCGTATCAGCTGAGGGAGCCCGGTGAGTGGACGAAGCCCACCTCCCCGATCACCTCGCGCATCGCTTACGCAGCGGCACATGTCATTCCGCGTACGACGGGTGACAACACTCCGGGCGCACCGGCCGACATCGACTGGGACGCCACCCTCGCCTACCGGCACGAGCTGTGGTCCTACGGACTCGGTGTCGCCGACGCGATGGACACCGCCCAGCGCGGCATGGGCCTCGACTGGACCGCGACCGCGGAGCTGATCCGACGTTCGGGTGCCGAGGCTGCCCGGGTCGGCGGCCTGCTTGCCTGCGGCGCCGGAACGGACCAGCTCGACCTGTCGATGCTGCCGTCGGGTCGGGAGGGTCTCGCCCGTGTCCTCGACGCCTACCGCGAGCAGATCGCGGTGGTGCGGGAGTCGGGCGCCAAGGTCATCATCATGGCGTCCCGTGCGCTGGCGCGGGTGGCGTCGTCACCCGACGATTACCTGTCCGTCTACTCGACGCTGCTCGACGAGGTCGACGAGCCCGTCGTGTTGCATTGGCTCGGAACGATGTTCGACCCTGCGCTCGAGGGCTATTGGGGCAGCGCGGTGGTGGACGAGGCGACCGCGACGTTCCGTGGACTGATCAAGGCACACGCTGCGAAGGTCGACGGTGTGAAGGTGTCGCTGCTGGACGCTCAGCACGAGATCGCTCTGCGCGCAGCCCTGCCCGACGGAGTGCGCCTGTACACGGGGGACGACTTCAACTACCCGGAGCTCATCATGGGCGACGGTGAGCACCACTCCGATGCGCTGCTCGGTATCTTCGCCGGCATCTACCCCGCGGCGTCCACGGCGTTGCAGGAGCTCGATCATGGCAACACGGCTCGGGCAGAGGAGATCCTGCGGTCGACGCAGGAACTGGGCCGACACATCTTCGCGGCACCCACCTACTACTACAAGACGGGCATCGCGTTCCTGTCGTGGTTGAACGGGAAGCAACCCGGCTTCTCGATGGTCGGCGGGTTGGCGTCGGGCCGCAGTGTGGAGCATCTGACGCAGTTGTTCGTCCTGGCGGATCGTGCTGGGCTGCTGGCAGACCCGGCCTTGGCCGTGCACCGGATGGGCGTGTACCTGGAGCTGAACGGGGTGTCGGCATGAGTCTCGAGCGCCTGTCTCTCAACACTAAGACGGTGAACAACTGGACCTTGAAGGAGGCCGTCGAGGGTGCTGCGCGGGCGGGACTCGGTGCTATCGGGCCGTGGCGTGACCGCGTGCAGGAAGCCGGGGTCACGAAGTCGGCGAAGATGATCTCCGATGCCGGACTGCGGGTGTCGACCCTCTGCCGCGGTGGATTTCTCACGGCCATCGACGACGACGGGCTCGACGACAACCGTCGCGCACTCGACGAGGCGGCCGAGCTCGGGGCTCCCGAGCTTGTGATGGTGATGGGCGGGATCCCGGATCGCGACCTCATCGGTGCGCGGGCACGGGTGTCCGAGCGGCTCGCCGCGTTGGTGCCCTACGCGCTGGAGCAAGGTGTGCGGATCGCGTTGGAGCCGTTGCATCCGATGTTCGTGGCCGATCGAGCGGTGATCTCGACGCTGGGTCAGGCACTGGCCATGGCGGAGCCGCATCCGGTGGAGGCGGTGGGCGTCGTCGTCGACACGTTTCATGTGTGGTGGGACCCCGACCTCGAGGCGCAGATCGAGACGGCGGGAGAACGCGGACGCATCAGCTCGTACCAAGTGTGCGACTGGCTGGTGCCGATGGAAGCGGACCCGCTCCTGTCCCGCGGGATGATGGGCGACGGGGTGATCGACTTCGCCACCATCGGGCGGTGGGTCGAGGAGGCCGGGTACCGCGGTGACGTGGAGGTGGAGATCTTCAACGCGGCGATCTGGGCGTCGGATGGTGATCAGGTGATCGGAAGGATGGTGGAGAGGTATCGCGAACTGATCGACGCACCCGGCAATTAGGAAGAGGCGATCCGCTAGGTCCGTTGCCAAGACGTTCTTGGCTACTCACTGGAGCAGACGCGTGAAAGCTAGGATGCTCTCGACGTCTACTTGTTGAAGAAATGGAGCGTTGGGTGGAACCACGTGCACTCGCCGACATCATCTCGAAACTGTCAGCGCAACAACCGGTCACGGACGCACTCGAAGCATCGATGCCCTTCCCTGCTGATCCCAATAGGAAGTACGCCAGTCAGCGCGAACACCTCGTCGGTTGGTTGAGTGAGTACGATGGGCCGGGTTTCTACGGACGTAAGAACCCGGGGAAAGACGCGAAATACGCCTACAACCACTTCAGGTGTGCGCCAGGACTGGTGTGGCTTGCAGAAGCGCTTGGTGAAGACTCGAGTCGGCTCGAAGCGTCTTCCGATGCCATCAAGAAGGCCGGGCGTAACCCTTCGTCGCAATGCGCTGCGCATAGGAAGATAGTTCCGTGGTCACGCATCGAGGAGCTCCTCGAGCAGCACCAAGGTGATGTGAGTTCAACGAGCAGGGTGCGACGCTTGACGTCCAGACTCCGACCACGCACTTCCTGACAGGGTCGCACTAGTTCAGCGAACCCATCTCGCTGTTGGCGGGTTTGTGATTAGGGGGTGTGGACGAGGCCCTCGGAATTCCTACTGCGGCCGGTTCGTGGGAGCAGGCCCTCTATGTGCTTTCAGACTGCCGACGCACTTCGTTGGTGTCATCTGTCGAGAACGAGTCTCTACGCGGAATGCTGTGAAGCGGGGGCACGATCTTCCCGCGCGGGAACCCCGTCAGGTCGCCATTCGCAACGCCCGAGCCCGTGCAGCGAGGAAGAAGGGGATCGCGGTGCCGATCCCCACGGTGAAGGTCATGAATAGCGCTGCCCACCACCATCGGCGGATCCCGAGTCGACCCGACTCCGGCAGCGCCCACGCGTGGAACGCGACGACGACGAGAATCAGATCGACCATCGCGAACTTTCCGGGCACCGTCGACCAGATTTTGCCGACGAAGAAGTCTGCCACCGAGCGGGTGCCGTGCTCTCGGACGTAGGGGATCGCGATGGCGTTCTGGGCGATGCCGGCCACTGCGGCAATAGCCATCAGACGGCGTTCCTCGGACACGGTCACGGGGCTCCTTCGATCGGGGTGATCACCGTTCTACCCGCGGCTCCGCCAATCTCCTGACCGCCTCGCCGACGACGAGACGATGCCGCGCGATCTCGTCGTCGTCCCACCGCCGATGGGCTTGCTGGTCGAGGTCCGGTGTGGTGAACCAGCTGAACAGCACACCGAAAATCAACGTCATCAGATCGGTTGCACTCCAATCGGAGTCGACGTATCCGTCGCGCTGAGCCTGCTCGACCTCGCGAACACGCTCACTCATCACCTCGGCGTGTTCGCTCGCGGGGAGATGGCCCTGCAACTGCGCCCAGAGCAGCATCCGGTGCTCGTCCTTCTCACTCGCGAGGCGGGTGAAGGCATCCATGGAGTACCCGGGTAGATCGCGTGGGGTGAAGTGCACGGACTCGACGAACCGCCGGAAACCAAGGTCCAGTACCGCGCCGAACAGCCGCTCCTTGTCGCCGTAGTACGCGTACAGGCGCTCTTTGCTGGAGCGAGACGACTGTGCGATCCGATCGACGCGAGCGCCGGCAAGGCCGTGCTCGGCGAACTCGCGGCGTGCGGCATCGAGGATTCGTTCACGCGTGTCAGAGGCGGCGGGGGAGATGGGGGTGTCCGACTTCACACGCCGAATCCTACGCCAACCAACTAGTTCGTTTGACCGTGTCGGACCGCGACGGTACATTTTCGAATCGTCGAACAGACATTCCACCGCTTACCTTTCCCAGGACCGAGGCACGCCCGTGACCAGCACGCCCGACATCGTGTCGTCAGAGAACGACGCCAATCCGAACTACGAGCGTCGTTGGCTCGTGCTGTGCATCGTCGCCATCACTCAGCTGACGATCGTGCTGGACGCGACCATCGTCAACATCGCTCTGCCGCAGGCGCAGGAAGACCTGGGCATCAGCGACAGCAGCCGCGCGTGGGTCATCACCGCCTACGCGCTCGCGTTCGGTGCGTTGCTGCTGCTCGGTGGCCGCATCGCCGACTACTGGGGCCGCAAGCGGTCCTTCCTTGTCGGCATGGCGGGATTCGCGATCGCCTCGGCCATCGGTGGCCTGGCGCAGGAGGGCTACCAGCTCTTCATCGCCCGTGCCGGCCAGGGCGTCTTCGCCGCCCTGCTCGCCCCCGCTGCGCTTGCCATCCTGACCACCACGTTCACCGACGAGAAGGAACGAGCCAAGGCGTTCGGTGTCTTCGGTGCCATCGCCGGTGGTGGCGCTGCCGTAGGCCTGCTGCTCGGCGGCGTGCTCACCGAGTACGCCAACTGGCGCTGGTGCCTGCTGGTCAATGTTCCCGTCGCGATCTTCGCGGCCGCCGCCGCCATCCCGTTGGTCAAGGAGAGCAAGGCTGAGGGCGACACGCGGTACGACGTTCCCGGCGCGATTCTGGTCGCCCTCGGGCTCGGCTCACTGGTCTACGGGTTCACCGAGGCTGAAGACGGCTGGTCCAACGTCTCGACCCTCAGCTTCATCGCGCTGGGCATCGTTCTACTGGCCGCGTTCGTCGTCGTCGAGTCCCGGTCTGCCAATCCGCTTCTGCCGCTTGGCGTCCTGCTGGATCGAGACCGTGGGTCCGCCTACCTCGGTTCGGCCATTATCGGCGCCGCCCTTCTCGGCGGCACCTTGTACCTGACCTTCTACTTCCAGATCGTGCTCGGATTCAGCCCCGTCGTCGCCGGAGTCGCCTCCCTCCCCATGACCGGCGGCATCATGATCACCGCCGCCGCAGCGTCCGCATTGATGCCTCGCGTGGGACCGAAGCCGTTGATGGCTGCCGGCCCCGTCATCTCGGCCATCGGTCTGGTCCTGCTCACTCAGATCGGCGTCGACACCTCGTACTGGACGCACGTGCTTCCCGGAGTGATGCTCCTCGGGCTCGGGCTGGGTCTGCTCATGGTGCCGATGCAGAACGTGGCCCTCATCGGGGTCGCCGATCACGACGCCGGCGCTGCCAGCGCACTCGTCAACGCAGCCCTGCAGATCGGTGGCGCCTTGGGAACCGCCGTCTTCACCACGATCTACACGTCCGCCAAGTCGTCCTACCTGTCGTCGAACATCGCGCCCGTGCCGCCCGCCGGAGTGCCCCCGGAGGCCCTGGCGTCGCAGACCATGCCGTCCGATTCCGAGCTCGCTGCCCTGCCGGAACCGATCCGCAACTTCATCAACTCCACCATCGACTACATGTTCTCCGCGGAGGTCTCCGGATACGCGCACGCGTTCGCGGCAGCGGCGATCATGGTTATCCTGATCACGCCGATCGTGCTGGTGCTGGTTCGTGCCCGCAAGACCGACCTGCCGTCCGGCGACACCCCGGTTCACATGGGCTGACTCGAGCCGTTCCTACTGTCGAGGAACGACCGCAGAAAAGCCGCGCACGGCGTGACGCCGGTTAGGGTGCTGTGTGCGCACTCTCGTTCTGTGGGGCGCCCTTGCGGGCGTCGTGATCGGCTTGGTTTTCCTGGGTGTCGAAGGGTTCGCACTTTATCGTGATCAGAGCGAGGTGATCTACGACGGCGCCTACGTGCCGTTGCGCGGTGTCGAGATGACGAGGAGCTACTCGACCACCCTGACGCTCGACCACGCCGGCTCTGGATGGTGGAACGCGCTTCCGGTTCCCTGGTGGAGTTATCCGGTGATCGGGGGAGCAGCCGGGGCCCTGGCGTCCGCTGCGGCTGGGTGGCGGGGACTGCGCATCACAGGACGTGGATGACTCGCGGTCAGCGTTAGGTCCTCGACTGCGCGCAGAGGTGGATAGGCGTCGACTGCAGGGCATCATGCCTGTCGAGGTAGCTCGTCTGCGAAGTCGAACGAACACCCGAGCCGATCGGCGGCTTCAATGCCACCAGCATCGCGCACCCAGGCGACACATGCCCCGGCCGCGAGCGCGAGATCGCGGCTGAACAGGTACCCGTCGGTGCAGTCGTCGAAATGCCCGTCGTGGTGCCATCTGTCGAGAATTAGTCCCTGTACCGAATGGCCCGCGAAACGAAGCGTGTGCAGGATGCGGCGCGACCGGCGCACCATCACCACCCCGTCGTCGAGGCGGTGAAGCTGCGCGGTGATGAGCTCGATGTCGTCGAGCTCATCGTCGGGGATGTCCGTGTTGGGGCCGAGATCGATGACGAGACCGGCGGGTTCGTCCTGCATCGACTCGACGAGCCATGCGGTCATCGCGTCCCACTGGTCGACCTCGAGCAGGACGCCCGTCGGCGTTTCGAGACTGATCAGCAAAGCTGCGGCATCGATCTCCGCGGCCCACACTTGCGTGGGCCCGTCGTCGTGAAAGAACACCCGACCAGTGTCGTCGACAAGCCCCGGCTGCTCGTTGAACCGAGACGTGTCAGTTGTGCCGTCGACATGGTGAGTGTGAATGGACCAGCCGCGCATGTCCTCGTCGGTGACCACGACATAGCGCGTGAGGAGATCATCCGACGCGAACTGCCAGCGGGGGAGTGCCGGGGTGGTGTCCATCGATGTTCAGGCGTCGCCGAGTGCATCCGCGAGCATGTGCATCGCGACGGTGACCGAGAGCGCTCGGACACTCGCGCGATCACCGGGTAGCCGCAGCGTCCGCGTGACGGTCGGTCGGCCCGTGGCAGCGATGCCGAAGCACACCGTGCCCACGGGCTTGCTTTCCGTTCCGCCACCCGGCCCCGCAACTCCGCTGGTCGAGACGGCGACATCGGCGCCGACGCGGTGCAGTGCTCCTTCGGCCATGCGGGCGGCGACGGGTTCACTGACGGCGCCGTGCTCCTCGATCATGGCGGCGGGGACGTCGAGTGATCCGATTTTCACCTCGTTGGCGTACGACACCACGCCGCCGACCACGTAGGCCGACGAGCCGGCCCGATCGGTGAGCCGGGCGGCGATCATGCCGCCGGTGCATGATTCCGCGGTCGCGATGCGGCGGCCACCGGATCGAGTCGCCACGATGTCGTCGATGGTGGAACCGTCGGTCGAGAAGATCTGCGCGCCATGGTGTTCTTCGATGAGTGCCAGCACGTCGGAGTAGGCGGCGGCCGCGGACTCCTCGTAGCGGGTGACCATCTCGAGCTCACCGCGCGACAGGCAGGTCGTGATCGCCAGATCGCCGAACCCGGCAATCGAGCTCTCTGCGGTGCGCAAGGTCGCGGCGAGGTCGGCCTCCGACAATCCGTAGGCCCGGATGGTGTTTTCGGTGACCGACGTCCTCCGCGCGAGCACTGCGGCGACGGGTGCGCTCTCGATCGCTTCCGGCCACATCGACTGCAGTTCGGAGGGCGGGCCCGGAAGGATGAGGACCGTGGGGAGGGTCCCCAAGTCGTCGGCCATCGCCACGCCCGGTGCCGTGCCCGTCGGCGAGATCGACTGCGCTCCGGCAGGAACCATCGCCTGCTTGCGCACCCCGGCTCGTAGCGGCTCGGAGTCGGCGACGCTGCCGAGCCGACTGCGCCAGCGCTCGACGACGGCCGTGATGCGGCCTTCGAGTTCGACGTCGAGGTGCAACTCCCGGCCGTAGAGTGCGGCGACGGTCTCGACGGTGAGGTCGTCCGCAGTCGGGCCGAGGCCTCCGGTCGTGATGATGAGGTCGACGTGCTGGTCGGCGAGGAACTGGACCTGGGCCGTCAGATCGGCCGGCCGGTCACCGCACACCGTCAGGTGAGCGACATCGACCCCCATCTGCAGGAGTTGCCGCGCCACCCAGGGGCCGTTGCGGTCGCTGACCCGCCCGGCCAGAACTTCGCTACCCGTGACCACCACACCCGCGCGAACTGCCATGGTTCGACACTACGGCGGCCGCGGTCAGCCCCTATCGGGGGCCATGGCGCCTGATCTTCGCAACACCAGTGCCCGCGGACACAAGTCGGCGCTCGGGATCAAGTCACGGAGCTCAAATCTTCAACAACTATATTTCGCCAAGATCGTCCGACCGTCCGTGCGGGACCCAGCTCATCGTATCGGCCCACTTTCTACGTTCATCGCTAGATCTTCTAGTCCTGCGCATACTGGCGGTAATTGAATGCAGAGACGCAATAAGGAAACAGGTGGCTGTCAATATCGTCACCGTCGCGATCGAGCTCCAAAGGAGACGCCGTCCGTTCGGTATGGTCCCTGCCCAGGTATGGAAAGCAATGAATATCCAAGCAATGCTGACAGAAGTCAGTACCACTTGGGTAATCCGAACACCAGTAAGGACAGGGCCGTACGTCCGGTGGGGGCTGGTTACGCTCAATGCGGTAGATGAGATAAGCAGTATCGCAGCTAGTAAAGCTGCGAATGGCGTCGACGCTGTCCACAAGTCCATGGCATGTGTCTACACCTGATGTACGACATCGTGTTCTGACTTGGTCGGCTAATCTTGAATCGGCCTAGGAACGAGTCGCGACTTGCGACCGTTCGGCTGCAGTCCTGCTCGACTACAAACTCGCAGAATCACGTCATTCCTCACATGCGCCATGGTTCGTGACCGACTCGCTCAACTGCACGGGCCCGATGCCCTTATTCAGCGCCCAGAGCAGTAGCGCGCACCCCAGCCCGGACAGGAGGAGCCCAGTCCCGAACATGGCGGCGTAGCCGAAGGCCTGACCCACCACGCCTGCAGCGAGTCCGGCGATGCCCTGCGAGAAGACGACGGCGCACGCGAGAAGGGTGTAATCGGTTCCGGCGTAAACACGTTCGGAGGCATCCATCATGAGGGCGAACAGCACGACGGTCGCGGCGCCGCCGAAGACGTGCTCGCTGGCGCTGGCGGTCACCACAAGGGCGAGCCCGCCGATGTCGAGTGCCGCGGCGACGTAAAAGCCGAGCGCGAGGGTCTGCGTGATGCCCGCGACGAGCAGGGCGCGTCGTCGGCCGAAGCGTGTTGCGTACCAAGCACCCAGGGCGGCACCGGCGAGCGCTGCCCCGGATGCGACGCCGCCTTCGAGGAGCGCGATCTGGCCCAGGGAGAGTCCGAGGTCGGAGAGGAACGGACCGACGAGGGCCGACCCCATCGAGTTGCCGAACTTGTAGGCGGCGATCAGGCCGATGAACGCCAGGACACCTGGTCGGCGCAGACGAACCCACCACGTTCCGGCGAGGCGGACTGCGGTCGTCGACTCCGCCGGTCGCGCGTCCGCCCTGTCGAGTTGGGTGCGGAGCAGGAGGACCGGGATCGTGGACGCGACGATCAACACGGCCATCGCGACGAACAAGGCTCGCCATCCCGCGAACGAGAACAGCCACAGCAGTACGCCGCCGCCGACGATCATGCCGATGCGGTACGCCCCGAGTTGGATCCCGTTGCCCACACCTCGGTCGCGTGCATCGAGTAGTCGCACGGCGAGCCCGTCGGTGACGATGTCCTGCGTCGCAGACAGAACGTTCACCACCGCGATGCCGACGAACAGCCACTGCAGGCCGGACGTGAGGTCGAGGCAGGCCAGTACCAACGCAACTGCTGCCGCGCCGAGTTGGAGCGAGAGCAGCCACCGTCGTCGACTTCCGTACCCGTCGACATAGGGCGCCCAGAGGAACTTCAGTGCCCACGGCGCGAACAGCACTCCGCTCGCGCTGATCGCGACCAAGGAGTAGCCGGACCGCCGCAACACCACGGGCAGTGCCTGGGTGAAGAAGCCGAAGGGCAACCCCTGCGCGAAGTAGAGGGCGCCGAGCAAGGCGAATGTGCCGCCGACGATGCCGGAACGGGGGACGCGTGCTCTGTCGGTCGTCGACACGGTGGAAGTCTGGCGTATCCGTCGGAATCCTGCTTCTCGGGCGGGCGGGCGGGCGGGTGGGGTAGGAGCGTGGTCGTCACCGGCCGGGCCCGGACGACAGTGACGTGGACACTCGTTCACATGGCAGTTCGTCGGCTCCTCCATGTAACGAGGTTCGGGACAGAGGCGACAAGACGGACGTAGTGCTGACGCAGTGGTGTGTCGTCGTCCGTTGTGAGTTGAGGAAGCCTTGTATCTGAAGCGAATGCTGTTCGTGCCTGCCCTAGCCGTTGTAGTACTCGCTGCGTGCAGTTCACCGTCAACCGAAACGTCTGCGTCGGAAACTGCCGGCCCCAGCGAGATGTCTACCTCGCCGGAATCGACGGCCAACCAGGCCGGACCAACGTTCGATCGATCGATGGTGCGAACAAAGTCCGTCACGAAAGAGGCCAAGGGCGGTCAGTCGAACATCCGATTCGTTGCGGACACCGTCGACTACGAGGACATCGTGTCGCTGACCGATCAATGCGTGAAGTCCTACCTGGCGGACACGTCGGCTGCCTATTGCTACGGGTACGCGAACTCCGCGGACTACGACATCACCGCTTTCGACTGGACGCCGGAGTCTGACCAGGACATCTACGGCACTGGCAGGCCGTGTTGGATCATGTACTCGGGGCAGCCCGTCGCCGGTGCTGACGGGCGGACCGATACGTCTGCGATAGCGACTTCCTACATCGATCAGTGCCCCGGTGGTGTCGAGTTTCCAGACCCGGACGGCTCACTTGCGGACTATCGGGAGAAACGCGAATCCTCCCTCGCCGCTGCATCGAACATTCGCCGTCGTGACGCTTGCGCGCTGATCGACACCGACGCGCTGACCCGCAATGGTTTCAACGCGACGCTCGGCGACGTCACTGACGACCCGACCGCCTATATCCCCGACGGTGCCACCGCCTCCTGGGTGTGCTCGACCGCAGAAGGCGAAGTCGGGTTCACAGCGACCGAATTCGCCGATCCGGCCGCTGCGGCAGACGACGTCCTGTCGGCAGAGCTGGCTACCAATGACTTCCTTCTCGAGGCCGGTCGGCTGATCGCCCTCGACGGCGGCAGCGCCATCGTCAACGACGAATTCGGTCTCGTCGAGGCGGCATGGTCGGTGGGGACGGTGAGCTTCAGCGTCACGATGTCGTCCGTACCGGCGACTCCCGGGCTCGCCGGTGGACAGAGTGAATCCGAACTGGCCGATGCGATCACATCGTTGTCGTCGTCCGCAGCTCAGCGCGTGGCGGCAGACGCATGGTGACTCGTGATCGCAACGTCTCGGTGGGACGGACTGCGTCGACGTCCGACAGACCTCGATGGGTCATCAGAACATCAGCGTGCGTCTTCGTGGTTTTCGCTGTCGCCCTGACAGGCTGTGGCCACAGCGTCAGCGGAAGTGCCGACAGCGGTTCCGCGAGCCCTGCCAGCGGCGGGAATACAGCGGACGCTGCCCCGTTGGAGGACGCCGCGCCTATCGGTGCCATGCAGAGCGTCGACGATGGTGGCGTGCTCACGAGAGTCACTGTCGAGAGCCTCTCATCCGCGCAGCCTTCGACGTACGGTCTCCCGGCCGCCGGTGACCTGCAGCAAGTCACCGTCACTGTGGAGGGCGTGGACGGCACTACGAACGTCAATCCCCTGTACTTCACGGCACGGGCGTCTGACGGCACGGCGTACGGGGCCGCACTCGGAACCGTCGACGGTCAACTTCTCGCGGGAACTGTGTCCGCCGGAGACCGCATCAAGGGTGTTGTCGCCTTCGACGTGACGGGTCCGCCGATCACATCTATCCGGTACAACGGTGCTCTGGGTGAGGAGTTGGCACGATGGGTCGGGCAGTCCGCGCCCGGTAACGCGCCGGCGCCGGTGCCGAGAAGCGGGGCTGGGCAGAGCGGAACCATCCGGGGCGACCTTGATCTGCCTACTCCGATGACTGTTCCGTCTTGCGATGGCACCGGGATCGTCGTTCTGTATTCGGCGACAGCGCCCGGCTCCTACGAACAGGAGGTGTCCGAGCAACTGTCCCGGAACTCGGGTTCTCGGTACTTGCGGACGGACAATTCGTGCCCGTCGCTGCGCCAGGCAACGGCGGAAGGCAATGCGATCTACGCCGTCTACCGCGTCGCCGGGCGGACAGAGTCCGAGATCTGCGCCGCAGTCAGCGCCGCTGGGGGCGGCGCGTACGGAAAGTGGTTGGACGAGTCGACCGATCCGAGCTACATCATTCCGTGCTAGTACGGAAACTCTGTGCAATCGGCTCGGCCGATGCACGATGGCTCACATGATTGAACCGATATCGGACGCCGACCTCGACCGTGTCGTCGCTGCCGTCGCGGCGTTGAAGCCGGAACCCCGGAAGCGTAGATGGGTGAGCGTCACGTTCTGTGTTCTGGATGCGGTCTGGAGTATCGGATCGCGCTACGACTCGACAGTGGTGCCAGTCGTGAAGCGGGTGGCGAACGATCTCGGAGTTCACGAAGCCTCCGTGGAGAATTCTGCGCCGGCCACGGCAGATCCCGTTCCGCTACAGCGCTTCTTGCACAACTATGACGTGGACAGTTTGACGGGTCGCACGAATCGGCAACGAACCTCGACCAGTGGGGGCGCCCTCAAGTCGGAGGCGGCACTCGAGTACGCGCGAATCCTCGTCCACCACGGGATTCACACGATCGATGACGCCAGAAGCGCGCTGACCGACCTCGCGTTGTTCAAGCGTGTGCAGGCGGACCTGAGGGGTGTCGCCGGAGATGGGTCTCACGGCATCCGACGAAGTTACTTCTGGATGCTGGTCGGCGACGACTCGCGTGTGAAACCGGACCGAATGGTGCTGCGCTGGTTTGCTTCCCACCAGCTTGATCTGGAGCCCGATCAGGCAGCGCGCTTGATTGCGCGAGTGGTCGAGCGACTCAACTCCGCCGCGGATGGGTCTCGAACCACTGCCTGGGAAGTCGATCACGCACTCTGGAACGCGGGGCGTAAAATCCCAGCTGCGCGAGCGCGGCGGTAGCCCGGCCCGCCTGCGCAGCACGCTCACACGGATGTCCGCCGCCCGCCTTCGAAGTCGAGCGGGGCAGCCTGCAGGTGCCGACCCCTCGGCGTCCCGTCGACCAGCTCCCCGTCCTGGACGACGACGGTTCCTCCGACGAGCACGGTGACGGGCTTCCCTCGAAGCGTCATGCCCTGATACGGCGTGTAGTCGGTGGCCATGTGGAGAGCATCGACGTCGACGGTCCATTCGACGTCCGGGTCCCACAGTGCGATGTCCGCGTCGGCGCCGGGCATCAGCGTTCCCTTGCGAGGGAAGAGCCCGTTGGTCTTGGCCGGATTAGTCGACGTGAGCTCGACGAACCTGCTGGCGGTCAGGTTCGAGTCGCGCACATACCGCGAGAAGATGACCGGCAGCCTGGTCTCCACTCCCGGTAGCCCGTTGGGCATGTGGCGGACATCGTGGCTGTGGACCACCTTCTGCGCTGTGTCGTAGCAGCAGTGGTCGGATCCGATGGTGGTGATGTGGCCGGTGAACAGGTGCTGCCCCAGTTCCTCGACTGCGTCTGCCGACCTGAGCGGTGGGCAGCACACGAACCGTTCGGGGTTCTCGCCGCCGTAGGCGCTGTCGTCCAGGATCAGGTGGTGCGCCACCGACTCCGTGAAGGCGACCAGTCCGCGGGTGCGCGCATCCGCCACCAACTCGACTGCCGCCGCAGTGGACTGGTGCACGAAATAGACGGGCGCGTCCTGAGACTCCGCGATCGCCAGAATGGCGGCAACGGCTGCCGTCTCGGCAATCTCGGGTCGCGTCATCGACATGTGGGCCGCGTCGATGTGCTCGGTGGCGGCCGCCGTCGTCTGCGAATCCGTGACGATGGCGTCCGACTCGCAGTGGATGATGACCATTCCACCCAGATCGCGAGTGGTCTGCATGGTCTTGAGAATGGTGTGCTCGTTCGCCATGGTCTCGCCGGCGTAGGTCGTGAACATCTTCACGGTGCGAATGCCGTCCTGCGCCATCGTGGCGAGCTGGTCCGCGGTCGTGTCGTCCCAGTCGACGACGCACGCGTGCAGGGCTGAGTCGCACAGGCCGTCGGTCGCCTTCTGCCGCTGTTGCTCTGCGGCATCGAGCGGGGACTGACCGGGCCGCGGGATCGCGAAGTCGACGATCGTCGTGGTGCCGCCGAACACGGCAGCCGTCGTGCACTCGCGGTACGAGTCGAGCGACGTGAACTCGCCCGACGTGAAGCCGACGTGGCAGTGCGGGTCGACGCCTCCGGGCATCACCAGCTTCCCGGTGGCGTCGACGACCTCCGCTGCTGGGTCCACGTCGGCGCCGGGAGCAAGAACGGCGACGACAGTGCCGTCGTTGATCAGGAGATCGGCGGGCCCGTGCCAGTTCGACTCGACGAGGGTCCCTCCTCTGACCACCTTCATCGCAGCGTCGCCCGGTATGCGAGCCACCCGCCGAGCTCACTGATGTCGGTGACATCCGAGCGGTCGAGCGCCTCACGGCGCATGCGCATCGAGAGGGAGCCACCCCCGTCGGCGAGTTCGATGACGCCGAGCTCGAGCTCCTCGGGTTCGCGGGGAAGAAGCTCTTCTCGGAGAACGTCATACTCCACCTCGTACAGCTCACCGGGTACCGCGTGACCGCCGGAGGCCACGGGGTGCAATCCGGGGAATTCGTTTCGTACGGAGAAGAACTGGTACTTCGGTGCGGTGACCACCGGGCCGAGCAGTCGCGCCCGGTGAAGGGCGTCGTTGAGTGTTCCTCCGGACATCGCCTGTCCGTTGACGAACATCGTGACCAGTGCCATGGGTGCCTACCTTCTGTGTTCTGCGAACGAGGTGAGTCGAGCCGGTGAGAATTCGCTGACGTCGATGTCCGGCACTCGTCCGTGCACCATCGAGGTGAGCAGTTGCGCCCAGAGTGGCGCGAAGGTGAACGAGTAGGTGCCGCCGGCGACGTAGAACCCTTGTGCGCCGTCGACGGCACCGATGACCGGCATCTCGTCGGGCGTCGTCAGTACGGGGCCGGTCCACGTGTCGACGAGGGGGAGCGCCGCGAGGGAGGGGAGCAGTCGCTCGACCTGTGCGAGATTTCCGGTGGTGCTCTCGGGCAGGGACGACGCAGCGTCCGTGTCGTGGAACGCGCCGGCCGGCCACCCACCGCCGAGCACGAGGCGACCCCGGCGGTCCTGCTTGATCGACATGCCTTCCCCGACGTGCTGCACGAGGACGTCGAGGGTGTGCGGGGGTGCGGCGAGTGCGTGCATCTGCAGTGACGTCGGCCGAAGGTCCAACGAGATGCCGGCCATCGAGGCGATCCCGGCCATCCACGGACCGGCGACGTCGATCACGGTGGGTGCGACCCACGTGGCGTCGGGTGTCGTCACCGTCCACAGGTCGCCAATTCGTTCCACACCCGTGACGGGAGAGTGCGACCGCAGGACGGCACCCTCGGCTTCGGCTTGACGCAGTAGTGCGGGCCCCGCGAGATCGGGCTCCGCGAATCCGTCCAGGGGACACCAGGTCGCGGCCTGGATCCCCGGTCCCAGTGCCGGCAACAGCCGGCGAGCCTCGGGCCCGTTCAGCACCTCGGTGGGAATTCCCGCCGTGCGTTCCCAGTCGTGTTTGGTCTCGAGTGCCTGCACTTGGTCGTCCGTCTCGGCGACCATGTAGCCGCCGCAGCGGTTGAGGCCGAGGCCAGGAACGCTGTCTGCCAGGTCGTTCCACAGCGAGCTGGTGCGGTGCTGCAGCGGGAGGAGACGTCGGACATCCACGGCCGCACCCTGGCCGGGACGTCGAGTGTGAATCGTCTGAATGTGGAGGTTGCCCGCGGTTGTCCCGGAGCCACCGGTGTTGGGTGCGGATCGGTCGAGCACGACGACGCGCGCGCCGGACCTCGTCAGTGCCAGGGCCGTCGCAGCGCCGACGATGCCGGCTCCGACGACGATCACGTCGAAGTCAGACTGCACTGCCCACTCCTGCGGTCCGGGATGCCTCGGCGATTCCCGAGTCCTCGACGATCCGCGCCAGGTGGTCCAGCGTCGTCGCGTCCGTCACGGGCAACAGCGGTTCGCGCACGCTGCCGCCGGGCTGTCCGAGCACGTTCATGACGGCTTTGAGCTGGGGAATCGGAGAGGCGTAGACGCCGCTGTAGTCGGGATTGATCAGACGTCCCGACAGCGCGCGATACCTGTCGGCCCAGGACCGCGCGGCGACCGCGTCGCGCGCAGCGACGGCACGGTAGAACGGCACGGCGAAGGGTGCGCCCACTCCGCCGCCGTCGATGTTCCCGTCGCCACCCAGATCCAGCAACGCTGCGAGTCCGCGGTGGTGAAGGAAGCTGCCGAAGACTCGGACCGTGCCCGCCACCGCTTCGACGGTGTCGAGCATGGAGAGCCAGTTGCCGGTGCTGTCCTTGACGGCCACCACGTTGTCGAGGGCTGCAAGCTCGGTGAACAGCCCGGGGAGAGTGCCCATGTCGACAGCGACGCCACGCGGCCAGTTGTAGACCATGAACGGCAATGCCGTTGCGGTGCTGACGGATCGGTAGAAGGCGAGCAGTTCGTCCTTCGACGGATGAACGTAGGGCGGAGGTGTGGCCAGCACGCCGTCGGCGCCTGACGTCTCGGCATGCCGCGCGAGTGCTGCGGAGTCGCGTGCGGTGTATGCGCTGACGCCGATGACGACGGGGAAGCGTCCGCGCACTGCGTCGATGGCGACCTCGGCGACGGTGCGCCGCTCCGCGTCACTCTGGCTGAACCACTCACCGGTGCTGCCGTTGACGAGAACGCCGTCCACCTCGTGGTCGGCGTACAGGTTCATGAGAGAGGCCAGGGCATCCGTGTCGACTGCGCCACCGGCGGTGAACGGGGTGGGTGCTGCGGGCCAGTAGCCGGACCAGGCGACGTCATCGCGGTTCATGAATACCTTTCGTTCGGCGTTGAAGCCGGACTGGGTCGAATCGATGGGATCGATTGCATAGACTGCCGTCGGTGAAGACACATCGTCAAGCCGGAAACGCACTTGTAACGAGCGAGGCTCGGCGTGGGAGAGTCTGTGCACGATCGGCAACGAGGGGAGGTGAGGGTCGATGACGGTCACTCTGGCTGACGTGGCTGCTGCCGCGGGAGTCTCGCGCAGCACGGCTTCCCGGGCGTTGAGCGGGTCGACGCTGATCTCGGCCGATACCCGACGGACCGTCGAAGAGGCGGCCCGAACACTGGGGTACCGGCCCAACAGGGCCGCGAGTGCGCTGCGCTCCAACAAGTCGCATCTCGTCGGTCTCGTGATGAACAACCTCCTCAACGCGACGTTCCACACCGTGGCCGAGGTTGTCCACAAGAGGTGCTCGGACAACGGCTTTCAGGTTCTGCTGTGCATCACCGATGCGGACCCGTCCCGCGAGCGAGACGTGCTCGCGATGCTGGGCGACCACGGAGTCGATGGGACCATCGTCATCGGGAGTGGGCGCAGCGCAGTCGAATCAAACGCGCTGCTGTCCCAGGGCCGGGCTGTTGTCAACGTGATCAGGTCTGTCCGGGGGAGCGCCGCACCCACCGTCCTCGCCGACGACCTGGACGGTGCGCGCGATGCGACGGCGCATCTCCTCGACCTCGGTCACCGACGCATCGGCTACATCGGCGGTCTCGAAGACGCCACCTCCGGCAGGGAGCGGTTCGAGGGCTACCGCTCGGCATTGGCGGACCACGGCATCGAGGTCGACCCGTCGCTGATCCGGAAAGGACCGTTCACCACGGAATTCGGTGTCGCAGCAGTCGATTCGCTGCTCGATAAACCGTCCGACATGACCGCGCTCTATGCGGCGAACCACGAGGCCGTGTTCGGAATTCTGCCGACACTCGTCGGACGAGGGGTGTCGGTGCCCAGCGACCTGTCGCTGATCTGCCACGAGGACATGCCGTGGCTCTCGTTGTGGCACCCGGCCGTGACCGTCGTCGACAACGGTGCCTCACAGCTCGCCAACGTCGCGATGGATCTCCTGTTCCAGCAGATGAGCGAGCCGTCGAAGCCGGACGGCCGCACGTACCGGATCGGCGCCCGATTGGTCGAGCGCGCGTCGTGTGCGCCCGTCGTGAACTCGTGATTCACGAGGGCCGACGTTAACTTTCGTTGAAACACGTGTCGTCCGTGTTAACCACGTTGACGTGTTCGCGGGAACTCTGCGATGGTTCATGCAATCGATCCCATCGAGGTCGACCATCCCGATCCAGACAGTCGCTGCGGACCGCAGTCGACACCGAAAGGTCTCTCCTATGCGCACGCTCATCGGAATTGCCGCTGCCGGCGTCCTGACCCTCGGCCTCGTCGGGTGCGGCTCCTCGTCGGAGCAGGATGCCGCGCCGACGGACTGCACGCCGACTCTCGGCGCAGCCGATCTCGCCGAGGAGGGCTCGCTGACCATGGCCACGAATGCCACCCTCCCGCCCATGCAGTACGTCGACGCCGACGGAGACGTGATCGGCATGCGGGTCGACCTCGGCAAAGAAATCGCCAAGCGACTCTGCCTGACGCCGAAGTTCGTCAACATCGAGTTCGAGGCCCAGATCCCCGGGGTGCAGAGTGGTCGGTGGGACATGATCGACACCGGCATGTTCTACACACCCGAGCGCGCCGAGACCATCGATCTGGTGCCGTACGAGGTTCAGGCCGTGTCGATCTCGGTCCCGTCGGGCAATCCCGAGGGCATCAGCACGGTGGACGATCTCGCCGGCAAGACGGTCGGTGTGGAAGCGCCCGGATATGAATTCGACACTCTCACCGCGCTGTCCGAACAGTTCGCGACGGAGGGCAAGGCACCGCTGACCGTGCAGACGTTCAAGACGAATGCCGATGCCTATCAGGCACTCTCGGCAGGGCAGCTCGACGGAACATCGATCGTCGAGTCGGTCACCTCGTTCTACCAGGAGGACGGCCGCTTCGAGACCGCCATCGGAGGCATCAACGAGGCGCCCCTCGCCATGGGCTTCGCGAAGGGCAGCAAGTCCGCCGGTGAGGTCGCTCGCGTCCTGTCCGAGATGCGCGACGACGGTTACCTGCCGGACCTGTTCGAGCAGTACGACGTCAGCGGGTACGAGGGTGACATCGCCGTCAGCACCGGCCCGCTCGAGAGCTGAGAGGCTCCGACATGTGGTCGTGGGACGCGTTCTTCTCCATCCTCACCAGTTCACAGTTGCTGGAGGGCGCCTGGGTGACCATCTGGCTCACCGTGGTCAGCATGATCCTGGGGCTGGTGCTGGCGGTGGTCGTCGCGGTCGCCCGGTCGTCGAAGTTCCTGCCGTTTCGTGCGGTATCGGGGTTCTATGTCTGGCTGATGCGAGGGACCCCGCTGCTCGTGCAACTCGTCATCATCTACACCGGGCTGCCCCAGGTCGGTATCAAGCTCGGAGTCATCGAGGCGGCACTGCTCGGACTGGTGCTGAACGAGGCCGCTTACCTGTCCGAGATCGTGCGATCCGGGCTGCTGTCCGTTCCCACGGGGCAGACGGAAGCCGCACGTGCGCTGGGGATGTCACCGACCAAGGTGTTCCGCGTCGTCGTGTTGCCCCAGGCGCTGCGCGTCATGATTCCGCCGCTCGGCAACAGCTTCAACGGCCTGCTGAAGACGACGACGCTGGTCTCGGTGATCTCAGTCCAGGAGTTGTTGCGCCGCACGCAGTTCCTGGTCCAGGTGAACTTCAGGGTGCTCGAGGGGCTGTGCGCAGCAGCGCTCTACTTCCTCCTGCTCACCACGCTCTGGGGTCTGATCCAGAAGCGCCTGGAAGTACGAGCCGGACGTGGGTATGACAGGAACTACCGTCGCACAGGGAGAACCGACATGGCAGCGCTCGACGACAGTGTCATCGACGCGGAGGCGGTGAACCGATGACCGATCAGGCGATCGCGAACCTGACGATGATCGACGTTCAGGACATGACCAAGGCGTTCAATGATCTCGTGGTGCTCGACGGCATCGACTTCCGCGTCGCCAAGGGGGAGGTGGTGCTCCTCCTCGGGCCGTCGGGAAGCGGGAAGAGCACGTTGCTCCGCACGCTCAACTGCCTCGAGACCATCGAGTCGGGGACGGTCCGGGTGTGCGGGGAACTGATGGGGTTCTCCGACGACGGCAAGCGGACACCACTGTCCGAGTCGAGCATCGCCCGGCAGCGCCACTACACGGGGATGGTGTTCCAAAACTTCAACCTGTTCCCGATGATGACGGCGCTCGACAACGTCGCCGCCGGCCCACGGCACGTGCTCGGAACGCCCAAGGACAAGGCGCGAGCGCAAGCTCAGGAGTTGCTCACGCTCGTCGGACTCGGTGACAAGAGTGAGAACTACCCGTCGCAGCTCTCCGGCGGTCAACAGCAGCGGGTGGCGATCGCGCGAGCGCTCGCGATGAAGCCCGAGGTCATGCTGTTCGACGAGCCGACCTCGGCGCTGGATCCAGAGATGGTCAAGGAGGTCCTCGACGTCATGCTGCGACTGCGCGACGAGGGGATGACCATGGTCGTGGTGAGTCACGAGATGGGGTTCGCGCGAGCGGCTGCCGATCGCGTGGTCTTCATGAGCGACGGGCGCATCGTCGAGGATGCGGCGCCGAGTGAGTTCTTCGACAATCCGCGCAACGAACGCACGAAGCAGTTCCTCAGTCGAATGCTGTGAGTCACCGGCGCCCGACCTCCGCCGCCGGTCACGGCAGGTTACTCACCGGTAGCCTCCCGGACCGCCGGTGGAAGATCGTCGGCGCAGGTCAGGTTATGTCTCGAGACACATCGAGCCCGCTGGACCGGGGTCGCCACAACACAGCCCTGCACGACTAAAGTTGTCTCCGAGCCCACAAGGACAGACGACGTCGAGCAGACGGAAAACGAGGCAAGACCTGCAATGACTGAGAAAAAGCCGACCATCATCTACACCCTGACCGACGAGGCGCCCATGCTGGCGACTCACGCGTTCCTGCCGGTCATCCGCACTTTCGCCAGCGCAGCCGGGATCGAGGTGGAGTCGAGCGACATCTCCGTTGCCAGTCGTATCCTCGCCGAGTTCCCCGACTACCTGGACGAGGACCAGCGGGTGCCGGACAACTTGGCCGAGCTCGGCAAGCTGACCCAGCTGCCCGACACGAACATCATCAAGCTCCCCAACATCAGTGCCTCGGTACCGCAGCTGCACGCCGCGATCAAGGAACTGCAGGACAAGGGCTACAAGATCCCCGACTTCCCGGGCAACCCGAAGACGGACGAGGAGCGGGAGATCCGCGACCGCTACACCAAGTGCCTCGGTAGCGCCGTCAACCCGGTCCTCCGTGAGGGCAACTCCGACCGCCGCGCGCCGAAGGCCGTCAAGGAGTACGCGCGCAAGCACCCGCACAGCATGACCGAGTGGTCGCCGGCGTCGCGCACGCATGTCGCGCACATGCGCGAGGGCGATTTCTACCACGGTGAGAAGTCGATGACCGTCGAGGGCGACCGCGAGGTCAAGATGGAGCTCGAGACGAAGAGCGGCAAGACCGTGGTTCTCAAGCCGAAGGTCTCGCTGACCGACGGCGACGTCATCGACAGCATGTTCATGAGCGCCAAGGCGCTGGACAAGTTCTACGAAGAGCAGATGCAGGACGCCTACGAGACCGGCGTCATGTTCTCCCTGCACGTCAAGGCCACGATGATGCGGGTGTCGCACCCCATCGTCTTCGGTCACGCGGTGCGCGTCTTCTACAAGGACGCCTTCGCCAAGCACAACGAGCTGTTCGAAGAGCTCGGCGTCAACGTCAACAACGGCCTCTCCGATCTCTACAGCAAGATCGACACCCTCCCGGCGTCGAAGCGCGACGAGATCGTCGAGGATCTGCACAAGTGCCACGAGCATCGTCCCGAGTTGGCCATGGTCGACTCGGCACGCGGCATCTCGAACTTTCACTCGCCCAGCGACGTCATCGTCGACGCCTCCATGCCCGCGATGATTCGCGCCGGCGGCAAGATGTGGGGAGCAGACGGTCGTCCCAAGGACACCAAGGCCGTCAACCCGGAGTCGACCTTCTCCCGCATCTACCAGGAGATGGTGAACTTCTGTAAGACGAACGGCCAGTTCGACCCGACGACCATGGGCACCGTTCCCAACGTCGGCCTGATGGCGCAGAAGGCCGAGGAGTACGGCTCGCACGACAAGACCTTCGAGATCGAAGAGGACGCCGTCGCGAACATCGTCGACCTGGCGACCGGCGAGGTCATGCTCACGCAGAACGTGGAGAAGGGCGACATCTGGCGCCTCTGCATCGTCAAGGACGCGCCGATCCAGGACTGGGTCAAGCTCGCCGTGAACCGTGCGCGCGACTCGGGGATGCCTGTGCTCTTCTGGCTCGACCCGTACCGCCCCCACGAGAACGAGCTGATCAAGAAGGTGCGCACGTATCTGAAGGATCACGACACCGAGGGCCTCGACATCCAGATCATGTCGCAGGTCCGCGCGATGCGGTACACGCTCGAGCGCGTCGTCCGCGGCCTGGACACCATCTCCGCGACCGGCAACATCCTTCGCGATTACCTCACGGACCTGTTCCCGATCCTCGAGCTCGGCACCAGCGCCAAGATGCTGTCCATCGTTCCCCTGATGGCCGGCGGCGGACTGTACGAGACGGGCGCCGGCGGCTCTGCGCCGAAGCACGTCAAGCAGCTCATCGAGGAGAACCACCTCCGATGGGACTCGCTCGGCGAGTTCCTCGCGCTGGCCGTGAGCCTCGAAGACCTGGGCAAGAAGACCGGTGGCAAGGCGAACGTCCTGGGCAAGGCCCTCGATGCCGCGACCGGCAAGCTGCTCGAGGAGAACAAGGGCCCGTCGCGCACCACCGGCGAGCTCGACAACCGCGGCAGCCAGTTCTACCTCGCCAAGTTCTGGGCGCAGGAGCTGGCGAACCAGACCGAGGACGAGGAGCTGGCGAAGCACTTCGCGCCGCTCGCCAAGACGCTGGCCGATCAGGAAGAGGCCATCGTCAAGGAGCTCGGCGACGCGCAGGGTGAGCCCGTCGACATCGGCGGGTACTACTACCCGGATCCCGAGAAGGCGACCTCGATCATGCGTCCGAGCAAGACGTTCAACGATGCGTTGGAGTCGGCGACCACGTAGTTCTCGACCATCTGGCCCATGCACGCGCGTCGTGCATGGGCCAGAGTTGTCTGTGGACTTTGGGCCCCGGAATCCGGGGTCTGAAGTCCACGATCAGGATCGACGCTCGAGATCCGCCGGCGTCGACGTGTCGAGACGACGACGATCGAGCGCCTCGATAAGTGCCGGCGCGTGAGAGTCCGGAACACAGAACTGTCCGTTCACCGGGACGATCAGTCCGAGGTCGACCATGGTTGCCAGTCGCACGAACACCCGCGCGCTGACTTTCTCGATGTCGGTGTCGATGCCCGCGTCGAAAGCTTCGCCGTCATGGGCTGGGTCGTCGACCAGGGAGCGGACGAGGATGAACCACAGCGCCGCGCAGGCTGCGGCTATCTCCCGCTGCGGCGAGGCGTTCAGTGCGACAACGGGTTCCAAGCACGCGATGTAAGCCTCGACGAGACTTCTGCGTCGCCACTCCTCGCTCGGTGCCGAGAGCCAGTGATCGAATGCGTCTCCTGCTCGAAGTGTTCGATCCTCGTTGCGCAGGACGCCCACTCCCAACGCGGTCGCGATAACCACCTGGTACGTCACCGTCGACAGCAGTTCGCTGATGGTATCGCCTTCACCGGTCGGGCCGAGGGCGTCTCGAAGCTGCCTGCTCGAGCGCGGGTGTGCGAAGCAGGGGTCGGGAACGCTGCCGTTGTCTTCGCACCAGGCAGCAACCCGCCGGACGTGAGACGTCAGGGTGGTCGGACCGAGGGGTGCCGAGCGACGTCGCGGGACCGGTGCCATGCGTGGCGGGGAAACCCCGACCATCTCCGCGAGGTCGTTTGTCTGTGTCGGCGAAACACGTTCTTCGGCAATAAATCTCGCGAAGAGATCGAGCGCATCGACAGTGTCGTCGGGTGACCACGGTGTGTGTCCGCAGTCGTCGGCGTACACGTCTGTGTCGAACAACTCCAGTGGTATGTCGGATCCCGCGACCAGGATGTCGTGTTCGCGCCTGGATCGGTCGACTGCCATCGCCGTCGAATATGCCGCCAACGGGTCTGTGGTGCAGCCCGAGTTCACCAACCACTCGGCGAAACGTTTCAGCACGTCGTGCCAGCACAATGCCGGCCGTCTTTGCGCGGTGCGCTTTTCGGCCTTGGCCCTACGTTGGCTCTTACTCATCAGGTCCCCCCGGGATCGTGTGCTCGGAGAGTACGGCCGGCGTACGACAGGAACTGATAGTGGAATCCAGCCCCCGGAAACCGGGGTCGATAGTCCACGATCATGTGATGAGAGACATGGCGATCGAGCACGTGATCGGTCTGGAGAAGGCACTACTCGATCCGGCGACGCGCTCATCGCAAACTGAACTCGACCGACTGCTCGACCCGTCGTTCGAGGAGATCGGCGCGTCGGGTCGGCTGTGGACGCGGCGCGAGATGATTGCGGCGCTGATCGACGCGCCCGAGTCCGAGCCCATCGAGAGCGCGAACTTCAACGGCCGGAGGATCGCCGACGACATGGTTCACGTGACCTACGAGACCTGGCATGAGGGTCGGCACGCGCGCCGAAGCTCGTGGTGGCGCAGGGTAGATGCTGGGTGGACGCTGCTGTTTCATCAGGGAACTCCAATCCAAGCAGTCGCCCGCAAGCGGTCGGCAGACATCAAGACTCGGTAACAGTCACAAAACGATCGGTCTTTTTCGGCCTGACGGTGCCAGAGTGATGACCATGCGACAGACAACGCGTCGAGCGGCAGTGGCCTTGGCACTCGCGATCCCGGTGTTACTGGGGGTGGGTGCGGGAACGGCATCCGCGGCACCCCAGACGTCGATCTTGCAGGTGCCCGTCGTGACGGGTCTGGAGATCGGCCCGGTCAGCGTACCCGGCGGGGTCATCCAGACCACGCCGATCAAGGCGACGGTGGGGGAGAGACCGGGCTCGGTCCGGTTCTCCGCCGCCGACATCAAGCCGTACTACTACCAGTACAACTACCGGTGGATGACGGTGCAGTGGCGCAATCTCTCGACCGGAGCGGCCGGCGCCGTCGACTTCCGCCACTGGGCCTCCGAGGACCTCTCGGCCGTCGATCCGAACGCCGGCGCCCTAGGGCTCCCGGTCGACGTCGTCGCAGATACCGGACCCGGTCAGGTCGCCGTTGTGGTGACTCAGAGTCGACAGTTCCCGGCGCCGTTCTCCGAAACACTGTTCCCGGGGCTGGGCCTGCTGACCGTTCCGTGAGGCCGGCCGTCGCCGGTTGTGAATCATCCCAAGCGCGGTGACCTGCTGGGCACTACTGTCACGCTGAGTCCGGTTCGTGGCAGAGCCGGCCCTGTCGAGGAGCGTGGTGGCGTGGCGTCGGTGTTCGCTCAGCGCGCCAGCTACCAACGGCAAGGGATCCGTTTCATCGGCGGACCGTTGCCGTTGTCGTCGGAACGGAAAGTGTCCGACGCGTTCGGCAAGAAGCTGTCGCGTGACTACCTGTTCGTCGACGATCGAGAGTCCGACTTCATCGGTACCTGGCGTGGCAGTCGAGTGCAGCTGTATGCGGTGTCGCGCCGGGCCGTCGAAGCAATCGTCAATCCGAAGATCGCCGGTGTGCATATCGATCGTGACACCGCCGCGCAGTATTCGTTCGGTCAGCTGAGCCCCGAGGCGCTGACGTTCTCGTCGGCGCAACAGCCTCGTTTCCGTGACCGCAAACGCAACATGATCGTGGCGACCAGCGCGGGGTCCGCCCGTGCAGCGATGACGCGCGCACTGCGGACGCACGTTCGTGCGGATGACGACAGCATCGACCTGCGGCCGATCGTCACCGAGTGCGTGCGCACGGCTGTGGCAGAGGCGGTGTGGGGTGACGCGGCGACGGCGGTGATCGACTATGTCGACGAGAGCGGCGCCCATCAGACGTTGCCGTTTGCGGATGCGATGTACGACAACTTCTTACGGCTTCGACGCTGTGCGAACACATACGCCATGAGAGTCGAGCCACGGCTGCAACGCTGGACGTTCTCCCGGGAGCAGCGGTGGATGCGGATCAACACTCGGACGCTGGTGCGGCACGCCTCGGCTCTGGCGGATATGCCGCTCGACGACACCATTGCCGGCCACATCAGGCGGTTGCACGGCATCTCGGGGTTCTCGTCGACCATGGTCCGTGACGACACCACGACGTCCTTCATCGCCGGCGTCGACACGACGCGCACGGCCATTCTCGCCACGCTGAAGCATCTGCTCGATCCCGCCAACACGCAGTGGAAGGACGCCTTCTCAGCTGTGCCCGTCGAGTCGCTGGGTGATTCTGCAGTGGTTCGTGCGTGCGTGATGGAAGCGTTGCGCATCGACACCCCCGGGTCCGTGTTCAACGGGCGGGTGATCGACGACTGCCGCATCGCTCTCGGTGACGGCAGTGTCGATCTGCACCGTAATACGCTGGTGATGGCGAATATTCATGCCGTGCACGCAGTGTACGGCCCTACATTCGATCCGAACCGGATACTGAACGCCCACGCGACGGATCACGTCGCGCCGCTGGTGATTCCCTTCGGCAAGGGCCCGAGATCGTGCCCTGGCAAGTCGTTCGCGTCGTCGATGATCGCGGTGTTCGTGCACGACTTCCTTCAGGCGTACCCGAACGCCGCGGTGGACACGACGCACGCGGACAACGCCTATCCGATCCACACGGCATCCGAGCATGGTCTGCACGTGTCGCTGCGTGGCTGAGGTGTCAGGTCATCAGTGCGGCGGGAGCCCACGACGGCCATGACGGGTCCCCAACCAGTCGACCATGGTCGTAACGAGCGATAACGCGAAAGGGGTTGCTTGCGTTGGTATTGTCGTAGACGCGGGCATTTTCGACGACATCGATCGCGGATCGAACCAAGGGCCACAGGCGCACGTATCGCTCACGAACCTTTGCCTCGGGCACGGAATGACCGCCGATCTCGACGCGGTTGACGACGCGGGCTACGGCCAGGTCGACCGGAATGGCGACGATATGAAGTGTGACGAGGTACCCGGCCTCGTTCGCCGTCTCGATCAGATCGAGCTTCGACGGATGCGAGAAGACTGTCTCGGTGACGAACGACGCGGCCTGTGCGAGTAAGGCCACCCGCTGTTCGGCGGCCAACCTCGATGCGTCGTACGCGTGCGCTTGTTCGTCACCGGGCCAGTTCTCGGTAGCGATCTCGTCGGCGTTGACGAAGGGAAGATGAGTGACGGGCGCCAGCACCCGAGCAAAGAAGGTGCTCTTGCCGGCGCCGTTCGGGCCGGCAAGCAGGTGCAGGACCGGGTCGCGGGTCATTCCGTTAGGGACGATGCTCGATCACAGCGCCGTCTTCGTCGCATTCGACGAAGGCCCGTCCTTCTGCCTCGAATTCGCTGCGCAGATCCAGGCCTTCTGACATCGCGTCGATTCGCTCGGACCATTCCGCGCGTACGACTGCCTGCTCTCGCGGGGTGAGCGCGTCGTAGTTCTGCCGACCTGCCAATACCCCGGCGATATCGCGTGAGGCTATGTGATGTGAGGCCTCGATCTCACGCCCGACCAGTGCCCAGTGTGCAATTTGTTGGGCTGCGCTCCGGCTCGACGCACTGCCGACCAGCTTCGCCGATGCATACAGTTCATCGTCGACCCGTAGCGATGACGTCGTACCCATGAGCTGCTCCGTTCGTTGTCGTGCACCTAGTGTAGCAATCTGCCACAGCTATGTGCTGCCGGATGATGACTAGCTGTCAGCAGTAACCCGAGCCGCCAGGAACGCTTCCGGATCGATCAGGTCAGCCTGCCCGACGATCGATCCCAGGTCGGCGATCCGCTCCACTCCGGTCAGCACCATCTCTTCCTCGACGGTCCCCTCGGCGTAGCCGTAATAGCAGGTGGACGTCGTATGGTTGTGGTCCTTGTCGATGCGGTTCGCCCGACCTTCGATCTGGCGGATGTCGATGGGTGTCCACCGTGGATCGTGGATCAGCGTCACCCGGGGCGCGAGGGTGGACGTCGTGCCTTCGGGCAGCAGCATCTCGTTGGTGTGCAGGTTGATGGCACTCGTGGTGGTGGACACGATGACGGTGGCGTCACCCGTCTGGAAGCGCCGGATCTCGGCCTCCTGCTCCGGACTGCTCATGCTGCCGTCGACCACCGCAACAGCAAGTCCGCCCTCGCGCAAGTCCTCGGCGAGAGCGGCGACGGACTCGCGGTAGAACATCGACGCGAACACCTGGTTGCCGGCCTTGACCCACGTGCGGACTTGGTCGGCGGACGCGGGAATGCGGAGATACGAACACTTCTGGCGGAACCGCAGTGTCGCGGCCCGCACACTCGGATTCTTCTGCAGCACTCGTTTGCCGCCGGACACCTTCCACATCGGCAGACCGACCTCCTTGCGATAGTCGACCCACGCGGAGTTGTAGAGCCGCTTCTGAGCGGCGGTCAGCTCCTGCCCGAGGGGTTCACGGGGCGTGGGCGGGGACGGTCGCGAGATCGACCACGGCACAGCACCTCCCGACAGCCACCCGTGCACGGCGGCGATATCGCGCTCGCGACGGGCAGCGTCTTCTGGCTCCCAGCGCCACGTGGCCAGCCCGGTCGACGCCTTGCCGGCCTTGATCGCGAAGCCGGACTTTTCGAGGAAGTTCGCCCACTTCACGGTGAGGGCGTAGCCGAGCTGATCGTCGTCGCCCACGATTTCGACGCCGTGGGACTGCTCGATCGCGCGCGCCATATAGGCGAAGTGCAGCGGCTGGTAACCGGGAGTCGCGGACATCCAGACCACCGACCGCGCGGCTTCTTGGTAACGCCACACGATCTGCGACTGCTGCGATTCGATGTTCATCAGCGCATGGCACTCGTCGGCGATGACGACGTCGATATCGAAGCGCAGTTCGCCGAGCGTGATGGTTCGCTTGTTCTGTGTCCGTTTGCGTTTGCCCAGATCGGTGTCGGGTGGGACGGACAGCAGCTTCTTCGTCGACTGGTAGGTGACCAGGAGCCAGCGCTTACGGTCGGAGGGCTCGATGTCGGCTTCACTGTCCGCGATCGTCCGACGCCACCCCGGTAGTGCTCCCTTCGGTGCGACGACCAGGACGGTGCCGATCTCGGCAGCGGACATCTGCCGCACCGCCTCGCACACCGACAGGGTCTTGCCCAAGCCGGTGGAGTCCATCTGCGCGAAGTAGGGGAAGCCCTCGTCGAGGGCAGTGAGGTGCCGACGGACCGATTCGAGCTGGGTGTCGCGAGGGAGCAGGGAACGGGCATGCACGGTCTCCGGGCGCCAGGTCTCGTTGGCATCATCCTCGAGCCACCGCTGCAGGCTGTAGGGCATCGACTCGTACGGCTGCAGGTACTCGGGCAACTCGGTGCCGTAGTACGCGAACACTCGTGGGCCGGGGTACCAGCGCGCCCCCGCAGCGCTGGCTGCGGAGCGGTCCTCGAAGGGAACATCCAGCACCCACACACGCTCGCCGGCGTCGGGCACGCGCAGGTCGGGAGCTGCGGTCTTCTTCGCCGGTGCGCGGCGCTTGGTCGGCTTCTTCGCAGTTCCGGCGAACTTCCGGGCTGCGCTGCTCTGACCGGCCTTCACGGTGCGAGTCGTGGTGGAGCGTCTACGTGGTGGCATCGGGAACATCCTCTCCGATCGCAACTGATGGTCACGACAAGGGTCGTCGGCGGGAGTGGGGTCCTGTGCCGTGGGAACCAGGCACTGCCGAGAGTGGCATCGACGTCCGACACCGTCGACAAGGTTGGATACGACCGCGCCATATCCAACCTTGTGGCCATAAGGTTGGGTATGGCCCGATGCAGGGGCCGGTAACTCAGTCCCTGCGTTGCTCACCACGCCAGGGACGTGGTGGGCTCAGCGACTGGTTTCCCTGGTGTGACACAGCCAGTGCACAGAGTAATTAGTGAAATGTGTGAGTGAACAATCGAGGCCGCATCCGTGTCAGTGCGCACTGCTAGGTTGATGTTGCCTCCACTCGGACGGCAACCCCCTCATTGTTTCAACCGGGAGACGCATGCCTGAAAAGAAGATTCTGTACGTCGATCTAGACAACACGCTGGTCGACTTTCAATCCGGTATCAAGCGACTACACCCGTCCGAAATCGTCGGGCTCGAGGATGACCTGGACGAGGTTCCGCGCATCTTCTCGCTCATGGATCCGATCGACGGCGCTTTGGACGCCTACAGGCTGCTCGCGGAGCATTTCGATACGTACATCTTGTCCACTGCCCCGTGGAAGAACGCCCAGGCGTGGCACGACAAGGTCAAGTGGGTGCAGTGGCACCTGGGCTACGAGTCGGGGTCGGTGGCCTACAAGCGCCTCATCCTCTCTCACCACAAGAATCTCAACCGGGGTGACTTTCTGGTGGACGATCGAGGTGCCAACGGTGCGAAGGAATTCGAGGGTGAGTTGATCCCCTTCGGTACCGGGAACTTCAAGACCTGGGCCCAGGTCACGAAATACCTGCTCCCGCTGGCGTGACCGGCGAGGAAGGCCTGTCCGCCGAATTGTCCGCCACTGCGGAGCTTCTCAGCAGGACGGGCGACCTCGACGAGCCGAGCGGACCGGCCCCCTGGCTGGTGAGGCAGGTCCTTGCATCGCAGCGCGATGACGAGCAGTTGGCCCACTGGACGTCGTCGACGGTGATCGACGACAACGTGCAGGCACCGGTGTTCGACGAGGCGACCTTCGCCTGGCTCCACAGAGGGCTGACCGATGTCTACGACTTCCCCATCGGCCATGCGGGACTGATGCACACGTACGGCTATCTGCTGTCGACAGTGGTCACTCCGTACGGACTGAAACGTCAGAGGTGGCTCACGAGCGACCTGGCCGTCGCCTTCGGCAAGGAGCCCACTCACCTTCAGCCGACGGCATCTGAGACCCCTCTGATGGAGCGCGTCGCATCCACGGTCCTGCCGGCGCTCAGCGATCCGGTCGGAACCACACGAGTCGTCCTCGCCTTCGACGAGGTGGTCGACACCACCAACGCGATGCGCACCGTCTTTGTGGCCGATCCTGGAAGCGGTTCCACCGCAGTCGTGTACGGACTGGTGACGAGCTCGAGGATCCAGATCGTCTCGACCTTCCCGGTCCAGCCCTTGGCGCAGGAGTGGGCGCGGACTCGACTGAGTGAGCCGACCCGGTACCGCTTCAACTACGCCCCACCCACAGCTTCACCGGGAAGCGCCTTCGACGGGGCGACGGAAGTGCTCGTGTCCCGCGTCTGACGTTGTTGCGTCAGCCGACCTCGACGACCTCCAACGCACCGTCTGCATGCGACCCGCGCAGCCGCTTCTTGTCGAACTTGCCGACACTCGTCTTCGGCACCTCGTCGATGAAGGTCCAGCGTTCCGGCAACTGCCAGTGCGCAACTCGGCCGTCGAGGAAGTCGCGGAGCTCCTCCGCGGTCACGGTCTGACCCTCGCGCACGACGACGGCGACGAGTGGTCGCTCGTCCCACTTCTCATCGGGCACACCGATGACCGCGGCCTCGCGCACAGCGGAATGCTCCATGACGTGGTTCTCGAGCTCGACGGACGAGATCCATTCCCCACCGGACTTGATGATGTCCTTCGACCGGTCCGTCAGCGTCAGGTATCCGCCCTCGGAGATGGTGCCGACATCGCCGGTCCGCAGCCACCCGTCGTCGAACTTGTCGGACGCGTCGCTGCGGTAGTAGCTGCCCGTGATCCACGGCCCGCGCACCTCGAGTTCGCCGACGTGCGTGCCGTCCCACGGCAAGACGGTGCCCGAATCGTCGACCAGGCGAGCACGGACAGCGGACACGAAACGTCCCTGAGTGCAACGCAAGTCGAACTCGTCTTCCGGAGATAGTCCGACGTCGGGGCGCCCGGACGTGCCGAGCGGCGACGTCTCCGTCATGCCCCACGCCTGGGAGATGGGAACGCCGTACTTCTCGTGGAACGCCCGCATCAGGCTCGGCGGGCACGCGCTGCCGCCCACGGTGACGTCACGCAGGCTCGACAGGTCAGCCGGGTGGTCCTCGAGGTGGGCGAGCAGTGCCTGCCAGATGGTGGGGACGGCGGCGGCCGCCGTGGGTCGCAGCGTCGTCATCATCTCTGCGAGCGGCGCCGGCTGCAGGAAGCGGTCCGGCATGATGAGCGACGCCCCCACCATCAGCGCGGCGTACGGCAGTCCCCAGGACATGGCGTGGAACATCGGCACGATGGCGAGCACGGTGTCCGACTGCGCGAGCGCCATGGCATCGGTCATGCAGACCTGCATCGAGTGCAGCCAAATCGATCGGTGCGAGTAGACGACGCCTTTCGGGTCACCGGTGGTGCCCGAGGTGTAACACATTGCTGCAGCGGATCGTTCGTCGAGCTCGGGCCAGTCGTACTCGTCGGGGTGGCCTGCGAGCACGTCCTCGTAGCCCAGCACCTCGATGCCCTCGGGTGCCTGTACCTGTGATGGGTCGGCGCCCACGACGATGAGATGGCGGACTGTCGACATGGTGGGCAGCAACGGCGTCAGCAGGGGGAGCAGGCTGGCGTCGGCGATGATGACGCTGTCCTCGGCGTGCGCGACGATGTAGGTGAGCTGCTCGGGGAACAGGCGAATGTTCAGCGTGTGCAGCACGGCACCCATGGCCGGCACGGCCATGTAGGCCTCCATGTGCTGCGAGTTGTTCCACATGAAGGTGGCGACGCGCTGGTCCCCGTCGATCCCGAGCGCTCGAAGACCGTGGGCGAGTCTGGCGGCGCGTCGACCGAGCTCGGCGAAGGTGATGTTCGACGGCCCCGCCTCGCTCCACGTGGTGATCGTCGCCGATGCGTGCATCGACGTGCCGTATCGAACGAGCTGGCCGATGGACAACGGGGTGTCCTGCATGGTGCTCTTCATGACTCTCCTGCCGGTCGATCCGCGAGGCGCACGACCTACGTGCCCTGTGTCACATTGTGCACACTGCGGCTCGGCAGGGACCCGATATCAGTCCTTGTAGTAGACGACCTGGTGTCCGGTGGCGAGGAGAGTGCCGCTGGTGCTCCACAGCTCGGCGGTCTGGTCGAAGTAGCCCTGATGGAATCGTCGTGCGTGCGCGGTCCCGAGGACGTACCCGTCGGACTGAGCCGCCAGATCCTCCGCCGTCGCGAAGTAGTGCACGGTGAGCGAGATGGTTCCGGCGGCGACGTACTTCCCGCGCCGCTGGAAGACCCGCGGGTAGAAGATGTCGCTCATCGACGTCAGGGACGCGAAGTCCATCGGACGCGGGGGAGAGTCCCGGACCCACAGCTTCGCAACGGAATCGGCGGACTCCGTCTCGGTCAATGCACCGGCGGTGAACCGCATCTCGTAGTTGTTCGCCCAGGCGATGAACTCGGGGAAGTCGACCGTGTCGACGTCCGCGGGGTCGGGCATCGCGGGCGGCGACGACTCGAGGGCGTCCCAGGTGGTGCGGCGCGTACCGAAGACCGCGGTCGCGGTGGTGGCGACCGTGCCGTCCTGGCTCAGCTCCAGGTACCAGTGCTGGTTGCTGCGATTCGTCCGCACGGCGCGAGTGGAGATCTCGAACTCGCCCTCGGCGATGGGCCCCGCGAAGTTCACGGTCAGCGTCACCGGGTCGCCCAGTCGATCGGGATGAAGCTCGACGGCCCGGACCAGCGTCGCGGCGGTGAGCCCGCCGAAGGGGCCGACCATGTTGTTGTACGGCGCGGAGGTCCGGCCGCGGTAGCGACCGTCGCCCAGAGGCTCGAGGGTGAGGCCGTCGTCGAAGGCGTGCGATCCGGGGTAAGTCATGAGTCGTCCTGATTCGGTAGTTGTATGCACCGAAGCATAACGGTGGTCTGAGCGGGGTCGTGACACCGCGGGTCGACTGGCGGATTCTGTTAGCGCTAACACGTCGCAAAGTGCAGTTCGGAGGACCCGTTGACATCTCTGATGTTATCGCTCACACTCGCTGGGCGGTGTGATTCACACCACTCGACAGCAGCATGATCCGCAGCACGGCGAATCGAATGCCGTCCCTGCCGACCAGCCACCACCCGAGGAGACACGATGAAGTTCCGACACCTACCGGTGGCTGCGGCCGCGGTGGCGATAGCGATCACGGTGACCGCGTGCGGGTCCAGCACGAAGACTGCCGACGTCGCCCCCTCGGCGGGAGGCGACACGGCCGGCGCTCTGATCGGCGTCACGATGCCGACGAAGTCGTCCGCCCGGTGGATCGCCGACGGCGACAACCTGAAGAGCGCGCTGGAGTCGAAGGGCTACAAGGTCGATCTGCAGTACGCGGAGAACGACATCCCCACCCAGGTCAACCAGATCGAGAACCAGATCACCCAGGGCGCGAAGCTGCTGATCGTCGCCTCCGTGGACGGCACCGCCATCACCACGCAGCTGCAGGAAGCCAAGGACAACGGCATCGGCGTCATCGCGTACGACCGCCTGATCCGCAACTCGCCGAACGTCGACTACTACGCCACCTTCGACAACTACAAGGTCGGCGTCGACCAGGCCACCTCGCTGCTGGTCGGCCTGGGCTTGAAGAACGAGGACGGCACCGACAAGGCCGATGCCCCCGCCGGCCCGTTCAACATCGAGGTCTTCGCCGGTTCGCCCGACGACAACAACGCCACCTTCTTCTTCGACGGTGCCATGGAGACCCTGAAGCCGTACCTGGACAAGGGAACCCTGAAGATCGGCAGCGGCGAGTCCGACTTCGAGACGGCCGCAACCCTTCGGTGGGACCCGGCGACCGCTCAGAAGCGCATGGAAGACCTGCTGACCAAGACGTACTCGTCGGGCCAGAAGGTGCAGGGCGTGCTGTCCCCGTACGACGGCCTGTCGATCGGAATCCTGTCCGCGCTGAAGAGCAACGGCTACGGAACCGCCGGACAGCCGTACCCGATCGTCACCGGCCAGGACGCCGAGGTTCCGTCGGTCAAGTCGATCATCGCCGGTGAGCAGTACGCCACCATCTACAAGGACACCCGCGAATTGGCGGCGGTCACCATCCAGATGGCACAGGCAGTTCTCGAGGGCCAGACCCCCGAGACCAACAACACGACCGATTACGACAACGGTGAGAAGGTCGTTCCCGCCTACCTGCTGCAGCCCGAGATCGTCTACAAGGACAACTACGAGAAGCTCCTCGTCGACGGCGGCTACTACACCGAGGATCAATTGAAGTGAGTTCGGCGATGACGAGTCAGATCTTGGAAATGCGCGGGATCACCAAGACGTTCCCGGGCGTGAAAGCACTGCAGGATGTCACCTTGACGGTGGAGCGCGGCGAAATACACGCGATCTGCGGCGAGAACGGCGCGGGAAAGTCCACGCTCATGAAGGTTCTGTCGGGTGTGTATCCCCATGACACATTCGACGGCGACATCGTGTTCGACGGTCAGGCCTGCGAGTTCTCCGACATCCGGAGCAGCGAAGCCAAGGGCATCGTCATCATCCACCAGGAACTCGCGCTCAGTCCGTATCTGTCGATCGCCGAGAACATCTTCCTCGGCAACGAGCGGTCCAAGCGTGGGTTCATCGACTGGAACCGCACCAACTCCGAGGCCGCAGCCCTACTGAACCGTGTAGGGCTGCGGGAGAACCCGGTCACCGTCGTCAACGACCTCGGTGTCGGAAAGCAGCAACTCGTGGAGATCGCGAAGGCACTGTCCAAGGACGTGACGCTGCTGATTCTCGACGAACCGACCGCAGCACTGAACGATTCGGATTCCACCCACCTCCTCGAATTGCTGCGCGGTCTGCGGGACGAGGGCATCACGTGCGTGATCATCTCGCACAAGCTCAACGAGATCGCGGCCATCGCCGACCGGACCACGATCATCCGGGACGGTCGGACCATCGAGACGCTGGACATGCGCAACCCGGATGTCACCGAGGATCGCATCATCTCGCTCATGGTCGGCCGCGATCTCGAGCACCGCTTCCCGCCGCACGAATCCACGGTGGGAGAGGAGGTGCTGCGGATCGAGGACTGGACCGTGCACAGCCCCACCCAGCACGGTCGGACCGTCGTGGACAAGGCGAATCTGACGCTCCGTCGCGGGGAGATCGTCGGTCTAGCCGGGCTGATGGGTGCCGGCCGCACGGAACTGGCCATGAGCGTCTTCGGGCGCAGCTACGGCACGGACATTTCCGGACGGTTGTACAAGTACGGCAAAGAGATTCACGTCAAGTCCGTCAACGACGCGATCGAGCACGGACTCGCGTACGCGACCGAAGATCGCAAGCGTTACGGCCTCAATCTGATCGACGACATCAAGCGCAACATCTCCACCGCGGCCCTGGACAAGTTGGTCGCACACGGATTCGTCGACGACAACCACGAGTACGAGGTTGCCGAGGGTTTCCGCAAGAGCATGAACATCAAGGCCCCCAACGTGGACGCCGTCGTCGGCAAGCTGTCCGGTGGCAACCAACAGAAGGTCGTGTTGAGCAAGTGGATCTTCAGCGATCCGGACGTGCTCATCCTCGACGAGCCGACGCGAGGGATCGACGTCGGCGCCAAGTTCGAAATCTATTCGATCATCAACAGCCTCGCCGATGCAGGAAAGGCCGTTCTCGTGATCTCGTCCGAGCTGCCCGAACTGTTGGGGCTGTGCGATCGGATCTACGCGCTGTCCGCAGGCCGCATCACCGGTGAGGTGACTCGGGAGGACGCGACGCAGGAATCTCTCATGCATCTCATGACCCGTGGAACAGGAGTACTTCGATGAATCAGCTGTCGACCGTCCGGGGGCTGCTCACGCGAAACCTCCGCCAGAGCGGAATCTTCATCGCGTTCGCGTTGATCATCCTGCTCTTCACCGCGCTCACCGGTGGCCAACTCCTGGTGCCGCAGAACATCAGCAACATGGTGGTGCAGAACTCCTACATCCTGATCCTGGCCATCGGCATGGTCGTGATCATCATCGCCGGCCACATCGACCTGTCCGTGGGATCGGTGGTCGCGGCCACCGGCGCCATCGCGGGTGTCCTCATGGTTCAACAGAACGTGCCATGGCCGCTGGCAGTGCTGATCACGCTGGTCGTGGGCGGACTGATCGGAGCGTGGCAGGGCTACTGGGTCGCGTACTTCGGCATCCCCGCGTTCATCGTCACGCTGGCCGGCATGCTCGTCTTCCGCGCCGTCACCCTCATCGTGCTGGGCAACCAGGGCATCGGGCCGTTCCCCGGACCGGTGCGGACACTGTCCAACGGCTTCCTCCCCGGATTCCTCGGCAACGTCGGCCTCGGACCCCTGGGCGGAGCCGACATCTTCACGCTGCTGGTCGCCATCGCTGCCATCGTCGGAATCGTGCTCAGCCAGTGGCGGACCCGCATGGGCCGGCAGAAGTACGGTCAGGTCGTCGATGCGTTGCCGCTGTTCATCGCCAAGCTCACCTTCGCCGGACTTCTCGTGCTCGCCATTGCTGTTCAGCTGGCGCGCTTCAAGAACTTGCCGTACGTCTTGATCCTCCTCGCCGTGCTCGTCATGGGGTACTCCACGCTGGCCGGTCGAACGGTATTCGGTCGCCACGTCTACGCCATCGGCGGCAACATCCACGCCGCATCGCTGTCGGGCATCAAGGTCAAGCCGGTCACGTTCTGGCTCTTCGTCAACATGGGTGTGCTGTCGGCCCTGGCGGGAATCATCTTCGCCGGGCGACTCAACCAGGCCGGTCCCACTGCGGGTAACGGATTCGAGCTCGACGCCATCGCGGCCGCCTTCATCGGTGGTGCAGCGGTGCAGGGCGGTGTCGGTCGCATCGTCGGCGCTCTGACCGGCGGACTGATCATCGCCGTCATCAACAGCGGAATGTCCCTCATCGGATCACCCAGCGAGCGAGTCCAGTTGGTCAAGGGCCTCGTCCTTCTCGCGGCCGTCGCCTTCGACATCTGGACGAAGCGTCGAGCCGCCAGCGGACGCGGAGGTGGACCCGACAAGGCCGAGAAACCGGCACCGTCCACTTACATGGGTCTCCCGGTTCCGGCCGAGATGCTGGGCGGCACCACCCCGTCCGCACCCGGCCCGGCCGTCACCGTGCCACCCTCCACGCCCAACTAAATAGGCATGAAGCGCTCGGGCGTGCTGAGATCAGGTACGACCATCGAGCGAACGGGGGGACGATGACGCCGACACGTGGACCGGCCATGACAGACGTGGCCCGACTCGCAGGCGTGTCCCACCAGACCGTGTCCCGCGTGATCAACGGTCACCCGAACGTCACCGAAGCAACGAGAGCTCGGGTCAACCAAGCGATCACACAGCTCGGGTATCGGCCCAACACCGCTGCTCGTGCGTTGGTCACCGGCAGCAACCGCACTATCGGCATCGTCGGGACCGGTCATGCTTTGCACGGACCGGTCTCGACGTTGTACAGCGTCGAACGTGCTGCCCGACAGGCTGGTTACTCGGTACTGGTGGGCGTCCCGACGTCGCTCGACGAGGACGCGATCAATGCGTGCGTCCGTCGGTTGCAGAAGCAAGGTGTCGACGGCGTCGTCGTGATCGCGCCTCTGCGAACCGACAACGGCGACATCGCCGGACTGGCCGGGGACCTTCCCCTCGTCGCGGTGGAGGGCTCGCCCGCCGGGGAACTGGCCGTCGTGTCCGTCGACCAGGTCGCGGGAGCGCGAGAAGCCACGTCGCACCTGTTGGAGCTCGGGCACCGCGAGGTGTGGCACGTGGCAGGTCCGCTCGGCTGGTACGAGGCGGCCGACCGGGTGAGCGGCTGGCGAATGGCTCACGAGGACAGGGGTATCGACCCGCCGCCGATGTTGAACGGGGACTGGACCGCCAAATCGGGGTGCGCCGCCGGCACTGTCCTGGCGCAGATCGCGGGCGTCACCGCGGTGTTCGCGGGAAACGACTCCATGGCCCTCGGGGTGCTCCGCGCCTTCGACGCCGCCGGCCGGAGCGTTCCGCGCGATGTCAGCGTGGTGGGCTTCGACGACGTGCCCGACGCCGAGTTCTACTCGCCTCCCCTGACCACGATCCGTCAGGAATTCGGCGAAGTGGGGATCCGGAGCGTCGAGATCCTGCTCGCACAGATCGAGTCCGGCACCCGAAGTACCCGGCGGTTCAGCATTGCGCCCAGGTTGGTGACTCGAGCGAGTACCGGTACGCCGCCCGACTGACGGGCGGGCGCGATGTCGTGGTCATCATGCATAGTGACCGGGCAGTCTGTTTCCTCGCGAAGGTGGATGTCCATGCGCAGTGCAACCTCGGTGCCCGACGACCGCTGGGTCGTGGTCGACGTCGAGACGTCAGGGCTGAAGGCGAACCGTGACCGGGTGTTGAGTGTTGCTGCCCTGACCCTGGACGATCACGGACGGGTCGGGAGTGAGATGTCGACACTCGTCAATCCCGGGTGCGATCCCGGGCCGGTCCACATTCACAACCTGACACCCGAGCGGCTGGCCGGTGCTCCGCGCTTCGAAGACATCGCGCCGCACCTCATGTCGATGCTCGACGGGCGCACGATGGTGGCTCACAACGCCAGCTTCGACCACGGATTCCTGAAGCTCGAATCGATGCGGGCCGGTCTGGACATGCCGACGCGTCAGCGGCTGTGCACCTTGGCTCTGTCCCGACGACTCCAGCCGGACCTCTCGAATCACAAGCTGTCCACCCTCGCTGCGCACTGGAAGGTGATGCAGTCCCAGGCGCACGACGCGTACGACGACGCCCGCGTCCTGGCGCAGATCTTCACCCACAGCTCTCGGCTCGCGCGCTCACTCGATCTGCCGCTCCCGGTCGTCACCTGCAGTGACCGCCTGACCCTCTACCCGGACTCCATCCCTCGAACGCAGTGCCCCTGGGAGAACCCCGGACGGCTCGATGTCGCGCACGGGTTGATCAGAGGGATGCGCGTCGTCATCAGCGGCGACACGCGCACCCCGCGACTGCGTCTGGCCGAGCAGTTGACCGATGCCGGGCTCGACGTGATGAACTCCGTCAGTAGGTACACCAGCGTCGTCGTCTGTTCCGATTCTGCGTCGGAGAGTGTGAAGGTGACTCGGGCGCGCTCGCAGGGCATTCCGGTAATTACGGAGTACGTGCTGCACGATCTGATGCGCGCCGTCCGCCCCGGCACCCGAAAGGGTCCGCGGAAGCCCGTCGTCGCGACGATGCCTCTGCCCACCCCGTCCGCCGCACCCTGGTCGACTCGCCGTGTCCTGGTGATGGGCGGATCCCACGCCGAGTCGGTGCTCATGCGGTCACGATTGATCCAACTGGGCGCCACCCCTGCCGTCAATCTGAGTGCAGGCGTGACCGACGTACTCCTGCTGTCCCACGGCGACGGTGACCCGCGTATGCCGCGCGTACGGGAACGACAGTTGACGACGCTGTCCTCGATCGACGTGGACAGAGCATTGAACCTCGACGAGGTGACTCCGCGCATCGAGGTGAGGACCCGGCGGACACTGACCCCACTCGTTCCGCGGGGCGGCGTCGTCGATCTGCCGGAGAACACCACCGTGGTGACTGTGGATGCATCATGGCGCGCCGCTGCCGCCGACCCCATCGCCGTCGACGTGGTCGCATTCCTGACGACAGCGGATGACGTGGTGTCCAGCGACGAAGACTTCGTGTTCTACAACGCCCCGTCGACGTCCGACGGGGCAGTGGTGCTGTCCCTCGACGGGGACAGCGAGCAGGGCGTCCGCATCGATCTGAGTGTCGTGCCCGACGACATCGAGCGCATCGTGATCGCCGCGGCGATCGAGAACGAGCACACGTTCGGTGATGTCGGTGCGGTATCGATCTCGCTCTCCACGCCCGAGTCGCGTATCGCCACTGCAGTGTTGGATGCCGCAACCACCGAGCGGAGTCTCATTCTGACTGAGATCTACCGGCGGGGCACCGCGTGGAGATTCCGAGCAGTGGGGCAGGGGTACGACGATGGTCTCGCCGCTCTGGCAACCCGGTACGGAGTCGTTGTCGACGACTGATCAGCGCCCGCACCACCATCCGCGCGTGGCGCAACCGCCGACGAGTTCCGACGCGCCGGTCGCGACGACCGGCCGGAAGAGCTGGCGGACGTGTTCGAGGTCGTCAGTTGTCTGGCGACGTCCCTAGGGCTCACGATGGCTGATGTGGCCGCCCTAGCGGCGGACAAGCGGGAGCGGCGCGGTGGCTTCGCAGATCGCGTTCGGTTGGAATGACGCGGTATCAGCCTCTGGCCTGTTCCTTGATGGACGCCAGGTGACCGCGCAGATCCTCCATCCCGTCCGCCGTCAGTCCTAGCGCCTCGCCGTGCTCGGTGGCGGCCGCCTCGAAGATCTCGACCAGGGGCGCGTACTTGCGCAGCAGCTTCGTGCGCTTGGCGTCGTCCGCGAGATACTTGAGACTGCCGGCGTTGTCGACGAAGTCGGACACCTTGACCAGGAAGACCTTGGGATCGCGGATTACAGTCGTCACGTGTTCGGCGTACTGCGTTGCGCGATCCTGGCCGTTCTTCGGCGGGGTGGTCACGGCATCGACGAGTCTGGCGACTTCCGTGCCGAAGTGGGTTTCGATAGCGCCGAGTGCAGTCGAGCCACCGAGTACATCGACGATGCGGTCGGACTGGTCCTCGACGGTGTCGTGAAGGGCCGTAGCCACCAGAACATCGAGCTGCGAACACCCGTACCTGCTCATTCGCAGCACATTTCGAGACGGATGAGTGATGTAGGGGTCGTTGATCTGGTCACCGCGAGCGGTGCGGCGCTGCATCAAGTGGGCGTACGACGCCACAGCGAGCGCATCCTGCAGAGCGGAGGTGTCGAGTCCGCGGCTACCTACCTCGTTGCGAATGGCGTGGGCGAGTAACGATGGATCCATGTCTTTCAGAGGAACATCGCGCACTGCGCGGGTGATGGCATCGGACGTCGACGGCATGGTGTCCTTTCGGTCGGAGGTCAGGAAGTGCGGGGGAGGTGGTCGACGAATTCGTACGAGCATCCCAGGGAACTGCGCTTGTCCGTGACACCGTTCTGGCGGAACCACGAGACGCACGCGTTGGCGATCAGCTGCGTGTCACGGGTGAACAGGTAGCCGTCCGTGCAGTCGTCGAAATGATCGTCGTGATGCCAATGGTCCAGCTCCAACCCCTCGACGCCATGGTCGGCCAGTCGGAGTCGCTGGAGAACGGCTCGCGATCGTCGCACCATGTACACACCGTCGTCGAGGACGTGGATCTGCGCGTTGAACACGTCGCCCTCGTCGTCGGGGTCGTAGTCGTTGGGGCCCAGTTCGATGATGAGGCCGGCAGGCTTGTCGAACATCGATTCCACCAACCATGCTGCGGTGCCGTCGGAATCGTCGACGGGCAGAACTCGGCCGTATCCGTCGGTGATGTTGTCGAGTAGGCCACCGCTGGGCAGGGGAGCGATCCATGCGTCGATGGCGTCGCCGTTCCTGCGAAGGTTCGCGATACCGTCGTCGGTCAACCAGGCGGGACCGTGGAAGAACTGCTCGACGCCCGACATGCCGTCTGAATTGGTGTATTTCGCGTACCAATTGTCGAGGTCGACATCCTTGTCGGTGACGACGACGCATCTGGTGCCGTCGATGCGGAGTGCGTACTGCCACTGTGGGATTGCAGTCGGTCGCCTGTCGACGCTCGGACGAGAGTGCTCCCGTTTCCAGACCGCGGTCTCGACTGCTCTGATGCGCGTGATGGACCACTCTCCACTGATGGAGTGCAAGGATTTCGCCGTGAGCTGGCAGGCCCAGGACACGTCGCGGTCGCGCCTCGACACGATGATGTGGTCGAGTCCGTTCTCGGCGACGACGGCGTCGGCGCGCTCGCCGAACGGGAAGTGCCGGGCGAGCTCGATAGCGCCGTGATCGGCATCGAATGGCTCGATCTCGATGATGACGGTGTACCGGGTGCCCTCACTCGCCGGCAGTCGGCGAGTGCGGGGGAGGCGACTGTCGGCCATGTGAGGGCTGGTGGACCAGAGGTCCGACCGGCTCGTCTCGACACCGAGGACGCTCCACTCCTCTGCGAGCCTGTCGACAGCATGGAGAGCAGCCTGTCCGGAGACCCACCATCCGCTGCCGGGTACGTCGAGGACGACGCGTGCATGACCGAGTAGGGATCGGTCGATCCTGGCCGCGTCGTCACCGACCTGGTGCAGCAGCCGGAGGTACTCGTCCGGTTCGATCTGGTCGAAGGGCCGGTCGATCTCGACGGCGACGGTGAATCCGGGGTTGCCGGCGGGGATACCGCCCAAGCCGCGACTGTCGTGGTCCATGGGGTTCTCGATTCTGTGCGAACAGCTAGCTCGACGTCGGAGAACCGAGCGTCGGTGGCAGGAATCATCCGTCTGCCTACTCACTGTTTACAGCAGGGCACCGACATGTTTCGAGCCCGAACCCACTTGCCCTCTACGCGCGCTCCATCACCCGTCGTGCCCGCTTCGCGACTGCCTCGTCGATGAGGTGACCGTCCTGGTCGACCCCGGCCCCACCGGACTCGAGGGCGGAGAGCACGGCGCGTGCTCGGGTGACGTCCTCGGGCGTGGGCTCGAACACCGCGCGCGCCGCCGGGACCTGGGCCGGGTGGATGCACGCGCGGCCCACGAAGCCGAGACGCGACAGCGACTGCGTGTCCGCGGTGAACGCGTCGAGGTCGCGGAAGTTGCGGGACACGGCCCCCAGCGGGGGGAGGAGGCCTGCGGCGGCGCTGGCCGCGACCACCTGTGACCGCGCGAACAGCAGCGCGCTGGGGTCCGATTCGCCGTCGATACCGAGGTCGACGGCGAGATCGGCCTCACCGATCTGCAGGAAGCGCACGCGGGGTCCTTGCGCGATGGCCAGCGCGTCGAACAGCGCCGCACCCGTCTCGAGCAACGGCGACACCGCGGCGTGTGGACACACGTCGGCGAGCACCCGATCGGCGATCGCGATCTCCTCGGGTGACCCCACCTTGGGGAGCCACACCCCGGTCAGCCGGGCATGCGCCACCGCGCGAATGTCGGCCTCCTGCAGCGGGCCCGGGTTGACGCGCACCCACACCTCGACGTCACCGGGCTCGCACGTAGCGACCCAGGCGGCGACCTCCGCGCGTGCGGAGTCCTTGTCCCGCAGAGCGACTGCATCCTCGAGATCGAGCACGACGGCGTCCGCACCCGAGGCGAGCGCCTTGTCGAAGCGGGCCGGCATGTCGCCGGGGACGTAGAGGTAGGTGAGCGCCCCACTCACCCGATCACGCTCGATCCCGCGACCAACGACTTCGCGATGACGGTGCGCATGATGTCGTTGGTTCCCTCGCCGATGGCCATGAGCGGCGCGTCGCGGTAGAGACGCTCGACGACGAACTCGGTCGAGTAGCCGTAGCCGCCGTGAATGCGCATGGCCTCGAGGCTGGCGGTGATGGCGGCCTCCGACGCGAAGTACTTGGCCATGCCCGCCTCCATGTCGACGCGCTTGCCCGAATCTGCCTGCGATGCAGCCCAGTAGGTCATGAGTCGGGCCGCCTGCAGCTGCGTGGCGATGTCGGCGATCTTCAACTGGATCGCCTGGAACTCGGCGATGGGCTGCCCGAAGGCGGTGCGCTCCTTCGCGTACTGCAGCGCGGCGTCGTAGGCCGCCTGCGCGATTCCCACACTGCGACCCGCGATGTTGAGTCGACCGATCTCGAGTCCAGACAACGCCTGCTGCAGTCCACGGCCCTCGACGCCGCCGAGGAGTGCGTCGACCGGCACCCGAACGTTGTCGAAGCTGATCTCACACGACTCGGTGCCCTTGTAACCGAGCTTGCCCATGTCACGCTGGACCTCGAAACCCTCACTGGTGGTGTCGATGAGCAGCAGGCTCATGCCCTTGTGGGGAGGTGTGGCGGAGGTGTCGGTCTTCACCAGCACGGGCAGGACGTTCGCATGCCGCGCGTTGGTGATCCACGTCTTCGCGCCGTTCACGACGTAGTGGTCGCCGTCGCGCTTGGCGGTGGTCTTGATGCCCTGCAGGTCCGTGCCCGCACCTGGCTCGGTGAGGCCGACGCCGGTGCGCCACTCACCCGTGGCCAGCTTCGGGAGGAGAGACTGCTTCTGCTCGTCCGTGCCGTGCTTGGCGATCATCCAGCACGAGAGGTTGTGGCTGCCGACGATGCCGGCAATGCCCATCCATCCACGCGCCAACTCCTCGTAGACGAGAGTGAAGGAGACCTTGTCGAGTTCGAGGCCGCCGTACTCCTCCGGCGTCGTGATCCCGAACAGGCCCATTGCCTTCATGTGGTCGACGATCTCCGTGGGGTAGCGGCCGGTCTTCTCCCATTCGTTCGCGACCGGGACGATCTCCTTGTCCACGAAGGTGCGCAATGCCTTACGGAACGCCGTCTGCTGTTCGTCGTACGTGAAATCCATGGTGGTGTCCTTCTTCCAGGCGAGGGTCAGGGGGCGGGCGCGATGGCCGCGGCGAGATCGAGCACGGCGGAGAGGTCGTGTTCGTCGGCGAGTCCGAGAACGCGATCGGCGAGTTCGTCCGCACGAGCGTCGTGGCCGCAGTTGCCGAGAAACTTCTCCCGCAGTGCCGCGTCGTCGAGTGGGAATGCGGCACTGCCGCGACTTCCGCCGACGTCTCCCACGAGCACACGGCCGTCGGCGAGGGTGATGGTGGCGTGTCCGGGAGCGGCGGCCGCGGGCCCGTCGGTGGGACGTTCGACGACGCGGACCGTGCGCGCCGTCGTCAGCACGTCGGCTCGGGCGATCGACGCGTCGGTGTAGGTGGAGACGTCGACTGCCCCGTCGCGCAGCAACGCGGCCACGCTCCACGGCAGATCGAACTTGCCGTCGTACGTGCTGCGCGGGGAGGCGACGCCCGTGTTGGGTCCGCACACGAACGGGGTGGAGTCCGGGTGGACCAGCACTTCGATGTCACGGATGTCGTCGACGTGGACATCGTGGCCCGCGACAGCGGCGGACACCGCGTCGAGGGTGACGTGCATCAGCTGGCAACTGGGGTAAGGCTTGATGCCGATCCCCAGTGCTTCCCAGCGGGTTCCGAATCCGTCGGTCAGAACGGTCAGGTCGACGGGTCGATCGGTGAGTGCCGCATAGACGCCCCGTCGCCCTTCCAACACGGAGCCCGGTCCGGTGGCGCCGGCGGCTGCGAGGCGGGTGGCCAGGATGCCGTTGAAGCTGGCCGTGCCGGGGTGCAGCGCTTTCGTGTCGGCATCGGTGTCGAGGAACTCGAGGAGACCGGAGCTCGACGATCCAGCGATGCCGAGCGCATGGACCAGAGTCTCACTGTCGAACTTCCCGAGCCGCCCGGCGACGACGGCCGCGGCGAACGGGCCCACCGCCGCGGTCGCGTGGATCCCCCGAGCGTGGAACCCGTGGGGACTGACAGCGCCCAGTCGGCAGGCCGTCTCGAGGCCGAGTGTCGCGGCTGTGAGTACCTCGGCACCGGTGGCGTGGGTCTGCTGGCCGACGGCGAAGGCTGCCGGCAGGGTGACGGCGGTGGCGTGGACGAGCGCCCCGGCGTGCGTGTCGTCGAAGTCGAGCGCGTGCACCAGAACGCCGGTGGCCAGGGCGGCGGCCGGCGCGGACAGGGCGCGGGTTCCCGTCAACGGGCGGGCCTCGGGAGGGCCGCCCAGACCGTCGGCGACGGTCCATGCGGCGCGTCCGTGGCCCAGACGCTGCGCGGCCACCGCGGTACCCACCGAATCGAGCAGGTGACGAGCGGTCGCGTGCCGCACGGCCGGCGGCACATCGTCGAGGGTCACTCCCGTCGCCCACTCGGACAGCACTGTGGAGGTCACGCGTGTGCCTCGGCCGTCACCTCGCCGAAGGCGCCGCTACGGCGCAGGCTGGCGATGGTCTCCTCGTCGTAGCCGAGGTCGGCCACGATCTCCTCGAGGTTCTCCCCGCGCTGCGGTGCACGTCGGTATTCGGGACGCTGCGGCCCGAAGTTGACGGGGGAGGCGAGTTGGCGCACCGTGTCGTACACCGGGTGCTCGGTCTCGACGATGAGATTGCGTGCGAGCGTGTGGGGTTCGGTGAGCGCGTGCGCCACGTCGTTGATCGGTCCGGACGGAACGCCTGCCGGGCCCAGCAGCGACAACCAATGTGCGACGGTGTCGGTGGCGAACACGTCCTCCAACATCGGCAGCAGAACGTCCTTGTTCTGCCCCCGCAGGGAAAAGCTCGCGAAGCGAGGATCGGCACCGAGATCGGGTCGGCCGATGGCGACGACGAGCCGTTCCCAGAACTTCTCCTTGGCGCAGCCGACGATGAGCCAGCCGTCCGTGGCCTCGAAGGCCTGGAACGGGACCAGCGACGGGTGGGCCGAATTCTTGGTTCGCACCGGCTCGAAACCCGCGTTGAGATGCCACGTCGCGGGATACGTCAACAGCGACATCGCGGTGTCGTACAGCGACACGTCGCAGTCCCCGCCGACACCGTCGCGCCGCGCGGCGTGCAGACCGGAGAGCAGGCTGATCGCGGCGACGAACCCGCCCGAGTAGTCCACCAGCGAGAGACCGGATTTGGTGGGTGGGCCGTCGGGATCACCGGTGACGCTCATCCAGCCCGCGAGTCCCTGCAGGATGTAGTCGTAGCCGGGTTCCTTCGCGCGCGGACCGGTCATACCGAACCCGGTCAGGCTGCAGCAGACGATGGCGGGGTTGAGGTGCTTGAGGTCGTCGTACGTGATGCCGATCTTGGCGGGAACGTCACCGCGCAGGTTCGAATAGACTGCGTCGCTGGACTTCACGAGGTCCTCGAAGACGGAGCGCCCGGCGGGTGTGGAGAGATCGAGCGACAGACTGCGTTTGTTGCGGTTGAACGTCTCGAAGAAGAGCGAGTCCTCGCCCTCGTTGAACGGCGGCACGTACCGGCCGACGTCACCGCCGACGTTGGGGTCCTCGATCTTGATGACGTCGGCACCGAGGTCGGCGAGGTGAAGACTGCCGAACGGGCCTGCGCCGTACTGTTCCAGCGAGATGATGCGGACATCCTCGAGTGGTTTCATCGTGCGTCGCCTTTCGTGTCGGACGGCAGCTGCAGCGGACCGCTCTGCGCCTCCGGGAAGTAGTTCTGGCCGATGCCGCTCTCTCGCGTCGCCACCATGACGGAGCGTTTCCACGAGATGACCTCCACGCCATCCTGATTGAGGCCACGGGTGATCATCGAGACGATGCCGGCATAGGGGCGGGACTCGGAGAGTCGCAGGCCCGTGCAGATGCTCTCTGCGTACAGCGTGTCGCCCTCGTACACGGGGTGAGACATCTTGATGTCGGTGAACGCGAGATTGGAGATCGCGTTCTGGCTCATGTCGAGTACGGAGATGCCGAGAATCACCGCAACCGTGAAGCCCGAGTTCACGATGACGCGCCCCTCGGTGATCGGGTTCTGCGCCGCGAGATGTGCGTTGAAGTGATTCTGGTTCGTGTTCATCGACAGCAGCGTGATCCACGTGTTGTCGGCCTGCGAGACGGTGCGTCCCAGAGGGTGCTGGTAGACGTCACCCACCACGTAATCCTCGAAGAAGCGCCCTAGAACGGCCGGATGGACTGCCACGGTGTCTCCCTGTGTCGGTCGGCGAAGCCTGCACCTGAACCATAAACATCAGATGATTAGACCGTCAAGGGGGAGTTCTGACCGGATCTGCGAGATCTGATGCGGTCAATTCTCACGAAAGAGCAGATGTTTGGTGCTACTGAGTGCGCAGCTTGTCCATCTGTCGGTAGGAGCCGCCCAGATGGTCGAGGTGGCGACGCATCATGTCCATCGCGGACATCGAGTCGCCCGCGGCGACGACGTCGAGAATCGCCCGATGGTCGTGGTCGACGCACTGCCAGAAGCCCTCCGGCGCGTGATCACGACCGAAACGCTTCGACAGCACCCGGAACACCGGTGCCGTGATGAGTTCGAGCAGGGGATTCTGCGCAGCGCGCAGCAGGACGAGGTGGAACTCCTGGTTCTTGACGAAGGTCTCCGGCCCCTGGGCGTCGGTGGGATCGAAGATCGAGGCGCGCAGTTGATCGAGGTGGTCCTCGGTGCGGCGGAAGGCGGCCATGCCCGCCGCAGGCACCTCCATGAGGTTGCGTACCTCCATCAGCTGGTCGACAGTGACGGCATCGGCCGTGGTCATGAGCGCGACACCGGTTTCGAGGTGCTCGCTGATGTGGCCGACGCTGGGCACCGCCACGAAGCTGCCGCCCGTGACGCCGCGAGTGGTGAGGATCAAATTCTGGCTAGCCAACGACCGTAGGGCTTCGCGGATGGTGCTCCGGCCGACGCCGAACTCCGCCGTCAGTTCCGTGTCGCTGGGGAGGCGCTCACCCGGCTGCAGTTCGCCCGACAGGATGCGGTCGCGCAGTCGTGTCGCGAGTGCGGCGTAGGCCGGCGTGCTCTTGGCGCTCGGATCGGCGGTCGAGGATTCGGGCACTGAGGCGGGCCTCTCGGTCGGTCGTCCGGCTCGTGACGACGGGCGATCACGTGGGGCGACGGTGGCGGAACAGCACGAGCGTAGCGCGAGCGACTGCGGCGAGCAGCGGCATCCGAAGATCGGGCACCATGGCAATACATCGGCTGTTTAGGGTGTCGAATGCCGTCGAGTGGGACTGAAGGGCACCTGACGAGGCGTCACCTGCCCAAAACATCAGAGGTATTGCATTCGGGCACAGGGTGGCGCACTATGACTCGGGTCACCTTCGCAGGGTGCACAGAGACCCCGCACGGACTCCCGGACTGCAGCGACGCGTCCCGGTCGTCCCACTCCTGCTCCCCACGTGAGAGCCGACAGAATTGGATGGCACATGAAACGAATCGGAGTCGACGTCGGTGGAACCTTCACCGACCTCGTGTTGTGGGACGACGACGGCACCGTGGTGGTGCACAAGACGCCGTCGACCAACCACGATCCCTCGATCGGCACGATGGACGGCATCGCTGTCCTGGCCGAGCGGGCGGGAATCGACCCGGCCGAGATCGACATGTTCTTCCACGGCACGACGGTGGCCACCAACATCGTCCTCGAGCACAACGGGTGCGACGTCGGAATGATCACGACGGAGGGGTTCCGCGACCTCCTGCACATCGCGCGCAAGAAGCGACCCCTGAACTACTCCAACTACCAGGATCTGCCGTGGCAGAAGTGGCAACTGGTACCGCGGCGGAACCGGCGCGTCGTTCCGGAGCGTATCGACGCCTCCGGCGCCGTCCTGACACCCCTGGACGAAGATGCTGTGCGGGAACAGGTTCGGCTCCTGCGCGAGCGAGGTGTCGACGCCATCGCCGTCGCTTTTCTGCACTCCTACCGCAACCCGACCCACGAGCAGCGGGTCAAGGCGATCATCGCCGAGGAGTTCCCCGGCGTCTTCGTGTCGCTGTCCAGTGAGGTCGCTCCGCAGTACCGCGAGTACGAGCGCTTCTCCACCGCCGCGCTCAATGCGTTCATCGGGCCGAAGACGTCGCAGTACATCGAGAACCTCGCACAGAAGGCGAGCGCGGCACAAGTCGGCGAGGACGTGCACCTCATGACCTCCGCCGGCGGACTGGTCACCTCCCGGAGCGCCAGTGAGATTCCCGTGTCACTGCTGACCAGCGGTGTGGTCGCCGGTCTCCTCGGCGGCTGCGCCATCGGCAAGGCGTCGGGCTTCCCCAGCGTCATCACCCTCGACGTCGGCGGCACCTCGGCGGACGTGGGAGTGGCGCCCGACGGCGCACTGCGGATGAAGCACCTCCTGGACACCCGCATCGGCGACTACCACGCGATGGTGCCGATGGCGGAGGTCGACACCATCGGCGCCGGCGGTGGCTCCATCGCGGTGGTCGACGACGGCGGCATGTTCCGCGTCGGACCGCGCAGCGCCGGTGCCGTTCCCGGACCTGCGTGCTACGGCCACGGCGGTACCGAGCCGACCTCGACCGACGCGATGGTCATGATGGGGTGGCTGCGCGAGAACAGTTTCCTGTCGGGCACCATGCGGGTTCAGCCGGAACTCGCCCGCACCGCCATCCAGACCCACATCGCCGACAAGCTGGACGCGCCTCTCGACGAGGCGGCGATGGGCATCTTCAAGATCCTCGCGCACTCCATGACGGAAGCCATCAGCCTGCACTCGGTGCGCAAGGGGTACGACCCCCGCGACTTCTCCCTCATCGCGGAAGGTGGAGCAGGGCCGCTGTTCGCGTGGCAGATCGCCGATCAGCTCGGTATCCCGCGCGTCATCGTGCCCGGCCACCCCGGCATCACGTCGGCGGTCGGTCTGCTCACCACCGACATCCGCTACGAGGAGCCCACCACGGTGTGGACCTCGTCGGCCGACCCGGACATCGAGCTGCTGCGTCAGCAGGTCGAGCGGCTGTCCGAGCAGGCAGTGGCCCAGTTGCGGGCGGACGGGGTCGCGCCGGAGAACATCTCGCTCGAGCGCAGCGTCGACTGCCGCTACGTGGGGCAAGGGTACGAGCTCCGCGTGCAGGCACCCGACGGCGAGATCGACGACGTCTGGGTGAAGACGACGGCCGAGGCCTTCCACGAGGCGCACGGGCGCACGTACTCCCAGCGCTTCGACGACAAGCCCGTGCAGCTGATCAACGTCCGTGTCACGGGCGTCGGTGCGGTGCCTCACGTGCGCATCGCCGACATCGAGAAGGGCACCACCGACGCCTCCGCCGCGATCAAGACCACGGCCCGCGCGCTTTTCTGGAAAGACGACACCGCGAAGCCCGAATGGGTCGAGACCCCGGTGTACGAGCGATCACTCCTGCTGGCGGGCAACCGGTTCGACGGACCCGCCATCGTCGAGCAGTTCGACTCGACCACCATCGTCGGAATGAATCAGCACGCCACCGTCGACGCCGTCGGCCACATCATCATCGAGAGGAACCTCGCATGAGCAAGACGCTGATGCCCACCACCGGAGTCTCGTTGGCGGGTGACTCCACGCGCACGTGGAACGACGTGGAGGTCGATCCGATCACGCTCCGGGTGATCGGCGGTGCTCTGCAGTCGATGGCCAAGGAGATGGCCCAGGTGCTCTACCGAATGGCGTACTCCAGCCTCATCCGCGAGTCGGAGGACCTCGGCGCCGGCATCTTCGACATCAACGGGCGTGAGCTGTGCGAGTCGGATTCAACACCGATGCACTGCGGTTCGATCCCCGCCTACATCCGGGGTGTCAACCGCAGGCTCGCGGGAACGTACGAGCCGGGTGACGTGATCCTGCACAACCATCCGTACCACGGCGCCGCACACTCGCCGGACTACGGCGTCATCATCCCGATCTTCTGGCAGGGCGAACACATCGGCTTCGCGGGCTGCACCGGCCACGTCTCCGACGTGGGCGGCAACTTCCCCGGACTGTGCATGGACGTCGTCGACGTGTGGGCCGAGGGCAAGCTCATGGACTCGATGAAGATCTACCAGGCGGGCGTCCGCAACGACTACCTCATCCAGCACATTCTCGACAACGTCCGCACCCCCGAGCAGAACCGTGGCGACCTCGAGGCCCTCATCGCGTGCTCGCGGATCGGCGAGAAGCGCTTCACGGAGCTGCTCGAGAAGTACGGTCTCGACACCGTCATGAGTGCGGGCGAACGGTGGATGGACTACTCGGAGTCCATGCTGCGTGCGAAGATCCGCGAGATTCCCGACGGCAGCTACGAGGCACCGATCGGCTACCTCGACGACGACGGCAAGAACCGCGACGAGCCGCTGAAGGTGGCCGTACGCGTGCAGGTCGAGGGGGAGGACATCCTGATCGACCTCACCGGCTCGAACAGTCAGGTCCCCACCGCATTCAACGTCCCCTTCGAGGGGTCGGTCCTCCCGGTCGCGGTCTCGGCCATCCGGACCATCCTGTTGGACGAGGACCTCACCGAGGACTTCGTTCCGCAGAACGACGGCTGCTTCCGACCCGTCAAGGCGTACGCACCCGAGGGCACCATCTTCAACCCGGACTTCCCGGCGTCGTGCTTCGCGCGGTTCTCTCAGGTGAACCGGGTGTTCGACTCGATCAATCTCGCTCTCGCACCGGTCCTTCCGGACCATGCGATCGCAGGATCGTCCGCGGCGCTGTGTGCCATCGCGTACTCGGGAATCGCGCCCGACGGCGAGTCGTACTGGGTGTACATCGAGATCAACGAGGGGTCGTACGGCGGCCGCAACGGTAAGGACGGCATGGACGCCGTCGACGCGCTGATGGCCAACACCCGTAACAACCCCATCGAGGAGCTCGAGCTCAATCACGCCATGCGGGCGCTGCGATACGAGTTGCGTGACGAGGCACCTGCTCCCGGCAAGTGGCGTGGCGGTATCGGCAGCGTGCGCAAGTGGTTGATGGAGACCGACACATTCCTGGGCTCCGAGGCGGACAACCGCTCGGATCCGCCGGCGGGAGCTCTCGGTGGGCACCAGGGCGTCTCGGGTGCGTTCACTCGTAACGCCGGGACCGACCGCGAGGAGGTGCTCTACTCCAAGGTGACCCAGGAGACGATCCGTGCAGGGGAGACCCTGGAGATCAAGCTCCCGTCCGGTGGCGGCTTCGGCGATCCCTTCGAGCGGGACCCGTTCCAGGTGTTGAGCGACGTCTGGGACGAGTACCTCACCGAGGAGGACGCGCGACGCGATTACGGTGTGGTCGTGAACACCGCATCGTGGACCGTCGACGAGCACGCGACGGCGGAGCTGCGAGCGCGGAGCGCAGCCTGACCGAGAGTGGGGGACAGGCCGGTGAGACACCGGACCTGTCCCCGCTCGCTCTCGACCGTCGGTTGGGGAGCGTCATCCGGTGGATCGATGCACCCCCGGCCGGCGAGGGGCCTCTCGCGGGGAAGACCGTCGGGGTCAAGGACAACATCGACGTCGCCGGCATCGAGACCACCTGTGCCTCGGCCTACTTCACCGACCACCGGGCGGACCACGACGCTGACGTGGTGACACGCCTGCGTGCGGCCGGCGCTCGGGTGACCGCCAAACTGAACATGGCCGAGTTCGCCGTCGGCGTGACGTCGCAGAACTCGGCCGCGGGGCCGTCCCGCAACCCGTGGGACCTCGGCCGGATTCCGGGTGGCTCCAGCGGAGGCTCCGGTATCGCCGTCGCGGCGGGAATCGTGGACGCTGCGCTGGGTACCGACACCGGCGGTTCGGTCCGACTGCCCGCCGCTGCGTGCGGTGTCACCGGCCTGCGTCCGAGTAGAGGGTCGATCAGCACGGCCGGTGTTCACCCCGTCAGCGAGGAGTTCGACACGGTGGGCCCGATGGCGCGCACGGTCGGGGAGGTGGCCGCCCTGTTCGACGCACTGTCCTCCCGCTCGACCGAGAACGTCACGGGCACAGTCCGTGTCGGAGTGCCGGACGTGTTCATCTCCGCCGACGTGGACGAGGGTGTGGCCCGTACCGTCCGAAACGCCGTGAGCTTGTTCGCCGAGCTGGACGTGACGATCGTTCCCGTGTCGCTGCCCTTCGCGGCCGACGCCCAGGACATCGTCTACACGATCGTCTACAGCGATCTCGCGCGTCACCATCGAGCGAGGCTGCGTACGCAGCCGTCCCTGTTCCAGGCGGCAACCAGAGAACGAATCATGCTGGGACTCGGCATCACCGACGAGGATCGCGCCGCGGCGCACGAGGCGGGCGAACGGTTCCGAGCCCTGCTGCGTCCGGTCCTCGAGGACGTCGACCTGGTGCTGACCCCGACGATGCCCGTGGACGTGCCGCCCCTCGCCGGCGGTGACGACGTGGTCGCCCTGTCTCGACGGATGGGTCAGTTCACCTATCCGTGGTCGTTGCACGACGGACCGACTCTCGCGCTGCCGGTGGGGTTCCACCCACTGTCGGGGATGCCGGTCGGTGCCCAGCTCACCGCTGCGCGAAGTCGAGAGGGTGTGCTCTTCGAGGCAGGGATGCGGTATCAGGGCACGACGGACTGGCACGAGCGACGCCCTGGCCCGCCATACATCAGATGATTGAGCGGCAATTGTCGGAATACCGGTGACAAATCACCACGAACGCTGTCAATCATCGTATGTATCCCGTAAAGTCTGTGTTGCGTGGATCACCAACCGCACTGCAGCCGAACGGATCAGGCGTCGGAGACGCCTCTCGTGGTCCGTCACCACATCGACCAGCCAGCGAGGAACAGATGTACAGACGCAGAGTCGCGCCGCTTTTGGCGGTACTCGGACTGACCGTCGGACTGACCGCCTGCAGTTCGGGACCGGGCCGCGACGCAGACCCCGCGAACCCCGTCACCATCGACGTGACGGTGTCGGCTGCCGCCGAGATCTACAGCATCCCGTGGCTCGTCGCACAGAAGCAGGGACTGTTCGAGAAGTACGGCGTCATCGTCGAGAACATCGTTCCGGGCAAGGGCGGCAGCGCGACCATGCGCACCCTCCTCGACGGCAACATCCCCATCGGTGAGGTCAGCTACCCCTCCATCGTGCAGGCCGACGCCGGTGGGTCCGAGCTGCGTATCGTGGGTGGCGGTACCCAGGGTCCGTATCCGATGAATTTCTATGCGCTGGCGTCGAACTCGGCGGTCGACTCGATCGACGACGTCCGCCGGTGGGCGTACACGCGACCGAACTCCGCGTCGGACGCGCTCACCCGATTATTGCCCTCCCTCGCCGGCGCAGATCCTGCGCGGATCGAGCGCGTGTCGTCGGGTGGAATCGGGGAGGGGTTGGCCCTGCTCGAAGCGGGTTCCGTCGACATCGCCCTGATTCCGTCCATCGTCGCCGAACAGCGGCCGGAGGACTTCAAGCTCATCGTCAGCAGCCCCGACTACATGAAGAGATTCCTGCAGTCGACCATCACCACGACCAAGGACTATGCCGCGAGCAACCCCGGCGTCGTCCGCGCCATCAACCACGGGTACACCGACGCGGTCGCCTCGATCAAGGCAGACCCCGTCGCAGCCGCCCGAATCTATGCGGACTACACAGGATTCGACGTCGAGTCGGCCACCGCCGTCGTCGAACGTGCCTCGTCCGTGGACACCTGGGGCGGCGGATTCGACGCGGCATCCGTCGAGGCCGCCCAGTCGGGTGTGGACGCGTCGGGCAGCGACCGTGTGCCCGATTTCTGCACCCTGTTCGATCCCGAGTTCCTCGCCCCCGACGTCGACGCCGACGTTCCCGGCAACTGCCCCGCCTGACCTGCTCCTCGAGAAGAAGGTATCGACGTGACCCACGCTGCGACCAGACCCCGACCCGAGACGTCGTCGGCCATAGCCATCGCCTCCTCGGTCTCCCGACACTTCGGTGACGTGACCGCCCTGCACGAGATCGACCTGACCATCGGGCGCGGTGAGTTCGTGTCGATCGTCGGTCCGAGTGGATGCGGGAAGTCGACACTTCTCGAGATCTTCGCAGGCCTGCAGGATCATGACAGCGGTACGGTGACCATCGACGACCAGCCGATGAGTGGACCGCGCACCAAGACGGCAGTGATCTTCCAGGAGTCCGCGACGTTGCCGTGGCGCACCATTCGCGACAACGTCGCCTTCGCACTCGAAGTGCGGGGAGTCGGCAAGAAGGAGCGCCGCGAGCGCGCGGACGAGTTGCTCGCGACCGTCGGGCTCGCGCGATTCGGCGACCACTACCCGACGCAGCTGTCGGGCGGTATGCGACAGCGCGTCGCCATCGCACGGTGCCTGTCGATGGAGCCCGATCTCGTTCTCGCCGACGAGCCCTTCGGCGCTCTCGACGAGCAGACCCGGCTCGTGATGTCCTACGAGTTGTTGAAGATCGTCGAGAAGCTCACCTGCGGAGTCCTGTTCATCACGCACAGCATCCAGGAGGCCGTGCTGCTCTCCGACCGCGTGCTCGTGATGAGCGCCCGCCCGGGCCGATTCATCGACGAGGTACCGATCGATCTGCCGCGGCCCCGGTCCGAGGACGTGCTGGCCAGTCCCGATGCCGTCGCGTTGCACGAGCGCATCTGGTCGACGCTGCGGGACGAAGCCAAGAAGACGATGAGCATCGAGCCGTGAGCACCACCGAACGCAGCTCCGTCGTTCCCGGTTATCTGCGGCCGGCACCCGCCACGTCACTGGGGTTACCGGCGTGGGGGTGGACGGTGGTCATCCTGGTCGCTGCATTGGTGGCCGTCGACATCGCGGCACGATTCTTCGCGTCCCCCCTCGACATCGTTCCGGTGTCCGACATGTTCTTCACCGCCCTCCGACTGTTGACCGACACGGACTTCCTCGTCGACGCTCTCGGGCGGACGCTCGGCATCATCGTGGTCGCGTTCGTGCTCAGTTCCGTGACCGGGGTGGCCGCGGCCTACGTCCTGTGGCGATTCGAGCTGTGGGACAGAGCGTTCCAGCCGTACCTGAACGTGTACTACGCGGTGCCCACCTTCGCGCTCTACCCGATCATGGTGGTGCTGTTCGGTGCCGGCGTCGCACCCATCGCCATCCTGTCGACCATCTTCGCGTTCGGTGTGGTGGCCCTCAACGCGCGCACTGGCTTCAACGCCGTGTCGCCCATCGTCACCAAACTGGGCACCACGCTGATGCTCAGCCGCTGGCAGTACTTTCGGTCGATTCTCTTACCGTACGCGTTGCCCAACATCGTGACAGGCCTCAAGCTGGGGCTCTCCTACGCGATCATCTCGGTGCTCGCCAGCGAGTTCATCCTGTCCACACAGGGTCTCGGGCATTTCATCTCCATCGCGTACGACAGCTTCGACATCGCCGACATGTACGCAGGCATCCTCGTGGTCGCGGCCATCGCCCTGATCGCGACGTTCGGCATCTCCGCCGCCCTCAACCGATTCGATTGGAGGCGTCGCTGATGAGTCGCTCCGTGGCCACTCTGCCCCCGACCATCGCCGCGCCGGCCGTAGCGCCCCGGCGTCGAGGTGTGCACACCGCACGTCGTGTGGTGCCGCCGCTCGTGGTGGCAGTGCTCGCCGTGGTGATCTGGTGGGTGTCGGCTGTCGTCGCCGACAGTCTGATTTTCCCGACGCCGCTCGAGGCGATGCGATCCTTGGTCGCCGATCTCGGGAATCCGGACTTTCGTGCCAACGTGCTCGATTCGCTCCGCATCCTGGTGCTCGCCTTCCTGGGCAGCACGATCGTCGGGTCGCTCCTGGGCCTCGCGCTCGGGCTCACCCCGTTCTGGGCCCGCACGGTGGTCCCGATCTTCTATGCGATCAACAGCATCCCGAAGATCGTGCTCTACCCGATCTTCCTGTCGTTCCTGGGTATCGGGGAGCTGAGCCGCGCGGGCTTCGCGTTCTACGCGGCCTTCATTCCCATGTTCCTGGTCGCCGTGGAGAGCACGGCGTCCGTGCAGCGGATCCACCTGAAGATGGCCGCGTCCCTGCAGGTGAGTTGGCCACGGCTGGTGCGGCAGATCGTCGTTCCGTCGGTGCTGCCCTCGCTCGCGACGGGTATGCGCATGACGTTCGGTCTGGCGTTCCTGGGTCTACTTCTCGCCGAGATGTTCTCGGCATCGAGCGGCATCGGGTACGAACTGTTGCGCAACGTCAGCCTGATCCGCATGGAGAACATCATGGGAACCGTGGTGCTGATCCTGGTGATGGCGCTGCCGCCCACCATGGCGTTGCAGTGGTTAGAGAACCGGGTGACGTCCAAGTACGGGGGCTGAGTGTAGGGCTGCGGGGCTATCTCTTGCGCGACTCAGCCTTCGTGTTCCGATTCCGCTCGATCGCCGCACGGACCAGTCCGGCTAATGCCTCCGTGTCGACGACGTCACCTTCGAAGAGTTCGTACGAGCGCCGCTGCTTCCCGCCGAGCTCACCGTTGAAGATGCCCTTCGGGTCGTCCAGCGATGCCTCGTACTGGAAGCCGAGTTTCACTTTCGCTTTGAAGATGTCGCCGACGATGAGCGGCCCGTCGAGATCCCGGGCGGGGGAGCCCATGTACTTCCAGCCCTCGACGATGCCGTCGTCCACCGACAGAATCACCCGTCGTGCTTCCGCCAGGGCGTCACCGCGCCAGTCGGGGTGTCGGGCGATCAGGCCGTCGATCTCGGCACTCGGTTCCATGGCTGCTCCTCCGTCCACTGCGCGATCACAGCAGAACGGCGGCTCCGATCCGAAGTGACTCGCTGCGTTCAGGTCAGCTCAACGTCATGTACGGCGTCCACACCGTGAACGAGTGACCCATCGAGGAACAGTTCAGCGATCCCTTGAAGCCGATGTAGCAGGTGGCCCCGCCGTAGCTGAGCGAGCCACCGAGGGGAGTGCTCCCGGCACGCCCACGCGGGCCGCCGATCCCGAAGGTCGGGTGAGCCGGGAACCACGGCACGTCGATCGCCACGTCGTAGACCACGGGGGCGAAGGGGATCTGGGTGAGGTACTCGCCGCCCGGAAGATCGCAACCCACGACCCCCGCCGGGGTGATGGAACAGTTGGCGGCGCCGGTGGAGAAGTAAGCGACATCGCCCTGCAGGAAGGCCGCCGGATCGACGGGCACCGGCGCGGGATAGTCGACCGCGGACGCGGTGCCGGCACCGACGATGGACATCGTCGCGGCGGTGATGCCGACGAACGCGGCTCCGGCGAGCTTCGTGAGCGAGCGCATGAGGATCCTCTCGGGTGGTCTGGTGTCCTCAGTGTGTCTGCATCTCCGGGCGACTCGTTACTCGGCCGAATGGTTTGTGACCATTTCGTTGTTCTTGCGCGCTGGGCGTGGTGTCCCATTCCTCCGATGTCGGACGCGGGAACCCGCTCGACAGGGCGGACAGTGGAACACCACGCCCGGGTCAGGCCCGAACCGTCACACCCACCCCACGCCCATCAGTGGCTGGTGGTGGGCACAGATGGAGTACTCGGGCTCCCACGGGAAGTGGCCGTCGACGTCCGGCCACACCAGTTGCAGCGCAGTGAAGTCCGAGTACAGCGCACCGGTGACCACCATGTCCGCGGTATTGACGGCCTGAATGACCACGATGTCCGGTTCGTCGCCGGTCGCACTGCGGATCGTGATCCCGGACGACAGTGCGAGACCGGCGACCATCTGCGACGCCATGTCGTGGAGCAGGCTCCCCGACAGATGGAACGGCAGTCCGTAGACGATCAGTTCGGGCAACGACCTGCTGGTGAGGCCCGTCGTGTACGCGACGTCGGGTACCTCGTGATCCGACCCGGCCACGGCGGTCACCGCCCACCCGTGGCGCGCGATCTTCCTCTTGATGTCCGGCACTGAGACGCACCCTCTGCACATAGTTTCCCCCCGGAAGTCGATGCGGAGGAGGAAGGTAACGCGGCGGTACGACAGGTGCCGATCCCCGGGCTGTGGAGCGATGTCGGCGCCGGTGATCGCGCACGGGTCATCGTGTCGCGATGGACATCCCCTCGGCTGTGTTCTACACGCGCGCAGACCTCGCTTCGATCGGCGTCACCGACGTCGAGATCAAGTCCGCGATCCGTCGCGGCAGCATCATTCGTGTCGCGCGAGGAGCGTACGCCGATGCGGCCATGTACTCGGCGATGATTCCGGCGGAGCGCCACATTCTCGCGATCCGAGCCACGGCACGCGGCAGGACAGTGAGTCACCAGTCCGCCGCGGTTCTGCACGGTCTTCAGATGTGGGCCCCCGACCTGGGCCGCGTGCACGTGAGCGTCAATGCTGGACAGGGCGGCCGTCGAACCGATCGCTCCCACGTACACACGAACCGTGTCGCTGCAGACTCGGTCACTACAGTCGACGGCCTGACGGTCACCACGGTGACGCGCACCGCCGTCGATCTGGCCCGATCGTTGTCGTTCGAGGCGGCTGTCTGCGTGGTCGATTCCGCGCTGGCATCCGGCGGCACGACTGTCGAGCTGCTGCGCTCGGCTGTCGATACCTGCGCGGGACTCGCCGGGTGCAGCGCTGCTCGCCGAGTGGTCGAATTCGCTGACGGGCGCAGCGAGAGTGTCGGAGAATCGCGAAGCCGGGTGTACCTGCAGCGCTACGGTTTCCCCGCTCCGGAACTTCAGGTGACGCTGCGGCACGGTGGCTTGACCGCGCGCCCGGACTTTCTCATCGGCGGAGTCATCATCGAGTTCGACGGGAAGCTGAAGTACACCTCGGAGCGGGCGCTGTTCGAGGAGAAGAAGCGACAGGATCAGCTCATGTCATTGGGCTGGGTCATGGCGCGCCTGACGTGGGAGGACCTCGCATCGGACGCAGGAGCACGGATTGTGAGGCGCGCGCTCGAGAGAGCGGAAGGATTGCCAGAGCCGTTGACGGTGCGAGGGCGGTGATCCGCGCGAGTTGTAGTCAGGCGAGCCGGTTGTGCCGCGCGCGGATGACCGGGACCGGCGCGGATCTGACCGGGCACCGCCCCATCCGCGATCCGCGTGAGTTGTGGTCAGGCGAGCCGGTTGTGCCGCGCGCGGGTGACCGGAACCGGCGCGGATCGACCGGGCACCGCCCCGCTCGACCGGAACCCCTACCCCCGCGCAGCCTTCAGGTGCCCCTCGGACACAGCCTTGAGGTGGGTGAGGTCCGACGCCACGGTCGCGAAGGTGTAGCCCTGCGCCAGGCGCTTCGCCGCGACCTCGCCGGAGGGGGTGTGGATGCCGGCCGCGATACCTGCCGCGGCGGCAGCTTCCTGCACTCGCACCACAGCAGCGTCGAACACGTCGTCCACGGAGCTGTCCGAGGGGGAGGCGCCACCGACGGCGATGCGCAGGTCCGACGGTCCGACGTACACGCCGTCGAGTCCGGGCACGGCGCAGATGGCCTCGACGTTCTCGAGACCGTCGGGGGTCTCGATCATCGCGAGCACGACGACGCTGTCGTTCGCCTCGGCGGGCAGCGGGCCGACGCGCAGCTGTGAGCGCATCGGGCCGTACGAGCGCACGCCGGCGGGTGGGTAGCGCACGTAGGAGACGGCGCGGGCGGCGTCCTCGGCGGTGTCGATCAGCGGCACGATGACGCCGCGCGCACCGGCGTCGAGTGCTTTGCCGATGTAGGTCTGGTCGTTGGACTCGACCCGTACCAGTCCGGCCGGGCCTTGAGCCGCGTCGATGGCGGTGAGTCCGCGCAGCATTCCGTCGTAACCGATGAGGCCATGCTGCAGATCGAGGCAGATGTAGTCCCACCCGACGTGGGCGAGCCACTCGGTGGAGACGGGGGAGTCGATGACGGACCAGTAGCCCAGTGCCCGTTCACGGGAACGGATGCGACGGGCGAAATCGGCGGCAGACATGAAAGGTTTCCTATCGGTTGTAGGCAGGCATCGGACCGCGTAGTGCCGCACCGACCTCGTCGCACGCGGCGACGACGTCGTCGGACAACGGACCGCGGCCCAGTGCGTCGATGTTGGCCTGCAGGTGGCTGGTCTTGGAGCCGCCCAACAGAATCGGTCCGGTGAGGGGCTTCGATCGCAACCAGCGCAGGGCGAGCTCGGTGAGCGGCATACCGGCGTCCGACGCCACCGCGGACAAGCGCGTGATCGCGTCGAAGATCTGGGTGTTCCAGTACCGCTCGCGGTACATCTCGGCCAGCCGCGAATCGCCGAACCGTCCCTCGCCGGGAGCTTCGTCGAACGAGTGCTTGCCGGTGAGGAGGCCGCCGCCCAACGGGTTGTAGACCATCGTGGTGATACCGCTGACGGCGGCGAACTCGGCGTACTCCTCCTCGACGCGGCGGGCCAGCAGGTTGTAGAGCTGCTGCGCGACGACGGGCCGCGGCGCACCCACCTCGTCGCACACGCGATTCACCTCGGCGATCTGCCAGGCGGCGAAATTCGAGACGCCGAGCGCTCCCACCTTGCCCTCGGCCACGAGCTTCGCGACGGTCCCGAGGGTGTCCTCGAGCGACGACGCGCGGTCGGGCTGGTGCAGGTAGAAGAGGTCGACGTGGTCGGTGCCGAGCCGGCGCAGGCTGGCCTCGAGTCCGAGCCGCAGCCCCTCGGGTGACAGGGGCGAGTGGCCGTCGGCGTCGCCGAGGAACATGCCGCCCTTGGTGGCGAGGGTGATCTCGTCGCGTCGACCGGCGAGCAACTGCGCGAGGATGCGTTCGGACTCGCCGCCCGCGTACCCGTTGGCGGTGTCGATGTGGGTGATGCCGGCGTCGAGTGCCGTGTCGAGCAGAGCGCGCGACCCCTCGAGGTCGACGGTGTCGCCGAAAGTCATGGTGCCCAGCACCATCGGGCCGAAAGGCAGGGAGCCGAACATCATGCGGGTACTCCAGAGGTAGGTGCCGGTCGACCCGACAGAACGTAGCGCGGCTTGACGCCCTCCATCGTGGAGGGGTCGAGTGCCGCGGCGCGCAGTGCCGCCGTGTACGGGTGTTGCGGGTTGGTCAGAACGTCTGTGGTGGCGCCGCTCTCGACCACGCCGCCCTTGCGCATGACGACGACGTTGTCGCTGATCTCCCGCACCACGCCGAGGTTGTGCGAGATGAAGACGTACGTGATGCCGGTGTCGTGCTGGATGGTGCGCAGCAGGTCGAGCACCTGCGCCTGCACCGACACGTCGAGCGCACTGGTGGCCTCGTCGCACACGAGAATCTCGGGTTCGGACGCCAGCGCACGCGCGATGCCGATGCGCTGACGCTGGCCCCCCGAGAACTCGCCCGGTCGGCGGTGCAAAGACGACGCCGGCAGCTGGACCTGGTCGATCAGCTCGGCGGCACGTCGGGCCCGGTCCGCTTTGGAGCGAACACCTTTGAGGCGCAGCGGCTCACCGACAATGTCGACGGCCGTGAGATGCGGATCCAGCGAACCATACGGGTCCTGGAAGACCATCTGCACGCGCGAGCGGAAGGGCTTGAGGGCCCGCTCCTTCATCCCGGCGATGTCGACCCCGTCGACGAGGATTCGTCCCGACGTCGGTGTCAGCAGCCGGACGATGGCCTTGGCGATGGTCGACTTCCCGCAGCCGGACTCGCCGACGATCGCGAGGGTCTCGCCCTTGTCGACGCTGAAGCTGACGCCGTCGACGGCGCGGAAGGTGCCGGTGGCGACGGGGTACTCGACGACGAGGTCGTCGACGGTCAACAGGCTCATGCCGGGACTCCTTGATCGGCGGGTGCACCCGACCAGGTGCCCAGCTGGGGGACCGCGTCGAGAAGCTTCTTGGTGTAGGCGTTCTGGGGATTGCGAACCATCGACTGGGCGTCGCCGCTCTCGACGAACCGGCCCGACTTCATGACGTGGATCCGGTCGGACATCAGCCGGGCCACACCCAGGTCGTGGGTGATGAGCAGCATGCCGATGCCGGTGCGCTCCTGCAGTTCGAGCATGAGGTCGAGGATGCTGGCCTGGACGGTGACGTCGAGTGCGCTGGTGGGCTCGTCGGCGACGATGAGGTCGGGATCCGCAGCCAGGGCGCATGCGATGAGGACACGCTGCAACATGCCGCCCGACAGCTGGTGTGGGTATCTGTTCAGCTGGTCCGCCGGGTTGACGATGTGGACCTGATCGAGCAGCTCGACGGCGCGGGTGGTCTGCGCGGACTTGCCGCGGACACCGCTGTGGTGGATGGCCTCTCGCAGCTGCGACCCCACCGTGTGGACAGGGGAGAGGGCCGTCATCGGGTCCTGGGGAATGAGGGCGATGTCCGCACCTCGGATCTTCCGCAGCGCCTTGTCGTCACCGAGGATGTCGGTGCCCTTCCAGCGTGCGCGGCCGGAGAGGACGGCCAGATCGTCGGGCAGCAGCCCGAGGATCCCCATCGCGGTGGTCGACTTGCCGGAGCCGGATTCGCCGATGATGCAGACGGTCTCGCCGGGCGCGATGTCGAAGGAGACCCCGTCGACGGCGCGGACGATGCCGTTGTCCGTGACCAGCTCGATCTGCAGTTCGTCGACGGTGAGCAGTGACTCGGTCATGTCAGGCCTTCTTTCCCGAGATGGCGAAGCGCCCCAGCAGAGCCTTGAGGCCCGAGCCGGCGGGACGGTCGCGCAGACCGTCGCCGAGGAGGTTGACGCCGATGACGAGGAGCACGATGACGAGGCCCGGCAGGGTGACCAGCCACCACGACGTCGTGATGTAGTCCTGGCCGTCGGAGATGATGCGGCCCCACGTGGCGAACGGTCGCTGCGGTCCGGCGCCGAGGTAGCTCAGCGCGGACTCGAGGAGCACCGCCTGGGCGAGCAGGAGCAGCACCACCAGCGAGGTCTGCTTGATGACGTTCGGGATGATGTGGCGCGTGAGGATGGCGACCTTGCCGAGTCCGAGTACCCGCGACGCGGCGACGTAGGGCTTCTCTCGCTCCACGAGCACCAGAGAGCGTGTCAGACGGGCGATCTCGGGCCACTGGGCGATCGCGATGACGAACGTGATGACCGGGATGGACGGCCCGAAGAGGGCGACGACGAGGAGCAGCATCATGAGCAGCGGCAGGGACAGCTGCGCTTCGAGCAACCGGCTGATGACGGTGTCGACCCAGCCGCCGAAGTAGCCGGCCATGGAGCCGAGGGTCAGGCCGATGAGGCCGGAGACCAGCACGGCGAGGATGCCGACGAGCAGTGACACCTGACCGCCGTAGAGAACGCGGGCGAGAAGGTCGCGTCCGAGCTGGTCGGTTCCGAACAGGTGGCCGTCGGTGAGCGGTGCGAGACGGCGAGCACCGAGATCGGTGGCGTCCGGATCCTGCAGCGGCAGTACGCGAGCGAACGCGACGGGGAGGATCACGACGAGTGCGCAGACGCTGCCCACCCAGATCTTCAGTCGGCTGTCGCGGGCGCGCCGAGTGGAGCCTGCCTTGGCGATGTCCTTCGCGGTGACCGCCGACGGGCGCTCCGCCTGCGGGGGCTCGATTGTTGTGGTCATCTAGGACGTTCCCTTCCCCAGGCGGACACGGGGGTCCAGAAGCGGGTAGCAGAGGTCGACGAGGAGCTGGACGAGGACGGCGAGCACCGCGGTGACGAGCACGGTGGCCTGGATGAGGGGGTAGTCGCGGGTCTCGAGCGCGCGGACGACGAGCGATCCGACACCGGGCCAGGCGAACACGACCTCGACCACCACGACACCGTTGAGCATCGACGCGAAGCGTGTGCCGAGGGCAGTGAGAACGGGGATGGACGAGTTGCGCAGGGCGTAGCGCCAGATGAGTTTCCGCTCCGACACACCGCGTGCGCGCGCCACCGTCGCGTACTGGGACCCGAAGGCGCCGACCATCTCCCGACGCACCATGCGGGAGATCAGGGCGATCTGCAGGATGGCGACGGTGACCATGGGCAGGACGAGCGACGACCACGTGGCGAAGCCGGCGGCCGGGAAGATCGGGATCACCACGGCGAAGATGGTGATGAGCATCAGGCCCGTCCAGAAGTCGGGCATCGACTGTCCTGCGATCGTGACGACGTTGGCGCCCAGTTCGCGGCGGGTGTCCGCGCGGCGTGCCATCCAGACACCGAGCGGGATGGCGAGCAGTGTCGTCAGTCCGATCGAGGCAACTGTGAGCGTCAGTGTGTAAGGGAGGCGATCGAGCACCACGTCGAAGGCGGGCGCCTGGAACGAGTACGACGTTCCGAGATCGAGTTGCAGCAGTCCCTGCAGGTACTTCAGGTACTGCGTGATGATCGACTGGTCCAGACCCATGCTCTGGCGGATCCGCTCGATGTCCTCGCTGGAGGCCAGCGGGCCCGCCATCGCGTAGGCGGGATCGCCGGGTGCGAGACGGATCAGCACGAACACCGTGGTGAGCGTCAGGAAGATCGCGAGCGCGCTCTGACCGAGCCGCTTGACGATGTAGCGCGCCGTGCCCGCGGACTTCGACTTCGACTTCGCGGGTTCGGCGGCCGGCGCGTCGGCGGGCGTGATCATGCCGGCGGTCACCGGGTCACCGTCCGTCGGACCGCGCATGTGTTCGTGGTGTGCATCGAACGACCTTTCGGGAGATGCCTCTGCGCTGGCTGGTCACGAGCGCGGGCTTCGATGTAACTCAGCTCACAATGGCACTTGTGCGCGAATCACGCAAGTAGCAATTCATAGTTGCGTGTTGTGTGCAGACCTGCGTACAGTCCAGGTGTGCTTGCGGTCACAGTGCAGCTCCGCTCCTGACCCGCAGCCCCTCATGACGCTCGAAGTTCGAAGAGAGGTCGACGATGACCAGATCGCCGTTCAACCAGCAGTTCTCCCGCCGCAATCTCCTGCGCGGCGGGATGCTGTTCGGTGGTGGCGTGGTGTTGGGCGCGGGTGCCAGTGCGTGCGCCACGCCTACCGGCACACCGGGCCCGACCACGGTGAGCCTGGCGCTCAACCGGTCGCTGGTGAGCCTGGACAACAAGCTCAACCAGTTCGACGCCGCCCTCACCGTGCAGCGCGGTGTGCGTCAGGCCCTCACCGAGATCGACGCGAACCTGAAGCCGCAGCTCGTCCTCGCCGACCGCTTCGATCTGGTCGAGCCCACCCGCTGGTTCGTGCACCTGCGTCAGGGCGCCGTGTACTCCGACGGCTCGCCCGTTCAGGTGCAGGACGTCGCGACGGCCATCCGGATGTACAGCGAGGTCGACGGATCGTTCGTCGGCGGCTTCTTCCCGGAGTGGCCGACGATCGAGCAGATGGACGACACCAGCTTCTCGTTGCTGACCACCAAGCCCGTCCCCGTGCTCGATTACCTGATGTCCAACATCCTCATCACGCCGGCCGCGGACAACAAGCCCGAGGAACTGCAGACCGGTCTCGGCTCCGGCCCGTACGTCGTCACGTCGGCCGATCGCGGTACCGGCAACTACACGCTCGAACGCAACACCTCCTACTGGGGCCCGGCGCCGAACATCGAGACGGTGCGCGTGCGCTTCGTCCCCGAGGAGTCCTCGCGCGTCGTCACGCTGCGCAGCGGCGAGGTGGACGTCATCGACTCCATCACGCCCGACGCGGCGGACCAGCTCGAGGGCCTGTCGAACGTCGTGGTCGATCGTGTCGACGGCGTGCGGCTCAATCAGCTCTTCTACAACTTCCGCAAGCCTGCCGACCATCCGCTCGCCGATGCTCGGGTGCGCCGCGCGCTGACGTACGCCATCAACGGGCCGGCGCTGATCGACCAGGTGATGCAGGGATCGGCGACCGCGTCCAAGGGCGTCATCCCCGCGATCCTCGACGGCGCCATCGAGACCGGGGAGTACACGTACGACCCGGCGCGGGCGCGTGGCGAGCTCGACGCTCTCGGCATCTCCGATCTGGAACTCAAGATCATCTGGGAGTCGGGCGAGTTCGCTGCCGACACCGACATCATGGAGTCGGTCGTCCAGATGTTCTCGGCGATCGGCGTCCGCACCACGTTGCAGCAGTTCGAGCCCGGCGGCGACATCATGCAGTGGCGTCAGGGCAAGGCGGGCGACTGGGACGTCCTGGGCAACGGATTCCCGAGTCCGACAGGACTGGCGATCACCATCATGCAGGGTATGTACGCCGGCACCCCGGAGAAGGAGCAGACCCGAGACACCTACCACGGGTACATGTTCCCCGAGATCGCCGCGGCCATCGCGCGTGCGTCCGAGGAGGTCGACGAGACCCGACGCACTCAGCTTCTCGCCGATGCACAGCGCCAGATCTGGGACACCGTGCCCTGCCTGTGGTCCTTCGTTCCCAAGTCGGTGATGGCGCGTCGCGAACGCATCCAGGATGTGACCCTGCGTCCCACCAACTCCTACAACCTGTCCGCCGCGACACTCGTCAGTTGATCGAGGAGATCCCCGTGACCACCACACTGGATGCCGACGGCATCGTCCGCCCCACCGCCGAGCCCGGGCGCCGTGATGCGCTGTTGACCCCGCCCGAGGTGCAGAACCACGCGGCCAATCTGGCTGTGCTGCCTGACGGTTCGCTTGCATGCGTCTGGTTCGCCGGCACACAGGAAGGCGTTCCGGACATCAGCGTGTGGTTCTCCCGACGGGACGGCGACGAGTGGTCGCAGCCGATCCGGCTGTCGGACGACGGGACGCGGTCGGAACAGAATCCCGTGCTGAACGTGCGTGAGTCCGGTGAGATCTGGCTGCTGTGGACCTCGCAGCACGCCGGCAACCAGGACACCGCACGGGTGCTGCGGCGGATCTCGCCGGACGGCGGGCGCACCTGGGGCGAGACCGACGTCCTGATCCCGGAGACCGAGGCCGGTGGCGTGTTCGTGCGCCAGCCCATGGTCACGCTGCCGTCCGGCCGAATTCTGTTGCCCGTCTTCCACTGTGTCCGCATCGAGGGACGCAAGTGGGTGGGCGACCGCGATTACTCCGGCGTCATGGTGTCGGACGACGACGGTGCCACGTGGCGCGAGGTGGTCGTTCCCGACAGCATCGGGTGCGTCCACATGAACATCGGCCGGGTGTCCGACGGTCAGCTCGTCGCCCTCTACCGCAGCCGCTGGGCGGACCACGTCTACCGTTCCGTCTCCGACGACGACGGTGACACGTGGAGCGCTCCCGTCCCCACCGAGCTGCCCAACAACAATTCGTCGGTGCAGTTCGTCGTGCTGGCCGACGATCGACTCGCCCTGGTGTACAACGAGTCCAGTCGTGAAGACGCCACGGCGCGCCGACTGTCGCTGTACGACGAGATCGACGATCACGGCATCGCGGACAAGCAGGAGACGGTCGAGGAGGACTCGCCCCTGGACGACGGCGACCCGCGGCACGCCTTCTGGGGCGCACCCCGAGCGCCGATGGCCGTGGCGATCTCATCCGATCGCGGTGTCACCTGGCCGGTGCGCCGAAACCTGGAGGAAGGCGACGGGTACTGCCTGTCGAACAACTCCCGCGACGGACTGAACCGCGAGTTCTCGTACCCGTCCATCGTGGCCGACGGTCCGACGCTGCACGTGGCCTTCACGCGCTTCCGTCAGGCCATCGAGTACTGCGAGGTGCAGCCGGAGTGGCTGTCGTGAAGCACGCCGTCGTCACGGGCGTCAGCTCCGGAATCGGTGCGGCCACGGCAACCTCGCTTCTCGACGACGGGTGGCGTGTCACCGGGCTGAGTCGTCGGAAACCGGAGATCGAGCACGAGAACCTGACGTGGGTCGAGTCCGACCTGGGTGATCTGGACGCGGTGGCGGAGATCGCGTCGGGTCTGTCCGCGGTCGACGCCGTCGTTCATGCTGCCGGACTGCAGCGTTCGGCACCGCTCGGGTCGCTGAACGTCGACGACCTCCGCGACATGTGGCAGGTCCATGTCGCCGCGGCCGAGGTCCTGGTGAACGGCGTGGTCGACGCTCTGGAACCCGGTGCCCGAGTCGTTCTCGTCGGAAGTCGCACCATGACCGGCAATGCCGGCAAGAGCCAGTACGTCGCCACGAAGTCCGCGCTGACGGGCATGGCACGGTCGTGGGCCATGGAACTGGTGTCCCGCGGCATCACCGTCAACGTCGTTGCGCCCGGGCCCACGGACACCGCCATGCTGGGGGATCCGTCGCGCGCGCACACTCCGCCCAAGCTCCCGCCTCTCGGAGCCTTCATCGACCCGTCGGAGGTCGCGGGGCTCATCCGCTTCCTGCTCGGCCCTCTCGGCCGCAACATCACCGGCCAGGCGATCGTGCAGTGCGCGGGAGCGTCGTTGTGAACCACCTGCGCGAAACACGCAATTGGGCTACAGTTGTATGCGTGGTTCGCGCAACAAGGGGAAGGGTGGTACGAGGATGACCTCACTCGTCGTACTGGCCGACGACCTCTCGGGCGCCGCGGAGGTCGCCGGGGTGTTCCTCGACCGCACGTCCGATGTGTCTCTGACCCTTGATGCCGTGATCGGTTCCGCCACAGTGTCTGTCGTGGACCTCGATACCCGAGCGCTGGCGGCCGAGCATGCGCAATCGTTGGTGTCCTCTGCACTGCGTTCCGTACCCGCAGGCGCACGCGTGCTCGCGAAGATCGACTCGCTTCTGCGCGGGAACGTCGCCGCCACGGTGCGCGCGTTGTCGGCCCGCGGGCCGGTGATAGTCGCCGGCGGCCTCCCGCTGCTGGACCGCGTCGTGCGCGGCGGCGTGCTCCACGTCGACGGTCGTCCGCTCGCCGATACCGATCTCTGGCATGCCGAATCCGAGGCGCCGCCGGAGTCGTTGCCGCTCATGCTCGATGCTCCGCTCGTCACCATCGACGCTCTCTCGGTCGCGACCGGGGTCGTCGTGTGCGACATCGAGTCCGACGCTGATCTCGACGCGGTGGTGGCGGCAGTGGCCGACCGCCCCGAGGTGACCCTGGTGGGCACCTCGGCGCTCGCCGCGGCTGTCGCCCGGGGTCTCGGTGGTACTGCGACGCCTCACTCCGTCTCGCGTACAGGCGATCCCGTCCTCGTCGTCGTGGGCACCGCCTCCTCGGTCGCCGTCGAGCAGGTTCGTCGTCTCGCCGAGGACGGGGTGCGGCTGCTCACCGTGGACGCGGGTGACGTGCTTGCCGGCCTCGCCGACGCACGGGAGCTCTCCTCCGCCCTGCGTGACGGCTCGGTCGCGCTCACCGTGACCGGGTCCGTGGACGTCGCGCGTACCCGTGACCTGTCCGTCGCCCTGGCCGAGTACGTCCGCGCGGGCACCGACGGACTGTCGGTCGACCTCGCGCTCACCGGCGGTGAGACGGCACGGGCCGTCATCACCGCGCTCGGCATCGACACCCTGCGGCCGCTCGGGCACGTGCACTACGGCGCTGTCGTGTCCGTCGACCCGCGGGGCCGACGCGTCGCCACGCGGCCGGGCAGTTTCGGAGACCGAGACAGCCTGTCCGCCATCCACTCCTACCTCACCGGCGGCTCGCCGGACACCACGCTCCGACCGAAGGACACAGCCATGACATCGACCGATCTCTCGACCCTCGACCTGCCCGTCGTGGCCCTGACGATGGGCGACGGCGCGGGCATCGGCCCCGAGGTCATCGTCCCCGCCGTGCTCGACGCCAAGGTGGCGGGGTGGTGCAAGCCCGTCGTCATCGGTGACGCGGCGCGTCTGCGACTCGCGGCCGACGTGCTGGGTGTGCAGTGCGACATCGTCTCGATCGAGCGCATCGCTGATGCCGAGTTCACCAGCGGGCGCATCAACGTCATCGACCTCGGGTTGCTGCCCGCGGATCTGGCCTGGGGCGAGCTGTCCGCAGTGGCGGGACATGCTGCCTACGAATACATCCGTGTCGCAGCCGAACTGGCCGTCGCCGGTGACGTCCAGGCGATTTGCACCGCGCCGCTCAACAAGGAGGCGCTGCACGCCGCCGGGCACATCTTCCCCGGTCACACCGAGCTGCTCGCGCACCTCACCGGTACCGAGGAGGTGTCGATGATGCTCTCGACGCCCAAGCTCAAGGTCATCCACGTGACCACCCACATCGGACTGCTCGACGCCGTCGCGAAGATCGAGCCGGGTCTCGTCGAGCGCACCGTCCGCCGTGGGTACGAGGCACTGGTGCGATCGGGGAACAGCAACCCGAAGATCGGCCTGTGCGGTATCAACCCGCATGCCGGCGAGAACGGCCTGTTCGGGTACGGCGAGGAGGATCAGAAGATCGTCCCGGCCGTCGAGAAGCTGCAGGCCGACGGAATCGACGCCGTCGGACCGCTGCCCGCCGACACCGCCTTCTTCCTCGCGGGTCGCGGTGACTACGACCTCATCGTCGCTATGTACCACGACCAGGGCCACGGACCGGTCAAGGTTCTCGGCATCGAGGCCGGCGTGAACATCACCGTGGGACTCCCCGTCATCCGTACCTCCGTGGATCACGGCACCGCGTTCGACATCGCGGGCAAGGGCATCGCCGAGGCCGGCAGCATGGTGGAAGCCCTGCGACAGGCCGCCGAACTGGCGACCAGCACCGCCGACGTCGGCTAGGTTTCGGGTATGGCGCTCAGGGAGTCACAGGCGCGGCGCGCGGAGATCGTCCGCCTGGCCAAGACGAGTGGTCTGGCGAGTGTGGAGGACCTGTCCGTGCAGTTCGGCGTGACAGCCTCGACCATTCGTCGGGATCTGTCGCAGCTGACCGCCGAGGGGCTTCTCGCGCGCACCTACGGTGGCGCGATCGCGCTCGACCCACACCCCGAGTCGTCGCTGCGACAGCGTGCGGTCGAGGGCTTCGACGCCAAGCGTTCGATCGCGAAGTGGGCTGCGGGAGAGGTGCGCCCGGGCGAGACGGTGCTTCTCGACGCCGGCACCACCGTCGGTGCCATGGGGGAGTACCTCCGTGACTCGACGGGCCTCACGGTCATCGCCGCGGGTCTCACTGCGCTCGAGGCGCTGGCGGATGCCGACGACGTCCGCGTCGAGTGCCTGGGCGGTACGTTGCGTCACCTGTCGCAGGGTTTCGTCGGGCCGCTCGCCGAGGCGTCGTTGGCACGGGTGTCCTTCGACCGCGCCTTCCTCGGTGCGGACGCGGTCACCGCCGACCGCGGCATCTGCGAGGCCGAGCTGGAGCAGACGCGGCTCAAGGAGTTGATGATCGAACGCGCCGGCACGGTCTACGTGCTCGCGCACGCGGCGAAGCTGGGGCAGCGCCCGTTCCACGCCTGGGCACCCCTCCCCGAGGGCGTCACCCTGGTGACGGATGCCGGCGCGACCGAGGAACAGGTGCAGCCCTTCCGCGACGCCGGGGTCACGATCGTCGTGGTCTGAGCGGTGGAGTTTCTGCTCCTCTCGGCGCCCTGTCGCGCGGGATCCCGCCGGTAGGTGGCGTGAGCGGAGCGAAAACGCCAGGCGACCTACAGCTCGTCCAACCCCACGTGACCGTCCTGCAGTGCTCGGGCGACCAGCGAGGCCTTGGACCCGGCGGAGCGGCCTACCGCCTCGTACTTCTCGCGAATGCGCGCGATGTGGGTGTTGACCGTGGCGGGGGAGATGAAGAGCGACCGTGCGACGGTGCCCTTCGAGTCGCTGATGATCCACGCCCGCAGGACCTCCACCTCCCGCACGCTGAGGGCCGGTCTCACGATGTCGTCGTCGGTCATCATTGCCTGCATCTGTATCGGTCCCCCTGCTCGGCGCAGCAGCGCTGCGCTGCTGTTCTGGGAGGACCGTACGTTTTGTTCCGGGCAGCTCGGTAGCCACGACTTCGGGGGACCCCGACGTCGGGGGCATGCTTCGCAGAGCTCACCATCTGCGGACTGTGACCGGTCCATGCAATCAGACGACGGGCATCTCCACTGTCCGTCGCGCAGACGACAGTCAGTACCCGATGCCGCGCAGGAAGGTCAGCACGGCCTCGTTCACCTCACGTGGACGGTCCATGTTCGCGGCGTGGCCGCTGTCGATCAGCGCGACCTGACCCTGCGCGGTGTCGCGCGCGGTGACCACTGCGTGATCCGAGGGCCAGAACTGACTGTTCCGTCCCGCGATCATGAGGATCGGTACGTCCGCGGCCCGGATGTCCGCGCGCCAGTCCTGGCGGGCGTGGTCGTCGAGAAGTGCTCTCATGGGCGGTGTCTCGGACGACACCATTCTGGGCATCGACCGCAGGCGCAGAATCAGTTTCGCGACGGGGAGGAGCGAGGCGAATGTCGAGGGTCCGTGTCCCGTGGCGGGAATGCCCTTCGCGAAGAACCCGTCGACGGTGGCGTCGGTCAGACCGTAGAAGCCGTGCGGCCACGAGGCGTCGTTGATCATCTTCGGCGTCTGATCGACCGAGACGACACCGCGGACCCTCGACGTCCCGGTCGTACGGATGTAGGACCAGACGGTGCTCGCGCCCATGGAGCCACCCATCAGCACGGCAGTCTCGACGCCCACCGCGGTGAGGAAGTTGTCGAGGTCCCGGCCGTGCCGCGCCATGGTGGCGCCGTGATCGGGTGCCTCGGAGTCGCCGTGGCCGCGCCGGTCGAGCGCGAGCACGCGATACCCGGCCCGCACGAGCGCATCCTGTTGGAACACCCACGTGGTCGCCGGAGCGCCGAACCCGGCCACCAGGACGACGACGGGACCGCTGCCCTCGTCGAGGTAGCTCAGGGTCACGTCGTCGTCCGTCACGAAGGTGTGCATGATCGTCAGCTTACGATCGCGAACAACACCCCTGCCACGGCGAAGCTGACGACCGACAGCACGGTCTCCAACACGGTCCACGTCTGCAGCGTCTGCTTGACGGTGAGGTTGAAGAACTTGGCGATGATCCAGAACCCGCCGTCGTTGACGTGGCTCAGGATGATGGAGCCGGCAGCGATGGCCATGGCGATGAGCGCGACCGACATCTGCGAGTAGTCCTGCGCCGCGACGAGCGGTCCGACGATGCCACCGGTCGTGACGATGGCGACGGTGGCCGACCCCTGCGCGATGCGCAAAGCGCAACTGATGATGTAGGCGAGCACGATGATCGGCAGTCCCGCCGCGGACATGGTGTCCGCGAGTGCGGTGCCGATGCCGGTGGCCGAGATGACCTTGCCGAAGAACGCGCCGGCCCCGACGACGAGGAGCAGCATGCCGACCGGGCGGAGCGATTCGCCGGTGAGAGTGGACAACTCCTGCACCGTCGAACCGCGGCGGATGCCCAGGACGTAGAACGCGATGAGCACCGCGATGAGCAGAGCGACCGCGGGGGTGCCGAAGAACGTGAGGACCTGGAGCAGGTTGCCCTCGTCGAGCAGAATGGTGCCGAACGTGGCGCCGAGGATGAGCACCAGGGGCACCGCGATGATGGCGCCGATGGTCGCGACGGACGGGGGAGTGGTGACCACGGGACGCTTCGTCTCGACGGCGGTGCCACCCGACGTGTGCGGTCCGTCGTCGTCGGCATCGTTGACGAAGTCCTCGGGCACCTCGACGATGATGCGCTTGCCGATGTAGCTGCCCCACACGAGACCTGCCGCGATGAAACCGGGGATGCCGCAGATGAAGCCCATGAGAATCAGCCAGCCCAGGTTGACCTCGAGCAGGCCGCCCAGAGCGACGGGGCCGGGGTGCGGAGGCAGGAACGCGTGCGTCATCGACAGGCCCGCGAGCATCGGAAGTGCATACAACACCAACGACTTTCCGCCTTGTCGCGCCGCGACGTAGACGAGCGGGGCGAGAACGAAGATGCCGATGTCGAAGAAGACGGGGATGCCGAAGATGAGGCCGAGCAGACCCATCGCGATGGGTGCGCCGCGATCACCGAAGACGCCGAGGAGCTTGGCGGTGAGTGCCTGCGCACCACCGGACCTCTCGAGGATGGCGCCGAGAACGGTGCCCAGTCCGATGATGACGGCGATGTGGCCGAGGATGCCGCCGAAGCCCGTCTCGAGAATCGAGTCGCCGCTCTTGATGGCGGTACCCACGATCTGCGACACCGGGAGTCCAGCTGCGACCGCGAGTCCCAGGCCGACGATGAGGAGGGCGATGAACGGTTCGAGCTTGACCTTGATGATGACGACGAGCAGGACCGCGATCGCGATACCGCACAGAACGAGGAGTCCGGGAGTGGACGTCCTCAACCAGTCGACGACGGAACCCATGAGGTTGCCTTTCGAAGTATGTGGAGAGTCAGCGGGAGAGTGAGTGGACGAACGAGGTGGCGCGGGCGGTGATGTCGTCCCAGAGTCCCGCCGCGACCGCGGCCGGTGGAACGACGTCGGTGCCCGCGGTGACGGCGACGGCGCCGCGGGCGAGGTAGTCGGCGGCATTGTCGGCATTGACGCCGCCGGACGGAACGAGGGGGACGTCGGGGAACGGTCCGCGAAGATCACCGAAGTAGCTGGGGCCGAACAGCTTCGCGGGGAACACCTTCACCGCGGCAGCACCCAGATCGAGCGCCGCCATGATCTCGGTGGGCGTGAGCGCGCCCATCATGACGGGCACGTCCCGTTCGTGCGCCACCGCGGCGACGTCGGGACGCAGTCCGGGAGTGACGAGGAAGCGTGCACCCGCGTCGATGGCGGCGCGCGCCTGATCACCCGTCATCACGGTGCCCGCACCCATCACGGCACCGGACGACGACGCGGCGCGCAGGCAGTCCAGCACGTTCGGTGTGGTGAAGGTCAGCTCGACGGCGCGCAGTCCGCCGGCGACGAGGGCGTCGGCCAACGCGGCGGGGTCGGGAATGGACGGGGCGCGGACCACCACCAGCGCGCGGTCCTCGAGAATCGTCGCAAGTGCATCATCGAAACGGGTCGTCATGAGGTTCTTCCGTGAGAGGTGCGGCGGAGGGAGCGGCCGGCGAGTGTTCCGGTGGGGACGCCGTCGCGCACGGCAAAGGAGCCGTTGACGAGAACGTGCGCGATCCCGACGGCCTGCTGCTTGGGGTGGTCGAAGGTGGCGGTGTCCCGGACGGTGGCCGGATCGAAGACCACGAGATCCGCCGCGTGGCCCTCGCGGACGAGGCCACGGTCGACGAGACCGAGTCGTGCACCGGGCCGTCCCGTGAGGTGATGGACGCAGTCCTCCAGAGACATCAGGCCCTCGTCCCGCACGTAATGGCCGAGGTAGCGCGGGAACGTGCCCCAGGCCCGCGGGTGCGGACGCTCGCCCACCAGGATCGCGTCGCTGCCGCCCATGTGATGGGGATGCACCATGATGGCGCGCACGTTCTCCTCGTGCCCGACGTGCTGCAGGATGGTGGTGCTCAACGCATCCCGCTGGAGCACGTCGAAGAACACGTCGACGGGAGCGCGGTCCTCCTCGGTCGCGATCTCGAGGACGGTCTTCCCGACGTAGGGGTCGAGATCCGCGTTCGCGACGCCGCTGAGCTGGATCGTCTCCCATTCCACGGTGACGCCGTGGCATCCGTCCGAGCCGTAGCGATTCACGTCGTCGGTGATGCGGCGCCGCACGTCTGGATCGTCGAGACGGCCCAGCGCCGCGTCGGGTCCGCCGGACATCGCCCAGCTGGGCAGCAGCGCGGACAGGGTGGTGGCGCCGGGCAGGTAGGGATAGGTGTCGAGCGTGATGTCGCACCCGTCGTCGATCGCGGCGTCGACCATGTCGAGGAACTCGCCGGCACGGCCCTTGTTCTCGCCGAAGTTCATGGTGGCGTGGGTCAGGTGCAGAGCGCAGCCGGTCTCACGGGAGAGGTCGATCATCTCCCGATACGCGCCGAGAGCGTTCTTGCCGTAGGAGCGAGTGTGCGGAGCGTAGAAGCCGCCGAACTCGGCGACGACCTCGCACAGCGCACGCAGTTCGCCCGTGTCGGCGTACATCCCGGGCGTGTAGGTCAGTCCGCTCGACATGCCGACGGCGCCCTCGGACATGCCTTGTGCCAACAGCTCTCGCATGTGCTCGATCTCGGCAGCGGTGGCGGGACGCTGATCCGGTCCGACGGCCAGATAGCGCAACGTTCCCTGCGGCACCAGGTACGCGGCGTTGGGGGTGATGCCCCGGTCGAGCCGGTCCAGATACTCGGCGACCGAGCGCCACGTGATGTCGAGATCGGTGGGATTGCCGTTCCATCCGGAGATCTGACGGCGGATGACCGCGAGCGTCTCGTCGGTGACGGGTGCGTAGGAGAGCCCGTCCTGACCCAGCACCTCGGTGGTGACGCCCTGGGTGATCTTCGGAACGTGTCCGGGCGCGGTCAGCAGTCCGAGGTCGGAGTGGGCGTGCATGTCGATGAAACCCGGTGCGACGACGTGGCCCCGAGGCACGTCGACGACGATCCGCGCGTCGGCGACGGTGCCCGGTGCCGCGACCCGCGTGATGCGTCCGTCGTCGACGAGAACGTCGGCGCGGACTCGGTCGGACCCGGTGCCGTCGACGACGTCACCGCCGCGAATGAGGATGTCCGCCATGATCAGAAGAAGGTGTGGATCAGGTCGACGATGCGCGGGTTCGCCGCGTCGGCGTCGTCGACGACCGGAAGCAGACGCCACTTGTCGAACGCCGTGCAGGGATGCGACAGGCCGAGCCGTGCGACCGTCCCGACGGGAACGTCGTCGCGGGCCGTGCCCGGCGTCCGGAGGAAGGCGTGCTGATCGTTGAGCGCCGAGATATGGTGCCCCGCTTCCGCGTCCCGGCCGCCGATGCGCTGCGGTGTCGGCAGCCCCTCGTCGAACGGGAAGTCACGCTTGCCCGCATCGAGCAGTGCGAGTTCGGGTTCCGGACGCGACACCACCCGCGCCCAGCCGTGCATCGCGGAGGACAGGTGCTCCTCGCCGACGCGGGAGGCGATGAGCGGGGAGATGTCGGCGTAGAAGCCGTCGTCGTGCACCACGTAGGCGCCCGAGCGCAGCACGACGGCTGTGTGCTCGTCGACGACCGACGAGAGCCGCTCGACCACCAGGTCCTGGTAGGCGCTCCCGCCCGCGGTGACGATCGCCCGTCCCTCGTACAGGCCGTCGGCGGCGAGACCGGCGTGCAGGGCGGCGACCTCGTCGAGGTAGGCGCGTACGGCGTCCAGACCGGCGGGTGTGCGGTCGTGGGCCAGCGCGCCCTCGTATCCGCCCACGCCCGCGAGGGTCACCGACGGCGACGAGGAGATCGCGGCCGCGACGCGTCGCGCCTCGTCCACACTGCGTGCCCCGGTGCGGCCGTGCGGCCCACCGAGTTCGACGATCACCGGGATCGGTCGTGTCACGGCGCCCAGGATCTCCGTCATGCGTGCCACGGTGTCGACACTGTCTGCCCAGCAGACGAACTCGACGTCGTCGTGGGCGTCGAGGTCCGCCGAGATCCAACGGAGCGTCACCGGGTCGATCAGGGCATTGGCGAGAAGGATGCGCTGCACGCCGAACGCGCGAGCGAGCTGCACCTGCCACCCGGTGGCGAGGGTGATTCCCCAACTGCCCGCCTCGAGCTGCTCGGCCCACAGCTGCGGCGCCATCGTGGTCTTGCCGTGCGGTGCCAGACGCATGCCGGCCGCATCGGCCCACCGCGCCATCACATCGATGTTCGACGTGAGGTGGCGGCGATCCAGCGTGACGACAGGGGTCGCGAACTCGGCGAGAGTGGGCGCCGTCGCCAGGTAGTCGCGCACGGTGAGGCCCCACGCGGCGGGTGGGACGGACTTGTACTCGGGGCCGAGAGTGCGGTCGTGCAGCGCCTCGACGGCGGCCTTGTCGATCATCGAATCCTCCTGCGCCGGATACGGCGCTGTAGCGTTGCGTATGTTGCAACGCTGATTGCAAACTGTGTTCGGTGTCGTTAGTCTGCAACGAACAGGGACAACTCGCAAGACATCGAAGGGAATTGATGTGAGATCACCCGGCGCGGCGACTCCACGGGTGGTGTGTGTCGGTGAGGGACTCGTCGTCATGGTCGCGCAGCCCGGCCCCCTCGAGCACTCGGACACGTTCGAGCGGTCGGCCGGGGGAGCCGAGGCCAACGTCGCGCGGGTCCTCGCCCAGTTGGACGTCGAGGCGTCCTGGCTCTCGCGCGTCGGTGACGACGGCTTCGGCCGCTACCTGATGGAAACGATGCGCGCGAGTGGGGTGGACACGTCGGCGGTGATCGTCGACCAGACCCGCACCACCGGGATGTACGTCAAGGAGCGTGGTTCGGGCAGCGGTCACGCGTCGGATCTACCCGCCGGGGAGAGCCGAATGACCTACTTCCGCAGCGGTTCCGCCGCCAGTGCGCTGTGTGTCGACGACATCGTCGGGGCGACACCGGTGCTCACGGCTGCCGACCTCGTCCACGTCAGCGGCATCACGCTCGCCCTGTCGGACACCGCGCGCGACGCTGCGTCCGCACTGGCATCGTCGCCCGGTCTGCTGAGTTTCGACCTCAATCACCGTCCCCGACTCTGGACCGCCGAGAGTGCCGATGTGGTTCTCGGAGAACAGGTCCGACGCAGTGACATCGTGCTGATGGGCGCCGACGAAGCGCACGCGGTGTTCGGCACCGGAGACCCCGATGCGCTGCGTGGCCTGTTCCCCGAGCCGCGCCGCCTGGTGATCAAGAACGACGCCCACGTGGTCGTGGGATTCGACGGCGCCGAGCGTGTCGACGTCCCGGCCCTGCGGTTGTCGGTGGTCGAGAAGATCGGTGCGGGAGACGCGTTCGCCGGTGGCTACCTGGCCGGTGTCCTCCGCGGCGACGATCAGCAGCGTGCGATCAGGCTGGGGCACCTGTGCGCGGCCGGCGCTCTCACCGCGCACGGCGACGCGGCCCATCTGCTTCCGCTGCACCGTCTCGACGCACTGGTGACATCCTCGGACGAGAAGTGGTCGACCATCGACTACGACGCCGAGAGGGGAATCGCCGTATGAGTCAGAGTGTGTCCCGCGCGCTCACCCTGCTTCGGGTGCTGGCCGACGGTCCGCGATCACTGGACGAGTTGGCTGCCCACCTCGACGTGCACAAGACCACGGTCCTGCGACTGCTGCGGGCGATGGAGGCGGAGCGGTTCGTCCAGCACGACCACGAACACCGGTATCGCCTGGGGTCGACGCTCTTCGAACTGTCCAATCGGTCGTTGGAGCAGCGCGACATCCGGACGTTGGCGCGGCCGTACCTCGCGACACTGAACGCGGAGACCAAGCAGACGATCCACCTCGCCACCTACGAGTCGGGGGAGGCCGTCTACATCGACAAGTTCGACGCCACCCAGAGCGTGCGGATGTACTCCCGTGTCGGACGCCCGGCCCCGTTGCACTGCACCGCCGTCGGAAAGATCCTGATCTCCGGGCTGCCTGCGGACGAGCAGGTCCGCGTCGCCCATCGCATCGAGTACACCCGCTTCACCGACCGCACCATCGACACGCCCGAGCGCTACCTCGAGGAACTGGCCCTGGTGACCCGTCAGGGATACGCCGAGGACCACGAGGAACACGAGTCGTTCGTCAACTGCATCGGCGTGCCGGTGCGCGACGGAACCGGCTCGATCGTCGCCGCGGTGTCGATGTCCGTGCCCGACATGCTGCTGGACCACGCCCGCGTCCTCGGCACCCTGCCGCAGGTGCGCGCGGTGGCCGAGACCATCTCCGCCGAACTCGGCTGGAGTCCGACCCCGACGAAGGAACCCGCATGACCGACAAGATCGCCGTCCTCACGACCGACGCGCCTGCACCCGCCCACACCTTCTCGCAGGGGGTGCGCAAGGGCCCGTTCGTCCAGGTGTCCGGGCAGGGACCCGTCGACCCGGCGACCAACGAGTACCTGTACCCCGGCGACGTCGCGGCGCAGACCACGCGAACGCTGACCAACGTCAAGGCCATCGTCGAGGCGAGTGGTGCGACTTTCGACGACGTCGTGATGCTGCGGGTGTACCTGACGAAGCGTGAGGACTTCGCCGTCATGAACGAGGCGTACGGCGCATTCGTCCTCGAACACACGAAGGGTGACGTCCTGCCCAGTCGCACAACGGTCTTCACGGGACTCCCGCGCGAGGAGATGCTCGTCGAGATCGACGCGATCGCGGTGGTCTGACACGTCGACCCACCGTCAGGGCACCATGAACCCATGAGACGACGGTGGGTACGGCTGCAGGGCACGTTCTGGTTCGTTCCTGCGGTCCTGGGCGTCGTCGCCGTCGTCCTCGCTCAACTCCTGGTCGCCCTGGATCGGTGGCTTCTCGATCGGGGCATCGGGATCGGCGGGTCGCTGCTCTATCACGTGGGCGCGAGTGGCAGCCGGGACATCCTCGGCGCCATCGGCGGGTCGATGCTCGGGGTGGCGGCGACGTCCTTCTCCATCACCATCTCGGTGCTCGCGACGGCCAGTTCGACCTACGGCCCGCGACTGGTGCGGAACTTCATGGCGGACCGCGGGAACCAGGTGGTGCTCGGCATCTTCGGAGCGACCTTCCTCTACGCACTGATGGTGCTGCGCTCGATCCGGTCGCTCGACTCGGACGGCGACGTCTTCGTGCCCGACATCGCGGTGAACGTCGCCGTGCTCCTCGCGGTGCTCGACGTGGGTGTCCTGGTGTACTTCATCCACCACATCGCCCAGTCGATCCAGGTGGCGACGCTGTCCTCGCGGGTTCGGGACGAACTCTCCGCAGCCGTCGACGAGCTCTACCCGACGGAGCCGCCGGCCGACGCGGCGTCGGATGCCGAGGTGACGCTGCCCGACCACGTCGACGCGGTCCGTGCTCCGCGTTCCGGAGTCGTCGTCGACGTGGACGAGGACGCGGCGTTGTCCTCGGCCATCGCCGACGACGCTGTCGTGGTTCTGCTCTGCAGACCGGGCGAGCACGTGATCGAGGGAGACGCCATCGCGGAGTCACGACGGTGGAGCGGATCCGCCTCCGCGTCGCACCTGCGAGAGATCGAGTCCGCGGTCGAGATCGGCGACGAGCGGACTCCGCAGCACGACATCGAGTTCGCCGTCGAGCAGCTGGCCGAGATGGCGGTGCGGGCCCTGTCCTCGGGTACCAACGATCCGTACACGGCGCGCAACGCTCTCGACGATCTGTCCGTCGGGATGGTGACTCTCGTCGGCCGTCCGCCGCCGTGCGGTGCCCGGACCGACGATGCCGGGACCGTACGGATCGTTCTTCGTCGGGTGCCCGTGGTGGACCTGATCGACCACGCGCTCGGCGCGGTACGGGTCTACGCGATGGCGAGCCCCATGGTGGTCGCTGCCGGTATCCGGTTGGCCGAGCGGCTCGGTGCGGCAGCGACCGACACCGCGTCGATCGACCGCGTCCGGTACCACCTCGACCTCCTCGACGAGGCGTGCAGACGAGAGATGACGGATCCGGCCGGGCGGGCCTCGTGCCTCGACCAGATCGACCGTGCACGTGGGCGTCTCCGTGCACACTCCGGCTCCGGTCCGCTTTCAGGCACAGTGGAGTCGTAGATCCGCCGCCGAAAGGACCCTGTGCAGACCCGCCTCGCCTTCCTCGGGCTCCTCTCCATCCTGCTCGGCGCCGCGACGATCGTCGTCCTCGATGTCGTCACCGCGCTCGGGTCGCCCGCTCATCTGCGCCGCACCATCAGCGAGTACGGGCTGGGCGCGCAGCAGTGGGTGTTCACGGCCGGGGTGCTGCTCCTCGCCCTCGGATCCGGCGCCGTGCTTATCGCAGCCGTCCGGCAGTCGTTGCTGCGCGCGTCGTCGGTCGCCGCGGTGGCGATGACACTGTGGACGGTAGGACTCGTCGCCGTGGTCGCGGTTCCCAAGCAGGACTGGAGCAACGACGCGACGCTCGGCCTCGGCGGGGCGGTGCACCGCGTGGGTGCGGCGGTCGCGTTCGTCAGCATCCCGGTGGCAGTGATCGCTCTCGCCGCACCGTGGATCCGGTCGAGCGAGTGGGCACGTCACGCCCGACGGACGTTCGTGCTGGGAGTGCTGTCCGTCGTGGCCATCGCACCCATCGGGTACGCGCTGTTCGTCGGCGTGACCACCTCGACACCGTGGTACCGCGTCGTGACGCTCGGACACGTCGAACGGATCCTCGTCGTCGTGGAGGTGATCGCGCTGATCTCGCTCGCGTGGTGGGTCCGCGCGAGCGCGCTCAGGGAGTCACCGCATCGCGTCGGTGACGCGGTCCACCAGCTCTGAGTCGTCGACGTCCAGAATGGGCGCCCACATGGAGGCCGCATCGGCGCCGTAGGCGTGACCGTGGCCTTCCGGGACCTCGGCGGCGAGCGCCATGTCGAGCGTCACCTGCCAGAAGGTGACCAGAGGGATCCACGTCATCCCCTTGTCGACGTCGACGCCGCGCGGCTCCCGGAGCCAGTCCGGCTTGCCGAACAGCAGGTCGAACGACCACCAGACGATCGGATCGCTGGGGTGCTGCCAGTACACGATGCGCGGGCTCTCCCAGTCCACCAGACCGGGTGCGTCGAGATCGGACGGCTCCGCGGCGAAGCGGACGTTCTGCCCGCCGTAGATCACGGGAAGGATCTCGGGGCTGCCCGGGTCCCGTGAGTCGGTGACACGCGACCACTGCTCGGAGAAGTTGGGCGTCCCCACCCACAGCGCGCCGTCCGTGCGCGCCAGCATGTCCTGCACTCCGGAGAAGGCGTCCTGGCCGCCGTACGACCCGAGCGATTCACCGAACGTGAGGAGCTTCGGGCGGTCGTTCTCGGGACGGTCCTGCACGCGCTGGTAGACGGCCTCGAAGACGGCGCGGCCCGCGATGAGCGGGGTGTCGCGATCGGCGAGGAACGCCAACGGACTGGGCAGGTACGAGTACTGGACCGCCGCGATCGCCGTGTCGCCGCCGGCGAGGTACTCGAGTGAGGACGCGACGGACGCGTTGACCCACCCTCGACCGGTGGTCGTCGCGATCGCCAGGTACTCGCGATCGAAGGCGCCGGTTCGGTCCAGTTCGGCGACGAGTCGGTCGGCGAGCGAGTCGACGGTGTCCCGGCCGAGTCCGAGCCCGTCGGCGTCGACGGACTTGCGTCCCGCATAGACCCGGATCGGGGTGAGGGCGGGCCGTCCCGTCACGGATGCGATCTCGTCCGACGTCGGGCCGCCCGCGACGAAGGTGCGCCCCTCGCGGCCCAGGGTGTCCCACTCCTCGTTCGACTCGGGCGAGCCCGACCGTTCGGGCGCCGACGGCGGTTCCACGCCCTCGGCGCTCCCGGTGTCGGCCGCAGCGGCGGACCCGTTGGAGATGCGTGAGATCCCGGTGGCAAGGAGCCCCTCGACGGCGAACACCAGCACCACACCGACGGCGACGACGGCGAGACCGCGCGAGACGGGCGGCGGGAGAACACGACCGATCAGTGCGATGAGAAGGTCGGTGACGCGGCGGATCCCACGAGCCAGCGTGATCACCAGGACGACGACGATCGCGGCGACGACGAAGACTCCGGCGTAGTCCCACGACTGGCTCGGTTCGATGCCCACGAGTTCGCGAGAGATGTTCTGCCACCACGCCCCGAGGACGAGGAACAGCGGGAGCACGACGACTGCGGCGGCGCCGATCGCGTACCAGCCCCACCGCCTCAGTCGTTCGGGCCACTCGCGAGTGAGCTCCATCCGCCGGACGCCCCACACGACGAGAACGCCGACGCCGTGACCGCATCCGACCGAGAGGCCCGTGGCGACGGCCTGCAGGTACCACGGTCGGGGGAGAAGCGACGGGGACATCGACCAGCAGTAGAAGACCAGTCCGACGACGAGGCCGATCGGCTCGAAGCGGGAACACCACCGCCACAGTGCGGTGGCGATGCGTCCTCGCTGGTCCTTCGTGGTCACCGGGTGAGTCTAGGTGCTGCGCGGCGACTCCAACCGGGAGCGCAGGGTCCGATCGGTGACGGAGATCCCCTGGTTGATGAAGGGTTCGACCACCTTCGCGAGTGCCTTGCCCGTGAACCCGCCGGGGAACTCGTAGCGGAACTCGACGTCGGCGACGCAGTGTCCGTCGTCCACGGGGGTGACCACCCAGCGAGAACTGGTCTCGAAACCCTTCACCGACGACAACGCGATGACGGAACCGTCGACCCACTCGACGATGTCCACCGTGGAGTGCAGAGCTTTGGGTCCCAGCTTCATCTCGGCGTCGAAGCGATCGCCGGTGCCGCGCGACACCGGTCCGACGGGGACGAACGAGGTGACGCCGAACATCCAGTCCGGCACGTTCTCGTACGAGGACAGATAGTCGAAGGTCGCCGACGCCGGTGCGGCGATCTCGACGTGCTTGGTGATGACGGGCATGAGGTCTCCTGGTGCGGCTGTGGTGTCAGGGATTCGGTCGGTCAGTCGATGCGGATGGTGAGAGCGTCGGACACGGGCACCGACTGGCAGGCCAGGCGCACTCCCCGGTCGAGCTCGTACTGATCCAGCGTGTCGTTGACGCGCATGTGCACGTCACCGCTGACGAGAGTGAACGCGCAGGCGCCGCAGTTGCCCTCGCGGCACACGAACGGGGCGTCGATTCCCTCGGCGAGCATGGCGTCGAGCAGCACGGTGTCGGGTGCGCAGTGGAACGAGTGATCGTCGCCCTCGACCTCCGCGGACACGGGAACGCCCGTGGCCGAGGACGTCTCGACGAGGGTGGTGTGGAACGGGTCGGTGGTGATCGACGTGAACACCTCACGGTGGATGTTCTCGGGCGACACCCCCGCCGCGAGGAGCCCCTGCTGCGCCACCTCCATGAACGGCCCCGGCCCGCAGAGGTACGCGTCGGCGTCGGCGATGCCGGAGACGGCGTCGGTGAGACCGGTGGCAGTGGGCAGGCCCGACGCCGACTCGTGCCAGTGCCGCACCGTGAGGCGGTCCGGATGCTGCTGCTGCAGATCGTCGAGGGTGGCGGCGAACATGACCGAGTCCGGATCTCTGTTCGCGTAGAACAACACGACCCGTCCGTCGTGCGACGCCAACGCGGTCTTCAGGATGGACATCACGGGCGTGATGCCGCTGCCGGCGGCGACCAGGACGAGCGGGCGATCCCATCGCGCGGGAACGAAGGTGCCCGCGGGAGCCAATGTCGTCAGTGCGAATCCTGCCGTCGCGGTGTCGCACAACCAGGTGGACCCGAGGCCGCCCGCGGTGCGCTTGACGGAGATCGCGGGGCGCTCGCCGGTGTCGGGACTGCTCGACAACGAGTAGCACCGTGCGGCGGAACCGCCGTCGCTCAGAGGAATTTCGACCGTGAGGAACTGGCCCGGGCGGTAGCGCAGAGCCTCGCCGTCGGCAGTGGACAGGACCAACGTCACCGCGTCCGCCGTCTCGCGGATCACCTCGTCGACCTGCAGTCGGAGTGTGCGGACGGCGGTGTCCGCGGAGTCGATCGCCACGATGTCTTCCCCTCGTCGGCCGGGTGTGTCCGGCACTCCGGACTACACCGAAGATTGTTTCATTGAACTATAGGCCATTGACAAATGGCACAGTCATCCGTGACGCTTCCGGCATGACATCGACGCGTCCGATCCCCGAGCGGGGGTCCCTGAGGTCCCGCGCCGCGGCCCGAGCCACGCAGTCGACGTTGCGACCCATCGCGTCCCGACTGCCGTTCGGACGCGGCGGCGAACGCGTCGCCCGCGTCCTCGTCGAGGTGGCCATGCGTGCCTGCGGCGGAATCGCACCCGGCACGGTCGTCCGCACCGTGCGCGAGGACGGTGTGGTCGGGGAGTGGGTCGACGCCCGGGCAGGCCGGAGGCCGGTCGAAGATGGGGCAGGCCGGAGGCCGGTCGAGGGTGGGGCGGATCGCACGCCGGTCGAGGGTGGGGACGGTTCCGTGGACACCGCCGGCCCGATCCTCTATCTGCACGGCAGCGCGTACGCGATCTGTTCCGCACGGACGCACCGCGGCCTGGCGTCGCGGCTCTCCCGCGCGACGCAGCGTCCGGTCTTCGTGGTCGACTACCGACTCGCCCCGGAGTTCCCTTTCCCCGCCGCAGCCGACGACGTCGAGCGGGCGTACCGCTGGCTGCTGTCGAGCGGCCACGCACCCGAGTCGGTCGTCGTGGCCGGCGACTCGGCGGGCGGTCACCTCGCGCTGGACCTGGTGCTGGACAACGCCCGACGATCGGTTCCGCAGCCGAGTGCGGTCCTCCTGTTCTCGCCGTTGATCGATCTGACCTTCACCCTCGCGCAGAACCGGGAGCGTATCCGTCGCGACCCGATGATCTCCGCAGCGGCGGCGCGGGCACTCACCGCGCTCTACACACGCGGCGAGGATCCCGACGGGCGGCGCCTACGACTCGCGGTCGAGGCGGGAACGGCACTGCCGCACTTCGTGGTTCAGGCCGGCGGTGCGGAGATGCTCGTCGCCGACGCCGAGCACCTGCGCGATCTGGTGGTCGATGCCGGTGGCACCTGCACGCTCGAGATCTGGCCCGACCAGATGCACGTGTTCCAGGCTCTGCCGCGCATCAGCCCGGAAGCGGACCGGGCACTCGCCCGCGCCGCACATGCCCTGACAGCCCTCCATCGAACAGAGACGAGACACTGATGTTCTCTCGATCCAGACCACGCCTCACTCACGGGGCGGACGCCGTGGTCACCGGCGCCGGCAGTGGCATCGGCCGCGCCTTCGCGCTCGAGATCGCCCGCCGCGGTGGCCGCGTCGTCTGCGCGGACATCTCGCTCGAACGCGCCGAGGAGACGGTGCGGATGCTCGACGGCCCCGGCTTCGCCGTCCAGTGCGACGTCGCCGTGCAGTCGCAGGTCGAGGATCTCGCGCTGTTCGCCGAACTGGAGTTCGGTGGCGCGCCGACGCTCGTGATCAACAACGCCGGCGTCGGCATCGGTGGCAAGCCAGTGGGCGACATCGGGTTCGAGGACTGGAACTGGGCGCTCGGCATCAACCTGTGGGGAGTGGTCCACGGATGCGAGACGTTCGTTCCGCTGCTCCGTACCGCGGGTCGCGGCGGCATCATCAACGTGGCTTCGGCCGCGGGATTCGCCGCGGCACCGACGATGGGGCCCTACAACGTCGGCAAGGCGGGCGTCATGTCGCTGTCCGAGACTCTGGCGGCGGAACTGTCCGGGTCGGGTGTCCACGTGACCGTGCTGTGCCCGACCTTCGTCAAGACCAACGTCGCGGTCGACGGTCGCATCACCGAGCGCTCCACGGAACTCGCGCAGAAGTTGATGCGATGGACCGGCTTCTCACCCGAGCGGATCGCCGTCACCACGCTCGACGCGCACGACAGGAACCGCCTCTACGTCGTGCCCCAGCTCGACGCGAAAGCCATCTGGCTGACGAAACGGCTCCTCCCCACCCTCTACACCCGCGGAGCAGGGCTGCTCGACCGCCTGCTCCCCGGCGAGCCCGCCCCACAGTCCCTTCCCACTGTTTCCGCCTCGACAGGAGTATGACGATGGCCTTCGACTTCGACGCCATGCTGGACAAGATCAAGGACCGCCAGTGGTCCCTTGCGGACATCGACTGGGACGCCCCCGGCGCCGAGATGATCCCGCCCGAGCAGCACGCCAAGCTCAAGCCGTTCTTGTCCGATCTCATGTGGATCGAGAACGTCGGCGCGCGCGGATTCGCCGCGATGGCACGCAAGGCGCCCACCGAGACGCTGCGCGAGATCTACCGTTACTTCCACGCGGAGGAGCAGAAGCACGCGAATGCCGAACTGGCACTGATGCGTCGGTGGGGCATGCTCGAGAACGACGAGATCCCGCAGCCGAACGTCAACGTCAAGCTGATCATCGACTGGCTCGACAAGTACTCGGATCAGACGCCGCTCGCCGTGCTCGGCACCGTCATCCCGATGCTCGAGGTCGCGCTCGACGGTGCGCTGGTCAAGTTCATCGTCGACGAGATCGACGACCCGGTCTGCCAGGAAGTGTTCAAGCGCATCAACGCCGACGAGTCGCGGCACCTCGCCGTCGACTTCGAGGTCATCGATCTGCTGGGCCACGCGAAGATGCGCCGCATTCTCGTCGAGACGATCGGCGCCTGGATGCATCCGTCGCTCATCATCGGCACCCTGCGGTACATCCCACTGCTGAACAAGATGCGGGACAACATCGTCGAGATGGGTGTCGACGAGGATCGCCTCTACACCGCGATGAAGCGCTTCAAGAAGGTGGGCGAACGCAGCGAGTTCCCGAAGCGTCTGCCGATGTACCGCTTCATCAGCTGGCACGGGAGCGTCGTCATCAACCGCGACCACCCGTACCACAAGTTCGCCGACTCGATGGTGACGCTGACGGCCAAGTACCCGAAGCGGCTGCTGCGCCCGCAGCCCACGTGGTCCAAGGAACTCACGTACGAGCCCGTCGCATGACCGAGATTCTCTCCACCGCCATCATCGGAGGCGGATTTGCCGGCATCGGTGCCGCGATCCGGCTTCAGCAACGGGGGATTCGCGACATCGCCATCCTCGAACGCGGCACACGTGCCGGTGGGACCTGGCGTGACAACACGTATCCCGGTGCAGCCTGCGACATTCCGTCCCGCCTGTACTCGTACAGCTTCGCCCCCAATCCGGACTGGTCGCACACCTACTCCGGGAGTGCGGAGATCCTGGGCTACATCGACTCGATGGTCGAGAAGTTCGAGCTGAGCCGCTACCTCCGGTTCGGTCACACCGTCGTGGACGTCACCTGGCACGAGTCCCGGTCGCTCTGGGAGATCTCGGTCCAGGACCGGGAACCCGTCCTCGCCCGCACCGTCGTGATGGCGTCGGGACCGCTGGCGAACGTCAGCCTGCCCAAGATCCGCGGCGTCGAGACCTTCGCGGGAGCGAAGATCCACAGCGCCCGGTGGGACCACGACTACGACTTCGCCGGCAAGAAGGTCGCCGTCGTCGGCACCGGAGCCAGCGGCGTGCAGATCGTTCCCGAGCTGGTGAAGGTCGCCGAGTCGGTCAAGGTCTTCCAGCGCACGCCGGGGTGGGTGCTGCCCCGCACCAACTTCCGCACCCGCGGACTGACTCGCGAGATCTACCGCCGCGTGCCCTTCAGTCAGAGCGTCGCGCGCAAGGCCTGGTTCTGGGGCCACGAGTCGGTCGCCCTCGGGGTCGTCTGGAACTCGCCGCTCACGCGCGTGGTGGAGGGAGTGTCGAAGCTGCACCTACGCAGTCAGGTTCCGGATCCGTGGCTGCGGCGCCAGCTGACGCCGGAGTTCCGCGCCGGCTGCAAGCGCCTGCTGATGACCAGCAAGTACTACCCGGCGCTGCAGAAGGACAACTGCACGCTCGTCACCTGGCCCATCGCACAGATCTCCGAGAAGGGAATCCGCACGGTCGAGGGAGTCGAGCATCAGTTCGACGCGATCGTCTTCGCCACCGGGTTCGACGTCTCCAAGACCGGGTCGCCGATCCCCATCACCGGGCGCGACGGGCGCGTCCTCGCCGACGAGTGGAGCCGGGGAGCGCACGCCTACAAGTCGATCGCGGTGTCCGGGTACCCGAACATGTACTTCACGTTCGGGCCCAACTCCGGACCCGGCCACAGCTCCGCCCTGGTCTACATGGAGGCGCAGATCGACTACCTGGTCGATGCCATCGCCACCGCCGTGAACCAGAACTTCGTGCTCGACGTCCGCGCCTCGGTGCAGGCCGAGTACAACGCGGACCTGCAGCAGCGGCTGACCAAGACGACGTGGAACTCGGGGTGCTCGAGCTGGTACCTCACCGAGGACGGTTTCAACGCCACGATGTTCCCGGGCTTCGCCACGCAGTACGTCAAGCAGCTCGAGACGGTGCTGTTGCCGGACTACTCGGTGACGGCGGCAGCGACGGCACCGGTCGACGAGGTCGTCGCCGCGGTGTGACCGAGCGTTAGTCTGGAGGTCCGGCCGAGTGGAGGAGTGAGTCGATGACCGAGTACCGCATCGACGAACTGGCTCATGCCGCGGGCACGACCTCGCGCAACGTCCGGGCCTACCGTGAGCGTGGACTGCTCCCGCCCCCGCGTAAGCGGGGGCGGGTCGGCATCTACGACGACTCGCACCTCGCCCGGCTGCGACTGATCGACATCCTGCTCCAGCGCGGCTACACGACCACACACATCAGCGACTTCATCGATGGCTGGGAGAGCGGCAAGGACCTCACCGAGGTTCTCGGTCTGCAGCGCGCCCTCACCGAGCCGTGGTCGACGACCGGCGAGGTGCAGTCGGTCTCCGTCGACGAGGCGCGGCAGATGCTCGGCGACCCCGACGGCGTCCAGCTGTCCAGGCTCGTGGAGTACGGACTGGCCCGCATCAACGGCGACCGATGCACGTTCACCGATCCGAAGCTGTTGCAGGGCTTCACCTCCCTCGCGACCTACGGCTTCGGGATCCGCGAGGTCATGGACATCCACGAACGGCTCCATGCGGCCGTCGACGGAATGTCCAAGGACATGATCTCGACTGTGAAGAGTCACATCGTCGACCGCTACGGCGAGGGTTGGATTCCCGAGGGTGACGACGTCCTCCGGGCCACCGAGATGTTGCAGATCATGCGCACTCTCGCAGTCGATTCCGTGCATTCGTTGCTCGGCCGCACACTCGACCGCAACCTGCAGGAGCAACTCGGCGAGTACCTCGAGGTCGCCATCGACAACACCTCTCGTTCGGACCGTCACACAGCCTGACCTCGCTTTTCGGACCAATGGGGCATGGTGGAGTCATGAACCGCACCAGACTGTCCGCCGCTGTCGCCCTCGCCGGCGCCACCGCCCTCGTTCTGACCAGTTGCTCGTCGTCGAGCGAGGAGGGGCAGGCGACGCCGGCGTCCTCCAGCGCTGCTCCGGCGTCCTCCAGCACGGCTCCGTCGTCGTCGGCGTCGAGTACGTCCTCGAACGCCACCGTCTACACGTTGCCGGGAACCGGCGTGTTCCCCGAGGGCATCACCGCCGACGACGACACCTTCTACGTCTCGTCGACCTCCGACGGTGCGATCTTCCGCGGCACGGTCGGCAACACCACCGTCGAACCGTTCCTCCCCGGTGGACAGGACGGTCGCACCGGCGCGGCGGGACTGGACGTCGACGGGGACGACGACGAGAACACCCTCGTCGTGGCGGGCGGTGCGACCGGCACCGTCTGGATCTACGACGCCGAGTCCGGCGCACTGCGCGGGAAGTTCACCAACGGGCTCGGCCAGGACGCCACCTTCCTCAACGACGTCGTCATCGCCGACAACGGCGACGCCTTCATCACCGACTCGCGCAACCCCACGCTGTGGCGCATCCCGGCGAACGCCACCGGTGAGGGCCAGTTGGAGCCGTTCGTCGACTTCACCGGATCCCCGTTCGCGTACGGCGAGGGCTTCAACGCCAACGGCATCGTCGAGGCGGACGACGACAACGCATTGGTGATCGTGCAGTCCAGCACCGGCAATCTGTACCGCGTGGCCCGCGACTCCAAGGCCGTCACGCAGGTGGACCTCGGCGGCGCGACACTTCAGAACGGCGACGGCATGGAGATGGAGGACGACACGCTCTACGTGGTTCGCAACCGCGACAGCCTCATCGCCACAGTCGATCTCGACGACGACGGCAACCGTGGGCGGGTGACCGGTGAGATCACCGACCCCAGCTTCGCCTACCCCACCACCGTCGCCGACGTCGACGATCAGATGCTGGTGGTCAACAGCCAGTTCGACAAGCGGGGTGGCACTCCAGTGGAGCCCTTCACCGTGGTCGGTGTGCCTGAGCGGTAGGGGTCGGGCTTGGGGTGTGCGCTGGTTGCGTGAGGTGCGGTCGGTCGGTGCGTGCGCGCCGGTGGTTGGCGGCTCGTGGCGGTGGTGTGCGCGGGTTGCGTGGCGCGCACACCCCTTTCCGACGGCGGAGCGGGGTGTGGGCGGCTGGAAGTAGTGCGGGTCGGTCAGCGAGGGCCGGTGTTGCCGATGCGGGACGTCGAGTCGTCCTCCGTTTCCTGGTACCCGCGACCCGCTTCGAGGAAGGCCTCGCGGAGTTTGGTGACGGCGTTAATGTGGGCCGCGAGCACGGAGCTCAGTGAACCCTCCGGGCCGTGGGTGAGGTCGGAGTACTTGCGTGCTAGCGCGATTCCGGAGGGAAGGGTGCCGAAACCCGCGCTGAATTCGAGCGCATTGATCGACGGCAGCAGTTCGGCGAGGCCACTGACGAATTGTTCGCACGCTGACGCGCACCTGCGCGAAGAATCGGCGGAGATGATGAGGTCATCGGTCATGGAAAGTTCTTCCTTCGCGGGTCAACGGGGGATGCTGGAAGCGAATGCTTGCGCCCCGGTTCTCGCCACAGCGCACACATCCGCGGTGACGGAGGAAGCGAGATTCCGTTCAGCACGAAACACCACAGAACCCTCTCGCCAATCGAACGCGATACTGCAGGCAGCGAGTTGCTGGTCGCCGCGATCGCGGAACGAGAACGCGCCGACACCCAAGTCGTCGACAGCGCTGAACCTGTCCGAGGTCGGACTGGTCCTGAGCGCGTCGAGCGTCCGGGTAGTGGAGAAGACGGTCAGGAACTGATCGCTCCCCTTCCATGTGCACCACTTCCAGGTGTCGTCGAGTGGAACCGTGAGCTGGTCGACAACGACAGCCGGATCTGCCCCCGCCGCCCGGATGGCCTCGTCGGGTACCACGATGCAGGGGTCGAAGAGTTCCATCGCGACCGGCTCGGCGGTGCCGCTCATCCCACCGCACCCGGTGAGCGACGCGACGACTGCCGCGACAGCGAGTACCCCACAGTTCCTGCGCACACGTCGTTGGACGCACGCTCCGCTCCTGCGGTTCCGTGCTCCCACTGCACACAACGGTGTCCCCACGGGCACATCCGACCATCCGGAACCGTTCTGTGTGCAGAAATGCGCGCCGGGAACCGAGCGGGTGGTTGCGGCGTCGAAGGCTGTACCGCGCCACGGCGGACGATCGGAAGGCCTTCACCATGCACTCGACCACTCTGCCCGTTCCTTCCAGCGGCATCGGAAGTCTGACCAACGCAACATCATTGGCGGTGCTCGTCGCGTTCGCGACCCAGTGTGCGGTGGCGTGTGTCGCCGCGATCGCGGGATTCGGCGCCGTCGTCGTCAGTGCCCTCGCTGCCTTCGCGAGTGCGGACGAGTCGCCCGGCGCGATGTTCGTGGGCTCACTCGCCGATGCGTGGGCGTTCGTTCTCGTCATCGCTGCGGTGGGGCACGGGGTGCTCGCGACGATGATCGTGCAACGCCGACGTTCGGCACGCGTCGTCGTGACGGCAGTGGCCCTCGTGTGGGCGGTGGCGCTGGTGCACTCTCCGATGGTGTGGCCGTTGGTGGTGGTGCAGGCGGGTTCTGCGCTGGCGTGGTGGATCCCGGCGTCACGGCGCCCGACCCCCAACTGAACTCACACGAGCAGCGCGGCGATGGACCCGGGAAACGTCTCGTCGGGCCTGCGTTCGTAGAGCTCGGCGGGGCGTCCGCCCGCAGCCGACGTGGTGGCGCCCGTACCGACCAGCGCCCCGATCACATGACGGCGGAAGGTGTCCTTGCGCAGCGGGCGGTCGAACACGGTCTCGTACAGGGTGCGCAGGTCGAGCAGTGTGAAGGTGGTCCCCAGCAGGTGCGACGGATCAGGACGGGTGAGGTAGCGAGACCGCAGGTCGCCCACGGCGGCCGACACCATGTCGGCATGGTCGAAGGCCATCGGTTCCACAGGCCGATCCGCCTCGACGGCCAGGAGATCGGTGCCGGAAGGCAGGGACTCGGTGGGCGCCTCCGCGCAGTGCGCCATCGACAGGACCCATCCTCGATCGTCGCGGTCGGGAGCGTCGAACATCCGGATCTGATGGAACTCGACGCCGTCGATGCCGGCCTTGGTGCTCAACGCGCGCCTCGCCGCATCGGCGAGCGTCTCGCCCGGATGCAGGAATGTGCCGGGAAGTGCAGCTCCCCAGGGTGATTCCACCGTCACCACGTTCAGCGTTCCGCCGTGGACGGTGAGAACGGCGACGTCGACAGCGACGGACGGTCGTGGGTACGACGTCAGATCGGAGGGCATGGGTTGCAGCTTAGCGCAGTGGTGCGTTATGGTTAGCGCACAAACGAGCAAAGGGGACGACATGAAGCTGACCGACGAACAGAAGAACCGCGCCGAGGGCGTCGTGCTCGGCACCGCAGCCGGTGACGCACTGGGCGCCGGATACGAATTCGGCTACCCGACGCCCGAGACGGTGATCGACATGATCGGCGGCGGCACCTTCGACTGGGCGCCCGGCGAGTGGACGGACGACACGTCGATGGCCCTCTGCATCGCCGAGGCGCTGGTGGAGGGCCGGGGACTCGACGGCGTCGCGGCGAACTTCGTGGCCTGGATCGACACGAACCCGGCGGACGTCGGTATCCAGACGCGCACGGTGTTGTCCCGGCGCAGCAGGTCGGCTACCGAGATGACCGCCGTCGCCGCAGGACTGTCCGGCAGGACAGGTGGCAACGGTTCGCTGATGAGAACTGCCCCGGTGGCGCTGGCGTATCTCGACGACCCGGATCAGCTCTCGGTGGCCGCTGCGCAGATCAGCGCCCTGACGCACAGTGATCCGCAGGCGGGGGAGGCATGCCAGATCTGGAGTGCCGGCATCCGGCACGCCGTCCTGCACGGCACCTACGACGGCATCTCGCTGTACCTCGACGCGGCGGAGCCGTCGGTGCGCGACACCTGGGCGCCGTTGCTCGACGCCGCGGAGAAGGGGCGCCCGTCGGACTTCGACAGGAACGGGTGGGTGGTGCACGCGCTCCAGACGGCCTGGTCGGCCATCACGACCACCGAGGAGAACGGGGACCAGCTGACAGCGGCGCTGGAGGCGTGTGTCCGCGCGGGCGGCGACACCGACACCACCGCAGCCATAGCCGGTGGGCTCCTCGGCGCACGCTGGGGCGCCTCGGTGATCCCCGAGGCGTGGACCACGATCCTGCACGGGTACCCCGGACGACGAGCCGCGGACCTCGCGGATCTGGGACGTCGCCTCGCAGAAGGAGCAGCAGCATGAGTGTCATCGATGTGGTCACCGGAGACATCACCACCGTGCGCGCGGACGTGATCGTCAATGCCGCCAACTCGACCCTCCTCGGTGGAGGCGGGGTGGACGGCGCCATCCACCGCGCAGGCGGACGAGAGATCCTCGACGCCTGCAAGATTCTGCGGGCGACGACCCTTCCGAACGGACTCGACACGGGTGCCGCCGTCGCGACGCCCGCAGGCCGCCTGCCGGCGAGGTGGGTCGTCCACACCGTGGGGCCGCGGTACTCGGCGCGCGAGGACCGCTCGCCGATCCTGCGCGCAGCGTACGAGCGCTCCCTTCTCCTGGCTCACTCGCTCGGAGCATCCTCGATCGCGTTCCCGCTCATCTCGGGCGGTGCGTACGGATGGCCGGTGGAGCTGGCGGTCGCCGAACAGGTGCGCGCGGTGACGTCGGCGCCCGTGTCCGTGGATCTCGTGACCCTGGTGGCCTACTCGGCCGAGGTGCACCGCATGACGACGCGGGCCGTCGGCTGACCGGTCATCGCCGACGTGCTCGCCACGCCGACCAGGCGCCGGTGGCCCACAGAGCCCAGATCACCAGCAATGGCTGGAACAGCAGCCGGATACCTCGTGCCCGATCGGTGTCCAGCCCGAAAGCGTCTGTGTGCGTGACGAACTGAGAGATGTTGCCCGGGAACACGGCGACGAAGAACAGCGCCGTGACCCACCCCACCGCCACCCGGTACCGCGTCAGGGCGACGAGAGCCAGGCCCAGCACCACCTCGACGACACCCGATGCGACCACCACGAGATCGGTGTCGAGCGGCATCCACGTCGGTACCTGCGCGGCGAACTCCTGCCGGGCCCAGAACAGGTGGCTCAGTCCGGCGAACACCAAGAACGCGCCGAGGACGAGCCGCCCGACGATACGAGGCACGGTCGCAGGGGCGGGGCGCGTGGTCATGCCTGCCACCCTACGAGGCGCCGCGCTGCCCGTCCGGTCGGCCGAGAACGCGGCCCAGCTCCTCGTGCGCGTAGACCCTGTTCTCGCAGTAGACGGCGCCGCCGACGCACTCCTCGTCGTCGCAGTCGCAGAACCTGTACGGCTCCGCGTTCCAGCGGCTGCCGTACTGCGACCCCCGCTCCGCGACGAGTGCGGCGACCTCGCGCACCGTCCTCTGCTCGCTGCGTCTGCGCTGCCCCCGGCGATGTCCGCCCATGTCCGTCCCCCCGTTGTCGGTGGCGTCACGCTAGGGGAGGGGTACGACAGGCGCCGGCTGATGTCCAGTGATGCAGTGGATGCCGCCGCCCCGGGCGAACAGCGGCCGGGCGTCGACGGTCGATCTGCCAGTGTCGTCGTCGGCATGTGCAACGCGGAGATGTCGCCTGCACTCTGGTGAAGCCGCGGACCGGGGTCGCGACCGGATGGTCCGAGAATCTGCGTGATCGCAACCCTGGCCCGAGCGTCGGCGATGCTCGACCGTGGTGTCCATGACTTCCACCATTCGCACCTCCGTCGTTCCCTTCGTCGTGGAGGCGTCCGGCACCGGCGTCGCCCAGCACCTCGTCGTCGAGGGCACGGCGGGGCACGAGTTCGACGCCGACGCCTACCCGGCCTTCGGCGGCAGGGACGAGGCACCGAGCCCGCTGTTCTACGCACTCGGTGCGCTGACTTCGTGCAACCAGGTCACGGCCTCTCTCGTCGCCAAGGATCTGGGCATCACGCTGGGAAAGTTCAGCTTCCGCGTGCAGGGTGACCTGGACACCGCCGTCCTGGTGACCGGCGCCGAGGGCAACTCGAACTTCGACACCGTCACCGTCGAGGCGACGGTGGAGACCGACGCGACCGGTGACGCGTTCGACCACTTCGTCTCGGAGGTCGAGCGTCGGTGCCCCGTCACCCAGCTCTTCGTGCGCAGCGGAACGGGCTTCGTCAACACCTGGACGCGCGCCGACCTGACGTGACGGCCTCTCGAGCTCCGCGAGTACGTCCATAGTGTCGTGGGATCGCCGCTGATCACGACACTTCGGACGTACTCGCGGAGAGCCGGTGGCGTGGCTACGCTCCTACGATGATCAGTCGACACGTGAGTGCAGTGATACCCGCGCCGCCCGAGGCGGTTTACGACTATCTGGCCGACGTCGACAACCTCACTGCCTGGGCCGCCGGTCTCGCATCGGGCTTCACTCGCGACGGCGACGACCTCCTGGCCGAGTCACCGATGGGCACGGTCCGGGTGCGGTTCGTCCCGCGCAACGCTCTCGGGGTGTTGGACCACGACGTGACGCTGCCCGACGGGACCGTCGTGAACAACCCGCTGCGCGTCCTGGCCCACCCTGACGGCGCCGAGGTGATCTTCACCGTCCGGCAGCTCGGGATGACGGACGAGGAGTTCGAGCGGGACTGCGCGGCTGTCGCTGCCGACCTCGCGTCGGTGACAGCGCTGCTGGGCTGAGTCTGTCAGCGCACTCTCAGGTCGGGGCCGGTCGATCGTCGTAGTGTCGACCGCGGTGCGCAGGTGCGCGCCGACACGAGGAGGACGTCATGGCAGGCATCGCCGACAAGTTCGACAAGGCATACGCGGACAAGTCGATCGAGGAACTGGCCGACGCGCCGGTCGCGGCCCTGAAGGGCGTCAGCGACGGTGATGCGGAGAAGCTGAAGGCAGCGTTCAACATCACCACGGTGCGCGATCTGGGCACCAACAAGTACTTCCTGTGGGCGCAGGCAACCGCGACTCTCGCGCAGTAGGACCGTTCCCCACCCCGCGAATACGTCGATAGTGTCGTCGGCACGGGCCGTACAGCGACACTATGGACGTACTCGCCGGGAGGGTGAGACCTAGCTGACGTCGGACGACCGTCGTCGACGCACTCGCTTGGTCACGAAGACCGCGAGCAGTGCGACGACGATGCCGATGACGATGTACTGGAACACGGACGCGTACTGCTCGACGTAGTGCCAGTTCTCGCCGAGGTAGTAGCCGGCGAGCACGAAGATCGAGTTCCAGAGCAGGCTGCCCAGGGTCGTATAGAGCAGGAACTGCGCCACGGGCATGCGCGAGATCCCGGCAGGAACGGAGATGCCCGATCTGACGACCGGGATCATGCGACCGAAGAACACCGCCGAGCGACCGTGACGCTCGAACCATTGCTCCGCCTTGCCCAGGTCGTCGGTGCCGACGAAGGGAATGCGGCTCACGGCCGCGTACATCCGATCGCGTCCCAGTTTCAGCCCGAGCCAGTACAGCACCATCGCGCCGATCACTGAGCCTGCCGTCGTCCAGAACAGTGCGCTGAACAGACTGAACCCGCCTTGCGACGCGGTAAAACCCGCGAGCGGCAGGATGATCTCGCTGGGCAGCGGTGGGAAGAAGTTCTCGGCGGCCACGGCGATGCCGGCGCCCGGCCCGCCGATGCTCTCCATCAGGCTGACGGCCCAGCCTGCGATTCCACCCAGTTCCGTACTGGCGGCAGCGGTGACGATGTCGCTCATGCCCGCACTTTACCGGGGGTTTACTCCGCGAGAGCCCGCGCGAGGTGCGTGCCGGTGTGCGTCCGGGCCAGAACGAGCTCGTCGACGGTGCCCGTGAACACCACCTCGCCGCCGTCGTGACCCCCGTCGGGACCGAGGTCCACGACCCAGTCGGCGGCCGCGACGACGTCCATGTTGTGCTCGATCACGATGACCGACCGACCCTCGTCGACCATGCCGGACAGCAGTCCGACCAGGTTGTCCACGTCGGACGAGTGCAGTCCGGTGGTGGGCTCGTCGAGCACCAGGACCGGGGAGTTGCCCACCAGTTCCGTCGCCAGCTTGAGGCGCTGACGCTCGCCGCCGGACAGGGACGTCAGGTTCTGGCCCAGGGACAGATAACCGAGACCGACATCACTGCACCGCCGGAGTACGTCGCGCACCTTCTTCACGGTGAAGAACTCGCGGGCCTCGTCGACGGACATGTCGAAGACGTCGGCGATCGAGACGCCGTCGACGGTGTGCTTGATCGCGCCGGATCGGAAGCGTCGACCCTGGCAGGTCTCGCACGTACTCGACACCGGGTCGGTGAAGCCGAGGTCGGTGAAGATCATGCCGGTGCCCTGACAGTCGGGGCAGGCTCCGTCAGAGTTCGGCGAGAACAGCGCTGCGGGTTGTCCCGTTCGCTTGGCGAAGTGTGCACGGATCGGATCGAGCAGTCCGGTGTAGGTGGCGGGTGAGGAGCGGCGCGAACCGCGGATGGGTGCCTGGTCGATGACCACCGCGTCGGGCCGGACGTCGCGGAGGTGGCCGTGGATCAGACTCGACTTGCCCGAGCCCGCGACACCGGTGACCGCCACGAGAACGCCGAGCGGTATGTCCACCGACACGTTCTTCAGATTGTGGCTGTCGGCGTTCTCGATGCGCATCCACCCGTTCGGAGTGCGCGGGGTGCGTCGCGATCGACCGTCTCGACGCAGCGCCGTCCCGGTACGCGTCTCGGACTGCCGCAGTTCGGGCCAGGTGCCCTCGAAGACCACCGTGCCGCCGTGCTTTCCGGCGCCCGGGCCGATCTCGACGATGCGGTCGGCGATGGCCATCACCTCCGCGTCGTGTTCGACGACGAGCACGGTGTTCCCCTTGTCGCGCAACGCGATCAGCATGTCGTTCAGCCGGTGCACGTCGCGCGGGTGCAGCCCGGTGGTGGGCTCGTCGAAGACGTACAGCATGTCGTTGAGCGTGGCGCCGAGGTGGCGCACCATCTTGATGCGCTGGGACTCGCCGCCCGACAGCGAGGACGTCGCACGATCGAGGCTCAGGTACCCGAGTCCGAGATCGACCAGTCGACGGAGCTGTGTCACCACCTCGCGGCGTGGGCCGTCCAGGTCGCCGAGCGCCCATGTGTCCATGACGTCGGCGAGGTCGGAGACCTGCATCGCGAACGCGTCGGGGATCGAGAGTCCCTCGAGCGTCGCGGCGTGCACCGTCTCGTTGAGGCGAGTTCCCCTGCAGGACGGGCACACTCCCCGCGTGACGATACGGTCGTACGCCTCCTTCGACTTGCCCTTCAACGCGTCGGCATCCTTGGAGAGATAGCTTCGACGGAACCGGGAGAGCAGCCCCTCGTACGTCTTGAACACGGCGTCCGGGTTGACCATCTCGACCTCGCCGGGCGACGCGTCGAAGAACAGGTGCCTCTCGCGCGGGGAGTACTGCTCGAGGGGAACGTCGAGATCGAACAGTCCCGAGTCCGCGTACAGCCGATAGGGCCACTTGCCGGGCAGGAAGTCCGGGTGCTTCACGGGGCCCTCACGCAACGACTTCGACTGATCCACCAGCTCGTCGATATCGATGACCTTGGCCTCGCCCAACCCCTCGCACTCGGGACACATGCCGGCGGGATCGTTGAACGAGAACGCGTTGGCATAGCCGATGGACGGGGTGACTCCGCGCGACCACAGCATGCGGAGCCAGTCGCCGATGTCGGTGATGGTGCCGACGGTGGAGCGAGGGCTGCCGAAGAGGCGCTTCTGGTCGACGATGACGACGGCCGACAGGTTCGCGATGAGGTCGGCGTCCGGCCGACCGTAGGACGGCAGGAAGGTCTGGGCGAATGCGCTGAACGTGGAGTTGATCTGCCGCTGCGCCTCCGCGGCTATCGTGTCGAACACCAGCGAGCTCTTGCCGGACCCCGACACCCCGGCGAACACGATCAGCGACCGTTTGGGGAGATCGATGTCGATGTCACGCAGATTGTTCTCCCGCGCGCCGCGCACGGTGATGGTGGACAGAGCGTCGTTCGGTGGCGTCGTCACGCCGTAGCGATACCAGACCGAGCGGACACCCGTCAGCCGGACTGGCCCTGCAACTTGCTCAGTCGGTAGCGCAACTTGCCCGGACGGTCACGCTCGGTGGTGAGCGAGGAGGTGCGCGCGATGTGGGCCTCGCCGAAGCGGTCCAGCAGGAGGTCGTCCACCATCCGCACCTGACCTGGGCGGTACTGGTAGTCCATGGCCGCCGTCACGTACTCGACTCGTGCGGGGTCCAGGGCCTCCTCGAGTTCCGCGCCCGTCGTGATCCCGTTCGCGTTGACGAGAGTCAGCAGCCACTCGTAGTGACCGCTCCGACTGGGGGTGTAGTCGGGAAGGAGGTCGGTGACGATGGTGCGCAGCTGATCGGCGGTGAGCTGGAGATCCATCCCGCGCGCGGCATCTGCCGCGCGCAGTTCCGTGATCTTCTCCTTGTGGTGCCGATCGGCGAGTTCGAACTGGGCGTCCGCAAGTTCGATCAGCCCCGCCGCGAGCGTGAAAGCTCGGTCGATGGTCGGCGAACCCTGCGTGCGGGAGTTCTTGAACCGGATGTCGTGCTCGATCTCCGCCCAGGCGTGCTGCAGCACGGTGCGGATCTGCACCTCGAAGCCGAGGCCGGTGAACTGCTCGCATCCCGCCGGGACGCGGTCGCCGTCCGCACTGAGGATGAGGTGCCGTCCGGCATAGCCGAACACGCCGGACTCCTGGGCGAGGGACGACTTGTCGATGGTCTTGAGCAGCACGAAGTGCTTCGAGATGGCGTCCGCGACGCGGTCGATGTCCGACGTCAGATACGTGATGACACGGATCCCGACGAGATCGGTGACCTCGGCGAGCGGATCGGTGAACTCGAGCGACCCGTCCTCGCGGAGGCGGGCGAACTTGCCGGCAGCGGACTCCACGGACTTGGTACGTGCCTCGACGGCGTCGATGTCGATGTCCGCCTCGGAGACGAACGTCTCGACGGCGGCCGACAGCGCTGCCGTGGCCGCGGCGAAGTGATCCCACCGCGAGCGGTACTCCTCGACGGAGCTGTGCAGCCCTGACGGTGAGGGTGGGGACGACGTGGGGCGCATGGTGGAGATTCTGCCCCACCATGGTCCAATGCTCGCGTGACGCTCCGTAGCGGCCCGACCCGACCGGCCTCCGGCCTTCCCGCACGCGTGGTCGACTGGGACACGACGCTGCTGATCCTGGTGTCGGCGCTGATCCTGCTGGCCGCGTTGATCCTCGGCGTCTGGAAGTTTCGCCAGATGGCGACGTCCGAGAACGGGCAGGCGCATCCGTACGTGGACATCGCTCACCGGGCGGCGTTGATGTACTCGTTCGCGACTCTGGTCCTGGTGCCGCTGGTGCACTTCGGTGCCTGGCCGACGTGGGTGAATCTGGTCGCGTCGGGGGCTGTCGTCTTCTTCTTCGTCGCTGCGATCCTCAGCTACGTGGTGCACGGATTCCTGCGCGACACCGACAACCAGTTCGTCCGCCCGGTGCCGGGAACGCATGCGTTCATGTATGCGCTCGCGGCCACCGAGATCGGCGGACTACTGGTGTTGATCGTGGGTTTCGTGCGCGGGCCGCTGTTCGTGAGTTAGCGCGCGAGCTCCACGTCGTCGACGAACGGGTCGCCGTTGCGCGGGGCGTCGAACCGCTCCTGGTCCAGGATGCCTTCGCGCTTGGCGACGATGGCCGGGATCAGCGCCTGGCCGGTGACGTTGACGGCGGTGCGACCCATGTCGACGATCGGCTCGACGGCGAGCAGCAGGCCGACACCGGCGAGCGGCAGGCCGAGCGTGGACAGCGTCAGGGTCAGCATGACCGTGGCACCGGTGGTGCCCGCCGTCGCCGCGGAGCCGATCACGGAGACGACCACGATGAGCAGGTAGTCGGTGATCGTGAGGTCGACGCCGTAGAACTGGGCGACGAAGATCGCGGCGATGGCCGGGTAGATGGCCGCGCAACCGTCCATCTTGGTGGTGGCGCCGAGCGGAACCGCGAACGACGCGTACTCGCGGGGCACACCGAGATTGCGCTCGGTGACGCGCTGGGTCAGCGGCAGGGTGCCGATGGACGAGCGGGAGACGAAGCCGAGCTGCGTCGCGGGCCACACGCCCGAGTAGAAGTTGCGGATCGAGAGACCGTGCGCCCGAACGATGATCGGGTAGACGACGAAGAACACGATGGCGAGTCCGACGTACACCGAGACCGTGAAGACACCCAGCGAGCCGATCGCGTCCCAGCCGTACGTGGCGACGGCGTTGGCGATGAGCGCCGCCGTACCGATGGGGGCCAACCGGATGATCCACCACAGCACCTTCTGCACGATCGCGAGCAGAGAGGCGTTGAACGTCAGGAACGGCTCGGCCGCCTTGCCCACCTTCAGCGCGGCGATACCGATCGCCGCGGCGACGACGAGCAGCTGCAGGATGTTGAAGTTCAGTGTGGTGCTCAGCGCACCCTCGGTCTCGCTGGTGCGGGCGCCGAGCGCCAGGAAGTTGTTGGGGACGAGGCCGGTGAGGAACGACCACCACGACCCTGTGCTCGACGGTTCCTTCCCGAGATCTGGCGAGACGCCGGTGCGCGAACCCGGTTGCGCGACAAGCCCGATGATGATGCCGACGATCACGGCGATGAACGCGGTGATCGCGAACCAGAGCAGGGTCTGGCCCGCCAGGCGTGCCGCGTTGGTGACGGCGCGCAGGTTGGCGATGGAGCTGACGATGGCCGTGAACACGAGGGGCACCACGGCGACGGTGAGCAGTTTGACGTAGCTCGATCCGATGGTCGACACCGTCTCGACGAGCCAGTTGGGGTTGCCGTCGGCGGCGTCGGGCATGGATCGGGCGATCAGTCCGACGACGACGCCGAGGATCAACCCGGCGACGATCTGGGGCCCGAACGACGTGAGCCAGTGCGGCAGTCGACGGGTGGGGGCAGCGCTGGGCGCGGACATGGTGGTGCCTTCCGAGAATGCTGGGGCGGCCGAGAACAACGGCCGAGAAAAAGGGTGCGCGGTGGACGAGTGGACCGGGGAGGAACACGGTCTATCGACAGATGGCGCTGGCCTGCAGGCGAAGGTCGACGTAGCGACGCGAGGTCAGGAGCAAGGGCACTCGGACGATGCTACGCCCGTGCCCGGGTCAGCTGACGCCGAGCCAGCGCAGGCCCGCGGTGACTGCCGTTGCGGCGACGACCACGAGCACGAAAGGCGCTCTGCGCCAGGCGAGAACAGCGGCGACGAGGACCCCGGCGGGGAGTGCGAGGCCCGCGTCACGGGGAAACGTCGAGGTCGCGACGAGGGCGACGAACACGACGGCGACCGCTGTGGTCATCGACTTCTCGGCCGACACGGACAGTTCCCGGCGCCCGCGCAGCGCGATCCCGATCAGGCGGAACGCGAACGTGCCGACGGCGAGTGCGGCGACACCCGCGAGAATGGCCCCGGTGCTCACGAGGCGTCGTTCCTACGCCCGTGTCGGAGCACGAACGGCATGACGGCGATCAGGGCGAGCACCACGGAGACGCCGGCGGGCACCACGACCCCAGCGGCGACGGCGACCACGGCGCCGACACCCGCGGCGATGCGTGTCACGCGATCGCGCAGGGAGGGCATCACGAGTGCGAGCAGGACGGCAGGAAAGGCGGCGTCGAGTCCGAGCGACTCCGCGCTCTCCACGCCGGCGCCGAGGCCTACACCGGCCAGCACGCCCAGATTCCACGCGAGGAAGAGGAACGCGCCGCAGAACCAGAACGAGAGGGTCCTGCCCCGCCTGGTGGTCGAGGCCATCGAGAAGGCGACCGACTCGTCGGTGACCAGATGGGCCCCGAGCAGTCGTACGGCGGGTCGCTCCCCGAGCAGCGGTGCCACCGAGAAGCTGAGCGGAAGCAGTCTGCCGTTGATGAGGAGCGCGCTGGAGACGGCCGCCAGAACGCTGCCGCCGCCGGTGAGCACTCCGACGAAGACGAACTGCGAGGCGCCCGCGAAGACCGCGATCGACAGGAGACAGGGGAGCCACCACGGCAGATCGGAGGCGACGGCGATCGCACCGAGCGAGGCACCGACCAGGGCATCGGCCAGGCACACCACGGCAATGTCCCGCACCGCCACGTCGGGGTCGTCCCGGAGCGTGAGCCACAGGGGTGTTCGCCATATCGAACGCATGGTGCTCATGGTGAACGGTCGCGGTGCCGTTCGTCAAGGCGAACAAGGGGAGTGTGAGACGAACACTGTGGCATCATGCAGTGATGTCCGACAGCGCACCTATCGCCGCGATTGCCGCGTCGCTCGTCCGGGAGCGTCGACGTACGGGCCTGTCTCTCGCCGAGGTGGCCCGGCGCGCGGGCATCGCGAAGTCGACCCTCTCCCAGCTCGAGTCGGGAACGGGCAATCCCAGCGTCGAGACGCTGTGGGCTCTGAGCGTGACGCTGAACGTGCCCTTCGCGCGCCTGGTGGAACCGCCGCGGCAGGAGGTCCGCCTGGTACGACGCGGTGAGGGTCCGTCGATCGCCGCGGAGTCGTCGGACTACACCGCGACACTGCTGTCGTCCTGCCCACCGACCGCGCGCCGCGACCTGTACCTGCTCGCCGCCGAGGTGGGGACGCCCCGGTTGTCCGATCCGCACATGCACGGGGTGATCGAACACGTGGTGGTGTCGTCCGGCCGGGCGGTGTGCGGGCCGGTGGACGCGACCGAGGAGCTGGGGCCGGGGGACTACCTGTCGTACCCCGGCGACGTGCCCCACGTGTTCGAGGCACTCGAGAACGGGACGACTGCGGTGATGGTCACCGAGCAGTACTGATCGAGGCCAGATCCGCTGTGACCGGCAGGCGGTTGCTCAGCAACGCGCACAGCAGGATTCGCGCCTGGGCGGGACTGAGGTCGCCCGCGGACACCGCACCCGCTCGCACGAGGTCGGCGCCCCCGCCGCCGCCGCCGTAGGTGGTGACGACACCGCCGGACGGCACCCGCGTCGACAACATCACCGGGACACCGGCATCGGTACACCGGCGCACAGCGTCCACGACGGCGGCGTTCGCATTGCCCGCGCCCATCGCCTGCAGCACGATCCCGTCGGTGCGGGCGGACCGCAGGGCGTCGATGACGAGTCCGTCGACACCCGGGTAGAGCGCGACCACGTCGACCCGGATCCCGTCGATCGAACTGTCCGGCAGCGTCTCCCGCGGAACCGGGTCCACCGCCGGCGTTCCGGAGTAGGCATCGAGCGCGGTCGTGTGAGATTTCCGTACCCCGCGGGCCTGGAGAACGCGCGGGCCGAAGGCGACGAGTACACCGTGGCCCCGTCGCTCGGGATCGGCGGCCACGCGGAGCGCCGACTCGACGTTGTGCGGGCCGTCGCTCTCGACGTGGTCCGCGGTGCGTTGGGCGCCGGTGATCACGACGGGGCGAACGTCGGTGTGGGAGAGATCGATCAGCATCGCCGTCTCCTCGAGGGAGTCGGTGCCGTGCAGGACGACGACACCGCTCACCGCGTCGTCACGCAGCGCCTCGGTGACGGCGCCGCGGACGGTGTCCATGTCGAGGAGCGACATCGCGGCACTGTCGACGCACAGGACGTCGGTGACTCGGACCCGGACTCCCACGCGGAGTCCGGCATCCACCAGGACGTCGTGGGCGTGACGGCCCGTGGTGCTGACACCGTCGGGGCCGACGCGGCTGGCGATGGTTCCGCCGGTGGTCAGGACGACGACCGTCGGCAGTGCGGGTGAACTCATCGGGCGACCGTTCCCCCTCCCGCACGGGCGCGCTCGCGGGCGAGCCGCTCGATGCCCGGGCGCGCTGCGCGCCAGCCGATGACCAGCGCGGGAACGATGACCAGGAGGGAGGCGAGCGTCCAGGTGCCGATCGGGTAGTCGAAGCCCATCAGGACCAGGACGACCACCAGGAAGACGAGGGTGGCGATGCCGGTGTACGGGGCGCCGAACAACCGGAAGGACGGCCGCGTCACCACGCCCTCCTTCGACAGGTGCCAGAGCTTGAGCTGGCACAACACGATCATGGCCCAGGCGCTGACGATGCCGAGCGCGGCGAGATTGAGCACGATCTCGAACGCCTGCTCGGGCACCACCGCGTTCAGCACCACTCCGAGCAGGGTAACCGCTGCCGTGAGCAGGATCCCGCCGTAGGGCACGCCGGCCTTGCTCATCTTCATCGCGAAGCGCGGCGCGCTGCCCGCCGCGGCCATCGATCGGAGGATGCGACCGGTCGAGTAGAGCCCGGCATTGAGCGAGGACAGCGCCGCCGTCAGGACGATGAGGTTCATGGCGGTGTCCGCGCCCTCGACTCCGATCGAGCCGAAGAACGTGACGAACGGGCTCTCACCCGCGCGGTAGGCGGAGTAGGGCAGCAGGAGCGACAGCAGCAGCACGGACCCGACGTAGAAGACCGCGATGCGGATGATGACGGTGTTGATCGCCTTCGGAATGACCTTCTCGGGGTTCGGCGTCTCGCCCGCGGCGGTACCGACCAGCTCGATGGAGGCGTAGGCGAACACGACGCCCTGGATGATGACGACGGCGGGCAGCAGACCGTTGGGGATCAGCCCGCCGTTGTCGGCGATCATCGACAGGCCCTGCTCCTGGTTCGGTGTCCCCTTGACGAGGAGGTAGAGGCCGATGCACAGAAACGCCACCAGGGCGAGCACCTTGATCAGGGCGAACCAGAACTCCAGCTCGCCGAAGACTTTGACCGACACCAGGTTCAGGGACAGAACCAGCAGCAGTGCGGCGAGGGCGAAGACCCACTGCGGTACCGACGCGATCGGGTCCCAGTAGCGGCCGAAGAAGTTCATGTAGAGCGCCACGGCGGTCACGTCGACGACGGCGGTCATCGACCAGTTGAGCCAGTACAGCCACCCGGAGACGAAGGCGGCCTTCTCCCCGAAGAACTCGCGAGCGTAGGACACGAAGGACCCGGACGTGGGCCGGTGCAGCACCAGTTCGCCGAGCGCCCGAAGGATGAGGAAAGCGAAGAACCCGCACACCGCGTACGCGATGACGAGTGCCGGGCCGGCCTGCGCCAGACGTCCGCCTGCACCCATGAAGAGGCCGGTTCCGATGGCGCCGCCGATGGCGATCATCTGGACCTGCCGCGTTTTCAGGCCTTTGTGATAGCCGTCGTTCTCGGCGGCGTGGAGGGCGTCGTCGGCGCCGTGCTGATCGGTGGTCGTGGTCATCGGGTCCTCAGTTCTGGAGGTTCGCGAGATGTTCGGGGCGGAGCAGTTCTTCGAGACGTGTCGCTGTCAGGAGGCCGCGTTCGAGCACCAGCTCCGCGACTCCTCGTCCGCTCTCGAGTGCCTCCTTGGCGATCTCGGTGGCGGCCTGGTATCCGATGTGCGGGTTGAGTGCCGTGACCAGTCCGATGGAGTGTTCGACGCTGTCTCGCAGGTGGGCCTCGTGCGCGGTGATCCCCACGACGCACTTGTCCGCGAGCGTCCGGCAGGCCGCACCCAGGTGCGTCATGCCGGAGGTGAGCGACTCCATGATGATGGGCTCGAAGGCGTTGAGCTGCAGCTGACCTGCCTCGGCCGCCATCGTGATGGTGACGTCCTGGCCGATGACCTGGAAGGCCACCTGGTTGAGCACCTCGGGGATGACGGGGTTGACCTTGCCGGGCATGATCGACGAGCCCGCCTGTACTGCGGGCAGGTCGATCTCGCCGAACCCTGCACGCGGTCCCGAGGAGAGGAGGCGGAGGTCGTTGCACACCTTCGACAGCTTCACGGCGCACCGCTTGAGTACTCCCGAGAGATGCACGAACTGACCGACGTCCTGCGTGGCCTCGACGAGATCCGTCGCGCTGACGAGGGGGAGTGCGGTGATCTCGCGGAGGTGCCGGACCGCTGCCTCGCGGTAGCCGGGGGCGGCGTTGAGTCCGGTGCCGATCGCGGTGGCGCCGATGTTGATCTCGTGCACCAACAGTGACGCCTCCTCGAGGCGGGCGCGGTCCTCGTCGATCATGACGGCGAACGTGCCGAACTCCTGGCCCAGTGTCATCGGCACGGCGTCCTGCAACTGGGTCCTGCCCATCTTGACGATGGAGCGGAACTCCTCTGCCTTCGCGCGGAAGGCGTCCTGCAGGATGCGCATCGACTCGGACAGTTCGGCCACCGCGAGGATCGTCGCGATGTTGCAGGCGGTGGGGTAGACGTCGTTGGTCGACTGGCCGAGGTTGACGTGCTCGTTGGGGTGCAGGTGCGCGTACTCGCCGGGACGGTGGCCGAGCAGCACCAGCGCGCGGTTGGCGATGACCTCGTTGGCGTTCATGTTGGTCGACGTGCCGGCGCCGCCCTGGATCACGTCGACGACGAACTGGTCGTGCCACCGGCCGTCCAGGATCTCGCGGGCGGCCTGCAGGATCGCGTCGCCGCGCACCTCGTCGAGAAGACCCAGTTCGATGTTGGCCGCCGCGGCCGCGTACTTCACGGCGGCGAGCGCGCGGATCAGCTTGGTGTTCGATGAGATCGGTCGTCCGGTGATGGGGAAGTTCTCGGTGGCGCGCAGAGTGTGGATGCCCCACAGCACGTCGGCGGGCACCTCGCGCTCTCCCAGCAGGTCGTGCTCGGTACGGGTGGCGGCCACGGCGTTCTCCTTCGCTTGCTGTCAGGCTGTCTGACAGGTTGAGTGTGAACCACGGCACAGTGGATGTCAACGGTGATCTGTCGGAGCCGGGCGCTACGGTCGGGTCGACACCGGACCTCACGGTCGGTGGGACACCACGACGTTCCAGGAGGGCCACGTGCTCGAGCTCCACCGCGCCGAACGCGCGAGCACGTTGGCCACCGGTCTCGCGACGCTGCTCGCCGAGCCCCTCGCGGACGCCTTCGCCGCAGACGTCGTCGCGGTCCCGGCGAAGGGCGTGGAGCGGTGGCTCCGACAACGGCTCTCCCTCTCGTTGGGGGCGGCAGGAGTGTCGGACGGCATCGCGGCGAACATCGACTTCCCGTCGCCCGGCCGCCTGGTCGACGACGTCCTGGCCGTGGTGACGGGCGTGGACGCCGACTCGGATCCGTGGGCCGCGGGCCCGTTGCTGTGGACCGTCCTACGCGTGATCGACGAGTGTTCGACCGAACCCTGGTGCTCGGTTCTCTCCCGGAGCATCGGCGGTGCGGCGGCGGCGCCCGACGATCACCGCCGTGGTCGACGCTGGTCCACCGCGTCCCACGTGTCCGGACTCTTCCGTTCGTATGCCGCACAACGGCCCTCGATGATCGTCGACTGGGCGGCCGGTGCCGACACGGACGGCGCCGGCGCCCCGCTCGCGCCGGATCTCCTGTGGCAGGCGGAGCTGTGGCGCCGGGTGCGGGAGCGCATCGGGGTGCCCGGCCCCGCGGAGAGACTGGACCCGGTCTGCGACGCCCTCGCCGAGGACGGGTCGACGCTCGATCTTCCGTCGCGCCTGTCCCTGTTCGGGGCGACCCGTCTCACCACCCTGCAGCGACGCGTGCTGCGGGCGGTGGCCGATCACCGCGACGTCCATCTGTGGCTGCCACACCCCAGCCCGGTCTCGTGGGCTGCGACGTCCCGGCGTGCGGGCGCCGGGTCGTTGCGGCGTGTCGACGCGCCGCCGGTGTCGACGGCGGGTCATCCCCTGCTGGTGAGCCTCGGCCGCGACGTGCGCGAGTTGCAACCGCTTCTCGAACCGACGGCCGATGCGGACCGCCATCTCCCCGATCCGGAGCGGTCCGACGCGCGGCGTGTCGAGGCGTCGACGACGGTCCTGAGGCGGATGCAGAACGACATCGTGGCCGACCGCGCCCCGGCCGCGCCCGACGTCCCGGGGATGGACGACAGCGTGCAGATCCACGCCTGCCACGGCCCCGCCCGGCAGGTCGACGTGCTGCGCGACACCTTGCTGCACCTCTTCCGGGACGATCCGACGCTCGAACCGCGCGACGTCCTGATCATGTGCCCGGACGTGGACACCTTCGCTCCGCTCGTGCGAGCGGCCTTCGGGAACGAGGGCGCGGTGGGCGATCCCTCGGCGCACCCGGCGCACGGACTCCGCGTGCGGCTGGCGGATCGGGGGCTCCGGCGCACCAATCCCGTGCTCGACGTGATCGCGGCGATGATCGAGATGGCAGGGGACCGCGTCACCGCGTCGCAGATGCTCGATCTCGCTGCGTCCGAGGCTGTGCGGACCCGGTTCCGCTTCTCCGACGACGATCTCGAACGGCTCGCCGAGTGGACACGGGTGTCCGGTGCGCGCTGGGGCATCGACTCTGTGCAGCGAGAGTTGTTCGGTCTGGGCGACTTTCGTCAGAACACGTTCACCGCGGCCATGGACCGACTGCTGCTCGGCGCCGCTGCCGACGAGACCACGGGGGACTGGCTGGGCCTGGCTCTGCCCGTGGACGACGTCGACGGGAACGACATCGATCTCGCCGGTCGGTACGCAGAACTGGTCGACCGGGTCTCTGTCGTGTTGCGCGGTATGCGGGGCGAGCATCCGGTCCGGACGTGGCGCGCGAGCCTGATCCGAGCGATCGACCTGCTCACCGAGGTCGGGCCGGCAGACGTCCGACATCGGGTCGACGCGCTGCGGGAACTGTCCGCCGCGCTGGAACACGGTGACGACATCTCCCTGCAGCTCGCCGACATCCGGTCGATGTTGCGCGATCGCCTGGCCGGGCGCCCGACGCGATCGAACTTCCGCACCGGAGAACTGACGGTGTGCACCATGGTCCCGATGCGGTCGGTGCCGCACCGGGTGGTGGTGTTGCTCGGGCTCGACGACGACGTCTTCCCGCGCGCCGGCCACCTCGACGGCGACGACGTCCTCGCACGCGGTGCGCTGATCGGCGAGCGTGACATCCGCAGCGAGGACCGTCAGCTGCTGCTCGACGCCCTCATGTCGGCCGGCGAGAAACTGGTTCTCTTCCATACCGGGGCGAATCCGGTGTCGGGTGCCCACGAACCTCCCGCCATCCCGTTGTCCGAGGTCATCGAGGTCGTGGCGGCCACGGCGGGGGTCGAGAACAACCGCGCGGTCACGCGGCACCCGCTGCAGCCGTTCGATCCGTCGATCTTCGACGGCAGCGCTCCCGCCGGGTTCGACAGTGCCGCGCTCGCGGGCGCGGTGGCGGCGAGCGCTCCCTTCGTGCCGCGGCAGCCGTTCCTCGACGGTCCGCTTCCAGCGCGAGACTCCGCGGACGTGGCGTTGGCGGAGCTGGTGGCGTTCGTGCAGAGCCCCGTCACCGCGTTCGTGCGGCAGCGATTGAAGGTGGGTCTGTCGGGGCGGGACGACGACGTCGTCGACGCCCTCGCCGTGGAGCTGGACGCGCTGTCGGCCTGGGACATCGGAGAGCGCATGCTGTCGGCGCTCCTGACCGGTGTGGAACTGGCCGACTTCCGGGCCGCGGAATGGCGCCGCGGAACGCTGCCGCCCTTCGCCCAGGGGGCGCGCCTGCTCGAGCAGATCGAGAACGACGTGGTGCCCATCGCCGACGCGGCGGCCGAGATCCACGTCGGGCCGCCGGAGAGTGTGGACGTCGTCGTGGATCTGGACGGGGGGCGGCGGCTCACGGGCACCGTTCCCGGGGTGCACGGCACCACCGTGGCGCGCACGTCCTATTCGAGGATGGCCCCGAAGCGGCGACTGGAGGCCTGGATCCACCTGCTGGCGGTCGCGGCGCAGAGCGGCTCGGACGGATGGACGGCGGTCACCACCGCGCGGGGTCGGTCCTCACGGCCCGTGTCGCGGTCGACCCTCACGACACCCGAGGACGCCCGCGCGGTTCTGGCAGAGCTGGCGGACCTGCGCGACCGCGGTCTGCGCGAGCCACTGCCCCTGGCGCTGAAGTCCGGGGAGGCATACGCCACCAGAGTCGTTCGGGGAAGCAGCGAGGAGATGGCCCTCGCGGCGGCAGCTCAGCAGTTCTCGGATCGGTTCGGCGACGTCACGGAGCCGGCGGTACTTCTGGTGCACGGAAGCGGAGTCGACTTCGGGCAGTGGACAGCGATTCCTCCGGCCGCCGACGAGGCGAAGTGGTCGGCCGACGGCACGCGCTTCGGTGTGCTCGCGCGACGAGTGTGGCAGCCGTTGCTCACCCACGAGAGCATGGAGCAGCGATGAGCGCTCTCGAAGGTATGGAGCAGCGATGAGCGCTCCCGAAGGTATGGAGCAGCGATGAGCACGTTCGATCTGACGGGGCCGCTCCCGCTGGGCACCACCGTGCTCGAGGCGAGCGCCGGCACGGGCAAGACCTACGCCATCGTGGGCCTCGCCGCCCGCTACGTCGCCGAGGGCGTCACCGACATCGCGGGCGTACTGCTGGTGACGTTCAGCAAGGGCGCGACGCGCGAGCTACGCGAACGCACGCGCGCACGCTTCGCCGAGGTCGCGGCCGCCCTGGCGGATTCGTCGGCGGCCCGTTCGGGCGGTGACGAGCTGATCGCACTGCTCGCCGACGTCGACGACGACGAGGTGGTGCTGCGGCGCACTCGGCTGCTGACGGCGCTGTCGGAGTTCGACGCCGGGACGATCGCCACGACGCACAGCTTCTGCCAACGCATGCTCGACGGACTCGGGATCGCGGGCGAGCGGGAACCGGACGCGACCTTCGTCGAGTCCGTGGACGATCTCGTCGACGACGTGGTCGACGACCTGTATCTGCGTCGCTACAGCGCAGAGGTCGGTTCGCCGCCACTGACCGTCGCGCAGGCGCGCACGGTGGCCCGGGCCGCGGTCTCGGACCGGCGGGCCGTGCTCAGTCCGGACGCTCCCGACGACACGGCGGCCGGTCAGCGTGTCGCGGTGGCCCGCGAGGCGCGGGAGGAGACCGAGCGCCGGAAGCGGCGGCTCGGGGTCCGTGACTTCGACGACCTCCTCGAACTCCTGCACGGCGTGCTGTCGGACGAGACGCACGGCTCGGCCGCGTGCGCGCGTGTCCGCGAGAAGTTCACGGTGGTGCTCGTCGACGAGTTCCAGGACACCGACCCGCTGCAGTGGTCCATCCTGCGGAGGGCGTTCCACGGGCACTGCACCCTGGTTCTCGTCGGTGATCCCAAGCAGGCCATCTATGCGTTCCGCGGCGCCGAGGTGCTCAGCTACCTCGACGCGGTCGCGGTGGCGGACCGGCATCTGGCACTCACCACCAACTGGCGGAGCGACGCGGCCGTGATCGGCTCGCTCGCGCACCTGTACGAGGGTGCCGCACTGGGACATCCCGACATCGTCGTCACTCCGGTGACGGCATCGCACCGGGAACCTCGCCTGCTGGCCGCCGCGACGCGGGACCCGCTGCCTCCAGTGCGCCTGCGCGTGTTCGGTCGAACGGGCTCCGGTCCGCTGAACAACAAGGGCCTCCCGGCCACCGAGAAGGTGCGACTGCGTATCGCCGACGACGTCGCGCAGGACATCGTCGCGCTTCTCGACGGCGACGCGATGCTGACAGTCGACGGCGCGTCGCCGCGGCCTGTCGCTCCCGGAGACATCGCCGTGCTCGTCCGGTCGGGCAGACAGGCCGAGCAGGTGCGGTCCGCTCTCGAGCGCGCCGGCGTGCCGTCCGTGCTGTACGGCGGCTCGTCGGTGTTCGCCACCGAGTCCGCGGTGCACTGGCTGCTGCTCCTGCAGGCACTGGAGCAACCGCACCGTGCCGACGTCGTGCGGCGCGCCGCGCTCACACCGTTGCTCGGATGGTCTGCTCGCAGACTCGACGAGGGTGGCGACGCCGCGACCTCCGCACTGAGTGCGCGCTGCCGCGAGTGGTCCGCGCTCGTCACAGGGGTGGGCTTCGCGGCGATGGTCGAGAACCTCACCGGATCCACCGAGCTCCAGAAACGTCTGCTGGCAACCGAATCCGGTGAACGCGATCTGACGGACCTGCGGCACGTCGCGCAACTCGTCCAGCGCGAGTCGCTCGAGGGCGGACACGGGGTGACCTCGTTGACCCGCTGGCTGGCCGACCGGATCCAGGACCCCACGAGCGGCGCTGTGGCCGACCGCAGTCGACGGCTCGACAGCGATGCCGAGGCCGTGCAGGTGGCCACGGTGCACGCGATGAAGGGGTTGGAGTTCCCGATCGTGTACGTCCCGTTCGCGTGGGGTGCCGCCGGATCGTTCGATCCGGACACCCTGCTCTTCCACGACGACGAGGGTGCGCGTGTGCGCGACGTCGGTGGGTCCTCCACTCCGGGGTACCGCGAACGCAAGCAGCGCCACGACGAGGAGGCGGCGGGCGAGGAGATGCGCCTCCTCTACGTGGCCCTGACCCGCGCGCAGTGCCGTCTGGTGCTGTGGTGGGCACCGACGGCGATCACGGCGGCGTCCCCGTTGCATCGACTGCTCTTCGGCAGAGTGCCCGGCATCGCGGAACCGGAGTCGACGGTGCGCCTGCAGGACGATGCCTCCGCGGCGACGACCCTGCAGTCGCGCTGCGGCAGCGCGATCGGCGTCGAGGCGGTGCAGGACGTGACGGTGGTGGCCCGGCCCGCGCGGACGTCCGAGAGAAGCGGTGGCGCACTGGCCGTCGCGCACTTCGGCCGGAGGCTGGACACCGCGTGGCGGCGAACGTCCTACTCTGCGCTGACCGCGGGCGCGCACGATCAGCCGGTCGAGGTCGTCGAATCCGAGGACCCGATACTCGGCGACGAACCGGTGGAGGACCCGTTCGCGGCAGGTGTGGGCGCGGGGGCCCCCTCGCTCATGAACGGTCTGCCCGCGGGAGCCGCGTTCGGCACCCTGGTGCACGAAATTCTCGAGTACGTCGACACCTCCGTCGACGATCTGCCTGCAGAGGTGCAGCGCCGGTGTGTCGATGCCGTCTCGGCACACGGTGCCGACATCGACGCGGATCATCTCTCTCGGGCGCTGACGGCCGTCCTGCGCACGCCCCTGGACTTCGGCGCGGCGGGCACCGGCACGCTCGCCGAGGTCCACCCGTCGAACAGGCTCGCCGAGATGGACTTCGAGATCCCGTTGTCGGGCGGTGACCACGCCGCGACGGCGCACGTGACCGTGCACGCCGTCGCCGATCTCGTGGCGGACCACCTCGCTTCGGACGACGTGCTCGCGGCCTATCCGCAGCGGATGCGCCGACTCGACGACCGGACGCTCCGGGGCTACCTCACCGGCAGTGTCGACACGGTCCTGCGTGTCGGGTCGTCCGACGATTCCCGCTACGTGGTGGTGGACTACAAGACCAATCGCATCAGAAGTGGCGACCTCACCGTCGACGACTTCACGGTCGAGGACATGGCCGGCGAGATGATGGAGTCGCACTATCCGCTGCAGGCACTGCTCTATTCCGTTGCGCTGCATCGCTATCTGCGGTGGCGTCGACCGGGATACGACCCCCGGATACACCTCGGAGGAGTGCAGTACCACTTCGTCCGAGGCATGATCGGCCCGGACACTCCGCCCGGGCGCGGGGTCTTCTCCTGGGCGCCGTCCCCCGATCTCGTGACGGCGCTGTCCGATCTGCTCGCAGGAGTCCGGTCGTGACCGCGGCGTACCCGGGCGCTGTCGCGCAGCGCGGCAAGGGAGTGCTGCGCGCGTTCAACGACGTCGGCGTCCTCACCGCGGCCGACGTGCACGTCGCCCTCCGACTCGGCGCGCTCGGCGGGGAACGGGACGAACTGGCGCTGTTCGCCGTGGCACTCGCCGTGCGCGCGGTGCGCGTCGGCTCGGTGTGCCTGGACCTGACCCGCCTGCGCGACGTCACGGCCGACGACGGGGTCGACACGGACGCTCTGCCGTGGCCGGACGACGCGGCGGTCGTGGCCGCCCTCCGGGCGAGCCCACTCGTCCTGGGCGGGGAGAGCGGTCCGCTGCGACCGGTGCTCGTGGTGGACACCGCGGACGGCCCGTTGCTCTACCTACAGCGGTACTACTTGCAGGAGAAAGTGATCCGGGACGTGCTGGCTGCGCGCGAACTCGACGCGCCGGCTGTCGACGTGGAGGCGGTGCGGCAGGGACTGGCCACCTACTTCCCGAGCACCGAGGTGCCCGATAGGCAGCGCATCGCGGCGGCACTCGCGGTGACTGGGTGGACCACCGTCATCGCGGGCGGCCCCGGAACGGGCAAGACGCACACGGTCGCGCGCATTCTCGCTCTGCTCACCGCAGTGCACGGCCCCGGTCTACGGATCGGGCTCGCCGCGCCGACCGGGAAAGCGGCTGCGCGACTGCAGGAGTCGGTGGCCGAGCAGGCACCGGAACTCGGACTGCGAGGCGACATCCCGGCGATGACGGTGCATCGGCTGCTGGGCTGGCAGCCCGGCAGCCGCAGTCGGTTCCGTCACGACGCACACAACAGGCTCCCGTACGACGTGGTCGTCGTCGACGAGACGTCCATGGTGTCGTCCACGCTGATGAGCCGACTCATGGAGGCGGTCCGCGCCGACACCAGGCTCGTACTGGTCGGCGATCCCGACCAGCTGACCTCGGTGGACGCGGGCGCGGTGTTGGCCGATCTGGTCGCGCGGCCGGTGACGGCGGCGTTGCCGGAGGTGGTCACCGCCCTGGTGGGCGCCGACCTCGGGTCCGTCCCGGCGGCGGGGGACTCGTCGGAGAAGAGTCTCTCGACGGGCGAGGTGCGCCGACTCGCCGCGGGCACCGTGCGACTGAGCCGCGGGCGTCGGTTCGGCGGTGTCATCGCCGATCTCGCCGTCGCTGTGCGTGACGGCGACGAGGACGAGGTGGTGCGCCTGCTGAACTCGGGCGATCCCGCCCTCGAGTTCGGTCCGCGGTCCGACGTGTCGTCGCTCGAACGCGATGTGGTCTCCACCGCCCGGGCCGTGACCGCGGCCGCCGCGTCCGGTGATGCGGCCGCGGCCCTCGCCGCTCTCGAGCGGCACCGCCTGTTGTGCGCGCACCGTGAGGGCCCCTCCGGTGTGGATCACTGGGCACGGTGGGCGATGGACCGCGTGGGCGCCGACACCTCGACCTTCCTGGACGCCGCACAGTGGTATCTCGGGCAACCGCTCCTGGTGACGACGAACGACCACGACAACCGTATCTACAACGGCGACACCGGCGTGGTCGTCGACGACGGACACGGCGGCGTGGTCGCCGCGTTCGCGCGCGGGTCGACTCCGTTCCTCGTTCATCCCAGCAGGCTGTCGGCCGTGCAGACGGTGTACGCCATGACGATTCACCGCAGTCAGGGAAGCCAGTACGACACCGTCTCGGTGGTCATCCCGGACGAGACGTCGTCGCTGTTGACGAGGGAACTGCTGTACACGGCCATCACACGCGCCCGCCGCACCGTGCGCATCATCGGCAGCGAGGAGTCGGTGCGCGCCGGTGTCCGTCGCCGGGTGCTGCGGGCCAGCGGACTGCGTCGCGACTCGCCGGTGCCCTTCGGTCACTCCTGATCCACCGCGCGCGCGGCGTCTCGTGGCAGTCGGTTGTCCGAGCACTGCCCGCACGTCGTGCGTGTGCGCTATATTCTCCTCGACTGCGGTCGGGGGGACCGTTACAGGCGGTGAAAACAGGACGGGGGACAGGGTATGAGGAGTCGTCACCACCTGCCCGTCGTCCGGTCCACCTCGGCACCGAGCCGCGACGAGCTCGCCTAGTGTCCACATTCCTCACCCCGGGCGTCGAACACGAACCGCGACCGCACCGCCGCGGGTTGTTCGGCTCGCACCCCGGGACCACCGAGAGCGAGGATCGGCGGGTCCTGTCCGGCGCTCTCCCCGTCCGACACCGCATCGTGATCGCCGACATCGGTCTCGGCGTGGATCTCGGCACCGATGCGTTGGCCGGGATGTCCGCAGCGGTCGGCGAGCGTCGGCCAGGGGGCGTGATCGCCTGGGACCTGGCCGGTGGGGCCACCGGGCACGGTGCCGCCGCGCAGATCGCCGAGGACGTCGAGGCCCTGGTGGCACCCGAGTGCGATCCGCGAGCACTGTCCCACTACGTCGACACCCGGCCCGAAGGGCACGATGCTCTCGGAGCGGATGCGTCGCTGCAGGACCCGCACGCCATCGAGGACGTTCTGACCGTCCTGACGCACCACCGGCAGACCGTCGTCGTGCACGCCCGCAGCGACGAGCCGTACTTCGTCGCGATGATCGACGACGCGGACTCGATCGTCGTCCCGATTCCCCATTCCGAGGCCGCGGCACTGCGCGTCGTGGCACTGATGGACTCGCTCCGCGGCAGCGGCCGCGACACCTGGTCGGACCGCATCGTCGTCGTCAAACACGATGCGGTACATGCCGGTTCGCGATCCGGCTCCACGGATCTGCGACGCGTGCTCGGGGATGCGGGCGTCCGCACCGTGCTGGACGTGCCGTCCACGTCGGACTCCGATGCGGACGTTCGCCGCGCCTGGTCGCACGTCGCCGCCGTCGTGATGCGGACGCGCGGGCCGGTACGCCCGATCGTTCCCGACGCGCACCCGGGTCTGCACGCCGACGACCACACACCCTCCTTCGACAGCACGACGGCGACACTGCGCGCGCGCTCTGCCGACACCCGGCCGAGTCGTCGCAGCGGGCGACTTCCCGCCCTCGCCGCCCTCGGTGCCCTTCTCGTCGCGGGAGGACTCGGCACCGCCGTCATGATGCAGCGCGCCCCCGCGGATTCCGCACCGGTCCCGGTCGCCACCGCGGGTGTCGGTGCGGACGCGGCCGATCAGACCGCGTCGGCGGCGCCGCCGCCGATCGATGCGGCCCGCGCGAGTGGTCCCGCCGTGATCGTGCGCTACGACGATCTGTACTACCGAGATCGCGACGCCGCAGCGGCCGCAGCGCTCTGGGATCTGTCCGACACGGCCGGTGTGGACGCCACGGTGGCCGATCTGCAGCGATCCATCGACGCGGTGGACCCGGCGATACGGCACCGCATCGACGTGGCGTCCACCTCCGACCCGCTCGTCTTCGACGCCGTCCTGACACTCACGGTTCCGGACGGCCGGGAGTTCCGGTACGACCAGCAGTTCACGGTGCGGGAGGACGACGACGGCTTCGCCATCGTCCGCAAGATCGACTGCACCGGCGTCTGTCCCGCTCCGTGATCCGTCTTCCGGCCCTCCTCCCGCCACGACTCGAGAGAGACACACGATGACGCACCGCGCGCCCGTACGCCGCCGACGCACAGTGGGATCCGGTCTGGCCGTGAGCGCGATGGCCGTGGGTGCCTGGGGGCTGGTGACCTGCGCGTCCGTCCTCGTCGCTCCCGCGGCGTCCGCTGCCCCGACATCGGTGAACGACGAACCGAACACGGCGGCGGAGAAGGTCGCCGAGAGCAGGCGTCGCGACGAGTTGTCGCAGAAGGAGCGCGCGGCAGAGGACGCGGAACGCGAACGCCAGGAGAAGGAAGCGAAGCAGGCAGCCGACGACCTCGCGGCGCAGGAAGCCGACGAGCGGAGAGAGCGGCGAGAGGACCAGGCCGCAGCCGTGCAGAACGGCACCGCGCCGGCGCCGGCGCCGTTCGTCTTCCAGCTTCCGCCGCTCCCGTTCGAGATCCCCGGCGTCACGCCGCCCGCCCCGGCGGTCACGGCACCCGAGCCGGTCGCGCCGCCGGTCGACACGGCACCGCCGCCCCCCGCGACGCCCCCGGCTCCGGTGGTGGACGACATCGCCGACGTCGTCGAGGTCGAGGAGGCTCCCGCGCCGACGCCGGCCGTCACGGCACCTGCCGCGCCGGCACCGGTTCCCGAGCCGGACCCCGCACCGTCGCGCCCCGACCCGACACCGGGTCCCGGCCCCGCGCCGCTCCCCGGCACTCCGCAGGTGCAGTCCGGTGGTCATGGGCCGCACACCGGCCCCGATCCGGATCGCGACCCGATCGATCCTCCGTCGCCGCCTCCCGGTGACGACGACGAGCCCCGTCAGCCGTCGCCGAGAGCTGCGACGATGAGCAACCCGGCTCCGCCGTCGGTGAGCAACCCGGCTCCGCCGTCGGTGAGCAACCCGGCTCCGCCGTCGGCGAGCGACACCGCGCCGCAGTCGGTGCAGCCGTCCGGAGAAGGTCGGCATGCGGCACCCGACCCGGGCTGGACGAATCCCGTTCCCGGACGCTGACCCGTCACCGACGAAGTACGAGGATGCCGTTCACGTCGGAGACGACCGAGTAACCGTCCGCGAGAGCTGCACTGATCGCCGTGTTGTCGCCCGACTCGTCCTTGGGCCACCCGGCGGGCCGGCCGATGTTCACGACGATCCAGTCCGGTGTCGTGGAATCGGTCTCCCGCTGCGGGAACACCGAGACGGGGTGGTCGGACACGAACTGCGGGACCAGGTTGTTGGAGGCCGACACGCGGTCCCCTGGCGGTATGGATGCCGACACGGCTCTCGCGGTGGTCACCTGCGGGTCGACGCGCCACCCGTCGGCGTCGGCGAGCCGAGCCAGCGGCTGGAAGGGCAGCGCGACCAGAGCGACGGCGGCGACGGCGGCGAGCACCACTCTCTGGGCACGCGGTGACAGGTGCATGTCGCGCCGACCGCGAATGAGTGCATCGATCAACGCGGCGAACAGGATCGGCATGAGGATCGCGTTGTAATGGAAGATCGGCTTCCAGAAGTTGGTGTTGTCGCTGAGGAACCGCCATGCGACGGTGGGTACTGCCACCAGGGTCAACGGTGACCGCAGTGCTGCGAAGCCGGTGACGGCCAACAGCAGCAGCACGGTCGCGGCACGCGAGTCCCCGCTGACGAGACCGTGTGTGGTGTCGGCGATGCCCTCACCGAGGGGCGGGAGTTTCGAACCCTGACCGTAGGCGTCGTCGGCGCTCAGCAGCGGTATGACCACCGTGATGGCCAGCACGATCCACGCCGCGCCCCACGCGGCCGTCGCCAGGCCCAGAATCCGTGTGCGACCCGTGGTCCACCAGGCGATCAGGGCGCCGATCACGATGACGGTGAGCCCCATGTCCTCCTTGACGAAGACGAGCGGGAGCGTCCACGCCACCGCGGCACGCCAGTGCCCCTGGCCGAGTGCTGCCATGGCGAAGGCCAGCATCGGGACGCCGAAGGCGATCTCGTGGAAGTCGAAGTTCAGTGCCGACTGCAGGCCCCACGACAGTCCGTAGCCGAGGGCCACCACGATGCCCGCGACGGTGCCGAGGCTGCGGCACGCCCACCGGGAGAGGGGCACGACACCCACGGCGAACAGGACGCCCTGGGCGATCAGCAGGGTCTCGGGGACAGGGGCGAGTCGGTAGAAGGGCGCGAGCAGTGCGGTGATCGGAGAGAAGTGATCACCGAGCGTGTTGTAGCCCGTGCCCAGCAGATCCGACGTCGGCGCGTCGAGGCGTGCGTACGAGGCGATCTGCTGCACGAAGATGCCGAGGTCGAAACCGGAGGTGCGCAGCTGGTGCTGACCGACGACGGACAGTGCGCTGTAGAGCGGGGCGAGCAGGAGGAAGGCGATCGCCGGGACCGCGATGTCCGCGCGGCGGGCGCGACGCAGCATCTCCTGCGGTCGGCGCGCCCCGCCGGACGGGGCGGCCGCTGCAGTCTCCGCAGAAGGTCTGGTTGCCGTCACAGGAGATAATTTCTACACGAACTTCGTGTGATCAAGCTGTGAACGCGAGGTGCGGCCGCCCCGGCTCAGCACGTCAGCGGCTCACCGCCTTGGTGTAGCGATGGATGGCGAACGGTACGAAGACGATCAGGATGAGGATCGACCATCCCACCGTCGCGAGCACCGGGTGTTGGAGTGGCCACGCGTCCGGAGGCGGCATCGTCGGGTTCGTGTTCCCGAACAGCACCCGGCTCGCCTGCGTGATGGCGGAGACAGGATTCCACTCGGCGATGGGTTGCAGAATCCCGGGCAGATCCTGACTCTGCACGAACGTGTTGGCGATGAACGTCAGCGGGAAGATGACGATGAAGCTGGCGTTGTTGAACACCTCGGGCGTCCGGATCCACAGTCCGATCACCGCCATCACCCAGGACAGTGCGTAGGCGAAGAGCAGCAGCAGCCCGAATCCCGCCGCGGCCTCCCAGAACGACGACCGGATGCGCCAGCCGACCAGCAGACCGGTCAGGGACATCACGACCAGGCTGATGACGTTGATGACGATGTCGCTGCTGGTCCGTCCGACGAGCACCGCGGACGGAGCCATGGGCAGGGAGCGGAAGCGGTCGATGATGCCCTTCTGCATGTCCTCCGCGAGCCCGAGGCCGGTCCACGTGGACCCGAAGATGACGGTCTGCGCGAAGATGCCGGCGATGAGGAACTCGCGGTAGGACATGCCGGGGATCTCGATGGCCGACCCGAAGATGTACGCGAAGACCAGGACGAACATGATCGGCGACAGCAGCGTGAAGACGATGAGGTCGGGGACGCGCTTGATCTTGATGAGGTTGCGTCGGGCGATGGTCGCGCCGTCGCTCAGCGCCGTGGTGGGTGAGTTCATCGGGCCGTCTCCTGTCCGCTGGGCTGCTGATCGGCCGCGTCGGGCCGGGTCGACGTCTGGCCGGTGAGAGTGAGGAAGACGTCGTCGAGGCTGGGCTTGCCCAGCGAGGCGTCGGCAGGGGTGACGCCGTTCTCGCGGAGCAGGACCAGCGCGTCGACGAACGTGGTGGTCCCGTCGTCCGCACCGACCGTGAGCCGCCGGGACGCGGCATCGGAGGTGACCTGACCCGGTGCGAAACGCTCCATGACGCCCTGCGCCGTCGTCAGATCGCCGTCCGTGTCGAAGGCGAACTCCAGCCTGGCTCCGCCCACTCGCGACTTCAGTTCGTCGGCGGTACCGCGCTCGATGACGCGACCACGATCGATCACCGCGATCTCGTCGGCCAGCTGGTCCGCTTCCTCGAGGTACTGGGTGGTGAGGAGCAGGGTCGTCCCGCCCTGCACCAGTTCCTCGATCACCGACCACAGCTCGAGGCGGGCGCGAGGATCGAGCCCGGTGGTGGGCTCGTCGAGGAAGAGGACCGGTGGATCGGCGACGAGGGCGCCCGCCAGGTCCAGGCGTCGGCGCATCCCACCCGAGTAGCCCTTGACCGGCCGGTCGGCCGCCTCGACGAGGTCGAACCGTTCGAGCAGTTCACGTGCCCGATCACGGCTGCGCTTCTTCCCGAGGTGGTACAGCCGGCCGACCATGTCGAGGTTCTCGAAGCCCGTCAGATACTCGTCCACCGCGGAGTACTGCCCCGAGACGCCGATGCGTGAGCGGAGTTCCGCCGCGTCGGCGACGACGTCGAGGCCCGCCACCCGTGCGGTGCCGGCGTCGGCCCGCAGCAGTGTGGTGAGCACGCGGATGGTGGTGGTCTTCCCGGCTCCGTTGGGCCCGAGCAGTGCCATGACCGTGCCCTCGGGCACCTCGAGATCGAGACCGTCGAGTGCGTCGACGCCCCCGTACCGTTTGACGAGGCCGACCGCGCTGATGGCGGTGGCACCCGAACTGCGTGAGGCCATGAGACTTCCCTTCCGGACGTGACACGACGATGCGCCCGTCGGATGTGACTCGGCCGAGCGTCGGAACTCATCACAGCACGCAGGTACGACACGGTCGGGTTTCCGCGGAGTCCGCATCGGCTACTCCCTGTGCAGGTGACGCGCGGCCCGACTCGGTCGGCGCGCACGGCTCATGAAGAGGGGTACAACGTGTCCGAGTACGACTACGTCATCGTCGGTGGAGGAATGGTGGCCGACAACGCCGCCAAGGGGATCCGCGAGCACGACGAGAACGGCACCATCCTCGTCGTCGGCTCCGACGTCGACGGTCCCTACACCCGCCCCGCGCTGAGCAAGAAGTTGTGGACCGACGCGGAGTTCACCACCGACGAGGTGCCGTTGGGCACCGAGGAGACGGGTGCGACGCTGGTGCTGTCGACGACGGTCACGTCGATCGATCGCGACGCCCGCACGGTGACCACCGACAAGGGGGACACGCACCACTACGGATCGCTGTTGCTGGCGACCGGGGCGACCCCGACGACGCTGGACCTGCGTCCGTCCGAGCGGGTCGTCTACTTCCGCACCTTCGCGGACTACCGGCGCCTGCGGGCGCTGGCGACGGAGGGCACCCACATCGTCGTGGTGGGCGGTGGTTACATCGGCACCGAGATCGCCGCGGCGCTCGCGCAGAACAAGGTCACCGTCACCCTGGTGAGCAGTGACGACGTGGTGGGCGGCCACATGTTCCCCGCGGACCTCGCGTCGGTGTTCCAGCAGGACTTCGAGGACCACGGCGTCACGGTCCGCACGGGTGTGAAGGTCGACTCCGGTGCGCAGCAGGGCAATGCGGTGTCGCTGACCCTCAGCGACGGTTCCACGATCGATGCCGACGCGGTGGTCTTCGGGCTCGGCGTGACGCCGAACACCGACCTCGCGGAGCAGTCGGGGCTCGACGTCGACAACGGCATCGTGGTCGACGAGTTCCTGCGCACGGCGGACGAGCACGTCTACGCCGCGGGCGACGTCGCCAACTACCCCGACGCGATCCTGGGCCGTCGTCGCATCGAGCACGTGGACAACGCCAACAGCATGGGAAAGACGGTCGGCAAGATCATGGCCGGCTCCACCGAGCCGTACACGTACACGCCGTACTTCTACTCCGACGTGTTCGACAACGGTTACCAGGCGGTGGGCACGATGAGCACCGACCTCAGGACGGTCGAGGACTGGAAGACGCCCGGCAAGGAGGGTGTCGTGTACTACCTCGACGACGACTCCGTGCTGCGCGGTGTGCTGATGTGGAACGTGTGGGAAGGACTCGACACCGCGCGCGAGATGCTGAAGAGCGGCGAGAAGCGCGACGACGAGTCCCTGCTCGGCGCGATCTGACGACCACCCTCACCCCGCCGCGTCGGCGGGGTGAGGGCGTCTCAGTACTGCACCAACGGGTCCGCGCGCCGCAGGTCCTCCACCGAGACCGCGCGGCCCGTGGCGTCGGCGAGGGGAACGCGCCAGTTCCGATACTGGGTCTCGTCGGTTCCTGGCTGGTTCTGGATGCGGTGCTCGCCGACCATGTCCACCAGTGCCACTCCGATGAGCAGGGACGGGCTGCGCTGGATCAGCCGGTACAGCGCCGCGACCGTCTCCCCGGTGGACGCACCGTCCGCGAGCAGGCCACGCTCGCGCGCGAGGTCCAGCACGGACTCACGCTGTTCCTCGTCCTGCGCACGCTCCTCGTCGACGGCTCTCTCGAGGAGGCCGAGCCGCGATCGCAGATCGATGTGCTCACCCGCCAGGTACCCGGCGGTGGGTGGCAGGTCGTGGGTGGTCACCGAGGTCAGGCACAGCTCGCGGTACTTCTCCGGGGCGATGGGGCCGTCGTCGTCCCGCTCGAACCACAGGATGGACGTGCCCAGCACGCCCCGCTCGGCCAGGTAGTCCTGGACGACGGGTTCGAAGACGCCGAGATCCTCACCGATGACCACGGCGCCGGCCAGTTCCGCCTCGAGCGCGAGGATGCCGATGAGCGCCTCGTGGTCGTACGTGACATAGGTGCCGCCCGCGGGAGTCTCGGCATCGGTGGGGATCCACCAGAGCCGGAACAGTCCGAGGATGTGGTCGACCCGCAGCCCGCCCGCGTGCTTGAGCACGGTGCGCAGCATGTCGCGATACGGTGCGTACCCGAGTTCGGCCAGTCGGTCGGGCCGCCAGGGTGGCTGGTTCCACTGCTGCCCTTGCTGATTGAAGTCGTCCGGGGGAGCGCCGACGGTCACGCCCTCGGCCAGTGCGGAACCCAGGGACCAGGCGTCGGCACCCGAGAGCTGCACTCCCACAGCCAGATCGTGCACGACACCGATGGCCATTCCGGCCCGGTGCGCGGTGGCCTGGGCCTCGGCCAGTTGCTCGTCGCAGATCCACTGGAGCCAGCTGTGGAACTCGATGCGATGCGCGAGTTTCGCCTGCTGCCGCTGGACCCACGGCGTGCCGGGGGCGGCGGCCTTCGTCTGCCATCGCGTGTCGTCCGGCGACAGCTTCTCCGTCAGTGCGCACCACGTGGCGAAGTTGTGCAGGCCCACGCCCTCCGCGGCGCGGAACTCGTCGAACGCGGCCTGGCGGGACGCGCTCCGCGGAACGAGGAAGATCGCTTCGAGCGCACGGAGTTTCGCGCGCAGAGACTTGTCCCTGTCCAGATCGTCCGTGCGACCGTCGGCGCGGTGCAGTCGGCGCGCGGTGTCGCGGATGCGGGCATACCGGTCGCGCGGCAGCATCGCTGTCTCACGGATGTTCTCGACGCGGATGTAGAGCGGATTGAAGAATCGACGGGTGGTCGGCAGATAGGGCGAGGCCTCGATCGGTGGCCGCGGCGCCGCGGCGTGCAACGGATTGACCAGGACGTAGTCCGCTCCGTGCTCGCCGCCCAGGATCGCCGCCATGTCGGCCAGATCGGCCAGATCGCCGATGCCCCACGACTGTGCGGACCGGATGGAGTAGAGCTGCGCCAGCACGCCCCATCGTTGACGATCGGACAGTGCCTCGGCGGTGGACAGACGGGCCGGCGTGACGACCAGCGTGCACGACGCCTCGAGACCGTCGTCCCCCTCCGCGCGCAGCGTGTGCCATCCGAGCGGGAGATCGACCGGGACGGCGAACGTGGCTCGGCCGACGAGGGCGCCGTCGATCTCGCGGGGGTCGACCCAGACGTCCTGCTGAGCCGCCTCGCGCGTGCCGCCGTCCTCGAGCTCGACGGTGACCGTCACGGACGTCCCGTGCGGTACGTGGACGGGAACGTGGTGATCCTTGCCGGACGTGACCACGACGACCGCCGGCACGGTGCGCCGCCAGGGTGCCTCGTCGTGATCGACGATCGCGGTCTCGATGTCGTCGTCGCTGTCGACGGGCACGTCGAGCGCCGTCAGGACCGAGCGGAGGGTGGATTCACCGACGTCGCGGCGGGCCTTGTCCCACCCCTCGTACGACGTGGCGACGCCGTGGAGCCCGGCGAGGTGGCGTAGTCGTTCGATGTTCGTCACGCTTCGATGGTAGTGCCGCGCGGGGGTGGCCGCGGACGTGAGAACCGTGTCCCGACTCGATCTGGAACACTGGTGGCACCTGCAGAATCGGTGGGGGAGGTGGAGAACGGTGACGAGTGACCCCGCGGACATGCGTGCCCGTCGAGCGGACACCGTGCGGACCATCGCCGAGTCGACGCGCATCGAGTCGGACCGGTCCGGACGCGCTCACGAGCCGCTGTCCGACCGCGCCGCGCTGCTCGTCGCACTGGGTCGTCTCGACGAGGAGACGCGCGGCATCGCGCTCGCGCGCCTGCGCGCGGGCCGGAAGTTCCCCGCACTGGGCGGATTCGGCACCCTGCGGCTGATCACGGAGGAGCTGCACTGGATCGACGGTCGCACGGCCGTACTGCGCACCGGGCCCACGCGCCTGGCTCTGCTGCAACGGCACGTGCTGCTCGAACGTCGACTGGGGTCGTACCGCACGCGGTTCGTGATGAGTTCCGGTCACTACGCGTCGGGGGTCCGCGCGATCCGCCGGGAGCGGCGCGAGGGCATCCACCTCGACGTCGACCAGCGCACCGCCCTCTTCGAGGCGTTGCGGCACACGCCGACTCCGCTCGGTGTCGGACCCGGTCCACTCTCGCGAGCCCGAGGGATCCTCGGCGGCGCCGCGGCGGAGCGCCTCGACACGCTGCACGCGCGGGGCGCCGACGTCGTCCGCACCCTCGCGGGCACGGACGCGGATCGGTTCGCCGATCGCTACGACACCCTGCTGTTCCTCGCCGGGATGTACCACGACCGGATCCTCTCCTCGCGGATCTGGCGCTCGGACCTGTTCGCGGTGGCCCGGGCGCAGCTCGACCCGGGAACCGAACTGGTGCAGATCGCAGTGGACGTGGTCGCACTCGCCCAGTTGGACGCGGAACTCACCGCGGCCTTCGAGGCGCAGGGGGACACGGTGGACGAGGAGGGTCGACGCGAGGTGCTCGTGCGCCGAGCCGATCTCATCCCGGTGTGGGATCAGGTGATCGACCGGGTCGCCGCGTTGTCACGCGTGGTCGACGAGATCGCGGTGGCGGAGATCGAGCACCGGAGCCTGGACGCCGTGCAGCGCACCGTGGGCCTCGACCAGCGCATCGACGATCTCATCTCCCGGTCCGGTACGCGGGAGATCTCGGCCGACAACACCCATTCGGTGTCCGATCAGATCTCGCGGGACACGCTCTGACGTGCGCCCGTGCCTTCGTCCTGTTTGGAACGAGTCGGATCGGTGAAAGCACGGTAGTACGCGGTCGACCTCTGAGCGCGTGACCCGCGCCGGAAGGACGACCTCCATGCCAGCAGTACTCGAACGCGCCCGTATCGTCGCGCCACCGGGATGGAGCCGCTGGCTCATTCCGCCGGCCGCCCTCGCGATTCATCTCGCGATCGGCCAGGCCTACGCGTGGAGCGTGTTCAAGGCCGCCATCTCCTCCGACACCGCCATGGGACTGAGCGGGACGATGACCGCGATCCCGTTCCAGCTGGCCATCGTCATGCTCGGGCTCTCCGCAGCCGTGCTCGGGACGAAGGTGGAGACGCACGGTCCGCGGTGGGCCATGACGATGTCGCTCCTCTTCTTCTGCTCCGGGCTGCTCATCTCCGCCCTCGGCATGAGCCTCGACCAGTTCTGGTTGGTGATCGTCGGATACGGACTCGTCGGCGGCATCGGCCTCGGCATCGGGTACATCTCCCCGGTCTCCACGCTGATCAAGTGGTTCCCCGATCGCCCGGGCATGGCGACGGGTATCGCGATCATGGGATTCGGCGGCGGCGCCCTGGTGGCCTCGCCCCTGACCACCAAGCTCCTGTCCGCGTACGGCGGCAACACCGATGCCTCGATCGCCACGACGTTCCTCACGCTCGGCCTCGGCTACGCCGTCTTCATGGCGCTCGGCGTCGTGCTGATCCGGGTTCCCGCCGACGACTGGAAGCCGGCCGGGTGGACGCCACCGCAGACCCCGGCGGGTCAGCACACCGCACGCGTGTCCGCGGCGAACGCCGTCAAGACCCCGCAGTTCTGGTTGCTGTGGATCGTGTTGTGCTTCAACGTCACCGCCGGCATCGGTATCCTCGAGCGCGCCGCGGGCATCTACACCGACTTCTTTCCCGACCCCACTGCCCCGGAATCCGTGGTGGCTGCGGCCGCGGGCTTCGTCGCGTTCCTCTCGCTGACGAACATGCTCGGCCGGTTCGTGTGGTCGTCGGTGTCCGACCTGGTGGGTCGCAAGAACATCTATCGTCTCTACCTCGGTGTGGGCGCGCTGCTCTACCTGTACATCTCGCTCTTCACGAACACGAACAAGGTCTTGTTCCTCGTCAGCGCGATGGTGATCCTGTCGTTCTACGGTGCAGGCTTCGCCACGGCGCCCGCCTACCTGCGTGACCTGTTCGGTACCTATCAGGTCGGTGCCATCCACGGACGACTGTTGACGGCCTGGTCGGTCGCGGGCGTGCTCGGACCACTGATCGTCAACGCGATCGCCGACCTCGGCGAGGAGGGAACCACCGGACGGTACGTTCCCGCGTTCGTGACGATGATCGTCCTGCTGTCCATCGGCTTCGTCGCGAACGAACTGATCAAGCCCGTGGATCCGAAGTACTCGGAGCCGGACCCGGAGGCGACGACGCCGGGCACTGCGACCGACGAGGGTACGAACGACAAGAACGAGGCGACGGTATGAGCGAGACGAAGCAGGGCGCGCGTGTGCCCGTCGTGGTGGTGTCCTGGCTGTGGGTCGGGGTTCCCTTCGCCTGGGGTGTCTACGAGCTGATCCTCAAGGCCAAGAACCTCTTCGGTGCGTGATCGGAGCGTCGATCTCTGGCCTCGCCCGCCTGTGCTGCCGCGCCCCGTGATCATGGACCAGCGGTGGGAACGCCTCGTGTTCCTGCACTGGCGTGTCGCCCCGGACGTCGTCGCGCCGTTGCTGCCTCGCGGCATCGTCCCCGACACGATGGACGGGTACACCTATGTCGGACTGATCGGCTTCGAGATGGTGGGGGCCGGGTTGGGGTACGGCCGACCGGTACCGCGACTCGGAACCTTCGGCGAGATCAACGTGCGGCTCTACAGCCGCGACGGTGACGGTCGCCGAGGGGTCGTGTTCCGTTCTCTCGACGCCACCCGTGCCGCAGTGGTGCTGGCCACGAACGCGGCGGGGGTGCGGTATCGCTGGTCGCACATCGACATCGTCGACGACGGTGATCGTCGGAACCGGGTCGTCGGCTACCGCTCTCGGCGACTGGCACCGCCACACCGTGGTGCGACGACCGACTTCACCGTGTCCCCCGGCGACACCGACATGTCCGACGATCCGCTGTCGGTGTTCCTCACCGCTCGGTGGGGGATGCACACGTCCGTCGCGGGCCGACCCGTCTTCGTCCCCAACACCCACCGCCGGTGGCCGCTGCGCGCGGCGACCCTGGTGCGCTGCGACGACCAGCTGATGGCCGCGGCGGGCGTGGGGGACCTGGCCGCCCGCCCGCCGGACTCCGTGCTGTACTCCGACGGAGTCCGGACGCAGTTCGGCCGTCCCTACGCCGCGACACCGGTGCGCGACTAGATCAGTCCGTGGCGCGGCGGATGCGCCCCGGTGAGCGCGTACCGGCCGACGTGTTGAGTCTTCCATCGCACAGGGTCGTGGAGCGTGTGGGTCCTCGCGTCGCGCCACAGCCTGTCCAGCCGTAGAGAGGCTGCGGCACTGCGAGTTCCGCCCGCGTCGAACAGTGCCGTGGTGGCGTCGAGCGACGCACGCGCTGATGCTACCTTGGCCGCTGCTGTCGCGATGGAGGCCGCCGCGGCGCTGTCCGGTGTGAGCTCGCGCTCGGCCACGTCGATCGCCTCGCCGGCCTCGCGCACGAGCGCCTCGGCCCCGCGCACCCCGATCTCCACCTCGCCGAACTGCTGCAGCAGCAACGGATCCCGGTCGGCCGTCGCCACGTCGGCGTCCACCGGAGGGCGAGCGACGACCACGACGTCGCGAGCGGTGTCGACGGCGGCGCGGGCGATGCCGGCATCGATGGCGGCGTGCAGCAGCTGAGCGCGCGCCCCGTAGGTGGTCGCGTCGTCGAAGAGGGCGGAGTACGGCACGAGGGAGTCGGTGAGCACCACGACGTCCGTCAGGGTCACGGTGCCGCTGGCCGTCGTGCGCTGCCCGAGCCCGTCCCAGTCGTCCTCGACGAGCACCCCGGGTGCGTCCGCCGGGATGTAGGCCAGCACCTTTCGGCTCTGATCACCCTGCTCGCCGGGGCTCGCCTGCACGCCGCGGACCACCAACCAGTGTGCGAAGAGCGCGCCCGTCGAGTAGTACTTGGTGCCGTTCAGCGACGAGGTGCCGTCCGGACGGGACGTCACCGTGGTCCGGTCGACCGCGATGGAGGGTGTGCCGCGCTCGCTCTGGGCGTTGGCGAAGCGGCGACCGGCGAGGGCCTCGGCGAAGAAGCGTCGCTGTTGCTCCGTCGATCCCTGTCGCCGCAGCGCGTCGAGGAAGGTCATGTGGCTCTGCGGTATCTGCGCGATGCTGGCGTCCCCGCGAGCGAGCGAGAGGAACACCGAGGCGAGGGTGCGCGCCGAGACCGGCCTGCCGCCGAACTCCGCGGGCACGGTGATGCCCAGCAGGCCCGACGCGGACAGCAGGTCCAGTTCCGGGCCGGGCAGCCGTCGATCGCGGTCACGTTCGATCGCGGACGGGGCGATCTTCGCCCCGAGCGCGGCGGCGACGGCCAGCGCAGCGTCGTCGTCGAGCACCGGCGGCAGGGTCTTCGGGCCGGGTTCGGTGATCATCGGGCGGGGAGGAACGGGGTGTGGCCGGTGGCGCGTGCCGCGGCGCCGCCGGAGAACAGTCCGCGGCTGCGCAGTTGGGGGATGACACCCTCGCCGAACCAGTACAGCTCCTCGAGGTGCGGATAACCGGAGAGAACGAACTCGTCGATGCCGATGGCCGCGTACTCCGCGATGCGATCGGCCACCTCGGTGTGGCTCCCGACGAGGGCCGTTCCGGCTCCGCCGCGCACCAGGCCGACACCAGCCCACAGGTTGGGGGAGATCTCGAGTGCGCGCGGGTCCTTCCAGGACCCGGTCCTGCGGCTCTCCTCGTGCAGGGCGAGCATCGCGCGCTGGCCCACCGACTCGCTCCGCGCCAGGTTGGACTGCGCCGTCGCGACGGCGTCCTCGCCGAGCGCCTCGACGAGCGCGCCAGCCTGCTTCCAGGCCTCCTCGGACGTGTCGCGGGTGATCACATGCAGGCGGATGCCGAAGCGCACGGTGCGTCCGCGCTCGGCCGCGAGTCCGCGGATCCACTCGATCTTCTTCGCCACGGCCGTGGTCGGCTCACCCCACGTGAGATAGACGTCGGAGTGGTCCGCCGCCACCGGGCCCGCAGCGGGAGAGGAGCCGCCGAAGTACAGCGGAGGCGTGGGGTCGGGGAGGAACGGCAGCGACGCGTCCTCGACCTGGATGTGCGTGCCCTGGTGCGTCACCGACTCGCCGCGCCAGAGGCCGCGGACGATGGTGAGGAACTCGTCCGTGCGGGCGTACCGCTCGTCCTTGGACAGGTGATCGCCGTACTGACGCTGCTCGTGAGCCTCGCCCCCGGTGACGACGTTGAGCAGGAGTCGGCCGGGCGCATGGTTGCTGAACGTCGCCGACATCTGCGCCGCGAGGGTCGGGCTGATCAGACCCGGTCGGAAGGCGATGAGGAATGCGAGCTTCTCGGTCTCGCGGGCGAGCATCGCCGTGGTGAGCCACGCGTCCTCGCACCACGCGCCGGCCGGGGTGAGTGCACCGGTGAAGCCGAACTCCTCGGCCGCGCGGCCGATGGACGACAGGTACCCGATGCTCGCGCGACGATCTCCGCCCGCGGCGCCGACTCGCGTGCCGTGTCCGCCGCCGACGATCGACCTGCTGTCGCCGTAGGTGGGAAGGAACCAGTGCAGTGCGAGAGAAGAGTTGTCGAGGGTCACTCGTCCCACCGTAGGACCGTCGCGGCGCCCCGAGAAGCGTTGGAATCAGGGCGATTCTTGGCGTGTCAGCCCCGTGCCACGAGGAGGGGAACGGTCATCTCGACGTCGGTCAGGGAGCCGTGATGGCCGGGCAGCGCCGACTGGTTCGGTTCGGCCCCGCGGCGGATCAGGGCGCCGTCGCCGAGGGCCAGAGCCAGGACGTCACCGATGCACGCCGCGACGTCGGGGCGCACCGACGGCCCGAACCAGCCCCGGGAGACCGCATCGTCGCGGCCCACCACCAAGTGGTCCGGACCCAGGGTCTCCCGCCAGGCATCGAGCACCGTGGCAGCGGCGCCGGCGTCGGCGAAGACGTGGCGCGCGCGGGGTTCGCCGCAGATCATCCGGACGTCGGCGGTGAGCGCGGGCGTCGCGTCGATGTCCACGCGGGTGCCGATCTGCACCATCCCGTGATCGGCGGTGACGATCAGCGCTGCGTCGGAGGGCAACTCGCCGAGGATGCCGGCGACGATGGTGTCGACCTGAGTCAGCTCATGGCGCCACGCGTCGGAGTCCGGCCCGCGCACGTGGCCGGTGAGGTCGAGTTCGGACCAGTACGAGTAGACGAGGGACCGCTGGCCGCGCCGCAGCGCGCGCGAGGTCTCGGCGACGAGGTCGCCCGCGGACACCGACGCGGAGAAGTCCCCGCCGCGCAGCACGGCGCGGGTGAGCCCGGACTCGCGCTGGTAGGACGGCGCGATGCGAGTGACGGACACCCCGTCCGCCGCGGCGCGCTCGAACACGGTGTCGCGAGGTTGGAACTGTTCCGGAACGAGCTCGGCGAGCAGATCGACGCGGGGTCCCTGACCGTGCAGACGCCAGTGCAGCGGATTCATCGGACGGTCGAAGCCGGGCACGGCGGTGAGGTAGCCGACGATGCCGTGCTCACCGGGCGTGCGTCCGGTGCCCAGTGACGCCAACGACGTCGCGGTGGTGGACGGGAACGTGGCGGTGACGACCCGCTCGGTGAGCGAGGAGAGTGTCGGCGCTGCCGAGGCGTGCGCCGCCAACTGTCGAGCTCCGAGGCCGTCGACCAGCAGTACGCAGATTCGCCGGACCCCGGACAACCCCAGCCCGACGGTGTCGGACTCACCGGGGACGCCGAGTGCGCCGAGCACCGACGGCAGAAGATCGGACAGGCTGTCGCCGCCGTAGCGCGGAGTGGTCACCACACATCGAAGGCTATCGGCAGCACCCTTCTCGTCAGTCGAAGAGGCTGTCACCGGTTCCGCCGGCGAGGTCGGTCCCGAACAGGTCGAGCTGGGAGCCGGACGACCGCGTCGGTCCGTCGACGCGGTCGGCGGCCAGACGCCGGTGCGCGGAGGTGAGGAGCGCGGAGGTGGTGCGCCAGACCCGCGCATCGAGACCGGCCGACGCGGCGACTCGCGGATCGGTGTCGTCGAGCGTGCGATCGAGGGCGGAGAGCTCGCACTCGCGCGCCACGTCCAGGAAGCGGACGACGCGCGTGCGATCGTGTCCGCACGCGTTCAGCACCTCCTCGACGTCGATGTCGGCGCCGCGCTCCCACACCGCCTCGGCGATCGCGCGCAGTGCCTCGGGAATCACCGGACCGCCGTGCTCGTCCGTCCCGTCACCCGCGTCGCACTCGGGCGTCGGTTCACCGAACGCGTCGAGGTAGGGCCGCGCCCCGAGCCCGGCCCGGAGATGCTCGGCGGCCTCGCCGGCGAACTTCTCCATGACGGCCAGCATGTCGGCCACGTGCTGCGGGACGAACGGCACCACCGTGACGTCGATGGTGGCGACGATGCGATCCTCGTCCAGCAGCACCTTGACGTGCGGCCACCGGCGATTGACGTCGTTGACGACCGACAGTGCTCGCGCCTCGTCGGTGACGCCGGCCGCGAGCGGCGCGAGGATCTGTACGAACGGCGCCTCCGGGGTGGGGCACAGGTAGAGCCAGGCCGGCCCGAGACGGAACGGGTAGTCGCCGTCCTCGTCGGGGTGTGGCACGAACCCGAGGATGTGCAGGAGCGTCTGCTCGATGATCTCGAGACGGGCCTCGGGACCGGACGTGCGGACCGGCCGCAGCGGGTCGAACGGGACAGGGTCGGACGGCGGCGCGTCCTCGGGGTCCGTGGACGACGCGCCGAACCGGTCCTCGATCACGGGGCCGCACAGGTCGCCGTCCAGCTCGAGGAACGACGGATGCGGGACACCCCACACCGAGCGCAGGACGCGGACAGCGGCGTCGGCGAGTTGGTCGGCGTAGCGCCGCGGGCGATCGACGAACCAGTTCACCGGCTCGTCGTCGCGGCGCGCGGTGTGCGGGAGCGACGGCGGCGGGGCGAACCCGAACTGCTCCAGCAGTGCGCGCCCCTCGGACGTCCACCGGCGGTGCTCGGCGAGGTACTCGTCCGCCAGCACCTCGCACCGGACCGTCTCGTCGTCCCATCCGTAGAACTGCAGGCACGGCGGAACCGGATCGGAGTCGGCGTGCGGGCACGCGAGCACCAGAGAGTGTCCCGCCGGCATCCCGTCGAGGTGATCGGCGAGCAGGGTGCGGAACCGGCTCCAGGCGGCCTCGGGCGAGAGGTCGACACTGTTCAGGTCGTTCATGGGGCGACCGTAACGCGGCCCACCGACACGGTGTCGCGAGTCCCGGCTCACACGGTCAGATCGGCGTACTCCTCGTGCGTCTCGACGAAGTGGTGCACGTAGGAGCACGACGGGACGATCTTCAGCCCCGCGGCGCGTGTGTCGTCGAGTGCGTGACGCACCAGGACGGCCGCGAGTCCGCGGCCGCGGAACTCGGGAAGCGTCACGGTGTGGTCGAAGTCCCGGACCGTGGGATCGGTCTGCCGATACTCGGCGTAGCCGGCGACCTCCTCACCGACGAGGATCTCGAAACGCTGACGATCGGGATGGTGCTCCACGCGGGTGTCGTCTGTGTCTGCCATGGACCGAACCTACTCGCCCGCGCCGGGACGAGGGCCCGTGCTTCCGAGGGCGTCCAGCAGTGCGCGTTCGTAGGTCGCGAACTCCCGCGTGGTGGCGGTCTCGGCGCGTCGCGGCCGCGGCAGATCGATGCTCACGTCGGCGACCACCCGCGCGGGCCGCGGCGACAGCACGACGACCCGGTCCGACACCTGCACCGCCTCCCGGATGTCGTGGGTGATCATCAGGACCGTCCAGCGGTACCGCTGCCACACCTCCTGCAACCAGTCCTGCATGGCCGTCCTGGTCAGCGAGTCGAGAGCGCCGAACGGCTCGTCCAGCAGCAGGACGTCGCGTCCCTGCACGACGGTCCGGAGCAGTGCGGCCCGCTGCCGCATCCCGCCGGACAGCGACGAGGGGCGTGCGTTCTCGAAGCCGTCGAGGCCGAAGACCGGGAACAGGTCGCGGGCCCGGCTCCGCGCCTGCGCCTTCGGAACCCCCTGCACCTCCAGCCCGAGTGCGGTGTTCGCGAGAACCGAACGCCACGGGAACAACAGGTCCTTCTGCGGCATGTACGCGCAGCGCGGTGTCACCACGGTGCCGCTGTCCGCGGTGTCGAGACCGGCGAGGAGGGTGAACAGCGTGCTCTTGCCGCAGCCGCTCGGGCCGACGATCGACACGAACTGTCCTCCCTCGACGGCGAGGTCGATCCCGTCCAGTACCGGTGTGCCCGGGTAGGACTTGCGCACCGAGGTCAGCTCCAGAACAGGATCCGTCATCGCGTCCCTTCCTTCGCCGCGAGCGCCCACGGCGCGAGAAGCCGCTCGGCCACGAACGTGAGGAGGAAGAGTGCGATGCTGCACACCGCCGTGACCAGGACCGCGGCCAGGACGAGATCGGTGCGGAACGCGTTCTTCTGCTGCGCCATGTAGATGCCCAGACCCGACGTGGCGCCGACGTACTCGGAGAAGACGGCACCGACGACGGCGTAGGTGATCCCGATGCGGAGCGCGGTGAAGAAGCGCGGCAGCGCGGACGGGAGCCGGACGTACCGGAACTGTTGTCGCCGTGACGCTCCCATGCTGCGCAGCAGTGCGTCGGACTCCTTGTCCGCGGAGGCGAATCCCTCGATCAGGCCGAGGGTCATCGGGAAGAACGTCACCAGCGCGATCACCAGGAGCTTGGGGAGGATGCCGAATCCGAACCAGATGATCATCAGGGGAGCGACGGCGATGACCGGCAGTGTCTGCGACACCACGAGCAGGGGAACGACGGCGCGGCGCAGCCACGGCGAGAAGTCCACGGCCGTGGCGATGATCCACGAGATCGTCAGGGAGACGGCGAAACCGAGCAGAGTGACCTGAACGGTGGACGATGCGTGACCCGCGATGACGGCACGGTTCGTCCAGCCCTGATCGACGACGCGGGCGGGGGAGGGGAGTACGCGCGGCGAGATGCCGCTGACGACCACGTACACCTGCCAGGCCGCCACGAGGCCCGCCGCGAGCAGCAGCGCCGGCGCGTACCGCCCCACCTGTCCGCCGCGCTCAGCCCTGATCGAGGTACTCATCGGTGAAGTAGGTCGACCAGTCGGGCTCGGTGGTCAGCGGTGCGCCGTCGGGCCCGGCCAGGACACCGGCGTCGAACAGGAACTTCGAGTACCCGGACCATCGCTCCAGGGTCTGCGTCCCGACGCGGCCGTTCTCGTCGAGCATGTAGTCCTCCGCCAGCATGCGCTGACTCTCGACGACCAGGTCCTCGTCGGGAAATGCTCCCGGGTTGGCGTCGATCAGATCGCGCGCGCCCGCGTCGGGATCGTCGGCGGCCTTCTGGTAACCCTTCTGCAAGGCCTGCACGAACTGTCGCGCCTGTTCGGGGTGCTCGGCCATCCACTCGTCACCGCCGTCGACGACGATCGCGTACGAGTCGGGGAAGCCGAAGTCGGTGTAGTCGAAGTACGTCATCGGGGTTCCGGCCCGCTCGGCCTCGAGACCCTCCCACGCGAAGTAGGAGACGGTGAAGTCCGCGGTACCGGAGTAGACCGCCTCGTACGCGGACGTCCCGAGCACCACGGTCTCGAAATCGCCGGTGCCACCGTCGTTCTCGATCACCTTGCGGAGGGTGGCCTCCTCGCCCGCATCGCCGAACCCGGCGTAGGTCCGCCCGTCCAGGTCTCGGGGGCTCCGGATGTCCTGCCGGTCGGCGCGGACGCCGATGCCGGTGGCCCAGTGCTGCAGCGGCGCCATCACCGAGGTCACCTTCGCACCGGCAGCGCGGGCGTAGGTGGCGGAGCTGTGGAAGCTGATCCCGAACTCGGCGTTGCCGGAGTCGATCAGCGTGTCGGGGGACGTCGAGTTGTACGGCAGGATCTCGACGTTCAGCCCGGCGTCCGCGAAGTAGCCCTCCTGCTGGGCGACGAACAGGCCCGTGTGGTTCGTGTTGGGTGTCCAGTCGAGCGCGAAGCGGATCGTGTTCGCGTCGGAGGCATCGGACGTGGCGCAGCCCGCGAGACCCGCGGCGGCGACGAGCGACACGGTGAGCAGAGCCGCGACGCGCCCGACCCTCGTGTGCCGCGCCCTCATGCGTCCGACCCCGAAGCAGGCCAGGGCACGGTGTTCAGGGCGGTGTCCCAGAACAGCAGTTCGTAGCGCATCGCCACGACGAACGCGTCACTCATCCGCTGTCGTTCGGCCGGGCCGGCCACCTCGGCAGCCGCGTCGACGAGCTCGCGGGCGCGCGCGGCGGAGGTCTGGAAGTCCTCGGCGTCGTACGTCGTCACCCACCGGGCGTACGGGTGGTGCGGATCAGCGTCGAGCACGGCGCGGGCCGAGGCCGCGAGTCCGCGGCCGACCTCGGCGTAGATCCAGAAACAGGGGAGCGCGGCCGCGGCGCCGACGGCGTAGGTGTCGGTCGCCGCCGTCGCCGTGAGGAACGAGACGTACCCGAGGCACGCCTGGCTGTGCTCGACCGGCTTCTCCGACGGACCGCCGAGTGCGACGTCGGCGAGAAGGCTGGTGTGCAACGACTTCTCGACCGTCGCGGCCGTCGCCGCCGACGTGGCCCAGAACGCTCCGGCCTCCGGATCGACTGCGCGCGAGGACAGGAGGGCCAAGGCCTTCGCGTATCCCTCGAGGTAGAGGCCGTCCTGCTCGATGTACGTCCGGAACGACGTGATCGGCAGGGTGCCGTCGCCGAGTCGGGTGAGGAACTCGAGATCGCCGATCCGGGCCCGCAGGCCTGCCGTGCGGTCCCAGAGGAGGTCGGTGAAGCGTGTGAGGTCGGCTGCATCCGTGGTGGAGGCAGCGTCGACCGCATGGTCGTACGGCGTCATGGCCGTGACATCCCTTCGTCAGAATTACCTGCATCAGGTTCTCGGGTGTGGTCTCAGCCTCGCGACGCGAAGCACCCCGTGTCAGAACTCGCCGACCATAGCACCGGCGGTCGTGCGGCTACTTCATGTCCTCCAGTTCCATGCCCTTCGTCTCGGGGATCTTGGACTTCACGAAGAAGAACGACAGGGCGGCGAAGAGTGCGAAGCCGCCGTAGACGATGGAGAGTCCGACCATCTCGGTGAGCGACGGGAACAGCAGCGAGATGACGAAGTTGGCCACCCAGTTCGCGGCCGTACCGATGCCGAGAGCCATGGCGCGCATACGGTTCGGGAACATCTCGCCGAGCAGGACCCACATGATCGGTCCCCACGTCGACGCGAAGAAGATCACGAACAGGTTCGCTCCGATCAGCGCCACGACGCCCCAGGGATCGGGCAGGGAGACCTCGTCGCCGGTGCCGATCTGCTGGGAGAACGCGATCGCCGCCATGAGGAGACCGACGAACATACCGATGGAGCCGGCCATGAGCAGGTTGCGCCGACCCACCCGGTCGACGAAGAGAATGGCCACGAACGTCATGGCCACGTTGATCACGGAGGTGATGACCGACGTGGTGAAGGACTGACTCTCGGTGAAGCCCACCGACTTCCACAGTGTGGTGGAGTAGTAGAAGATCGCGTTGATACCGACGAACTGCTGCAGGACGGCCATGATGATGCCGACCCACACCAGCGGCTGCAGACCAAAGCGCGGACCGCGGATGTCGGCGAACGACGAGCGCTGCTCCTTGCGCAGAGTCAGGCGGATCTCGTGGATGCGCTCGTTGGGGTGCTTCTCGCCGGTGATGTTCGCGAGAATCTGCGCGGCCTCCTCGTCGAGGTGCTTGCCCACGAGGTAACGCGGCGACTCGGGGATGAGCAACGCGAGGACGCCGTAGACGACGGCCGGGATCACGCCGACGATGAACATCCATCGCCAGGCCTCGAGGCCGAGCCACAGGTCGTTGGACGCACCGTCCGCACGATCCGCCAGCACGGCGTCCGAGAGCAGTGCGGCGAAGATGCCGATGGTGATGGCCAGCTGCTGCAGCGACGCGAGGCTGCCGCGCATCCGGGCCGGCGAGATCTCCGCGATGTACGCGGGGGCGATCACCGACGCGATGCCGATGCCGAGACCGCCGAGCACACGCCACAGCATCAGGTCGGGAACGCTGAAGGCCAGACCCGAGCCGACCGACGAGATGATGAAGAGTGCGGACCCGAGCAGCATCACCTTCTTGCGTCCCCACCGGTCGGCCAGTCCGCCGGCGAACCAGGCGCCCGCCGCGCACCCGAGCAGGGCGATCGCGACGGTGAAGCCGGTGAGGAACTCGCCGAGGGCGAATCTGCCCTGGATGGAGTCGACGGCGCCGTTGATGACGGAACTGTCGAAACCGAAGAGGAAGCCGCCGACGGCGGCCGCAATGGTCACGCCGATGACTTTGGCCGTGTGATTGGCCGATGCCTGTGTGGTCATCCTTGTCCACCTACATGTCGGCCACCGGCCGCGCCGGTCGATGGCGGAGGAGTTTCGCTTGGTTCGGACCCTACGCCCGGCGCGACCGCTGTGGAGCGGCGACCTGACGGCAGTTTGAGCAGCGCCGGAACGGTGAATCCCGCCGGTCATGAAGAAGACTCTGCGACGCACCGGCGACGCCTCCGCCGACGTCGCGTGGGAGCGGTACATGGACCTGTCGCTCTGGTCGACGTGGGCACCGCAGATCATGGGGGTCGACGCGTCCACCGACCGTCTCGCCGCCGGCACGACCGGCACGGTGCGCGGACCCCTCGGCGTGCGGGTGTCCTTCGAGGTCCACTCCGTGGACGAGGCCGCACGGGTGTGGTCGTGGCGCGCGTGGATCGGCGCTCCGAGTGCCGGGCTCACCCTGGAACACGGTGTCGACAGCGCGGGGTCGGGCTCGTCGACGTGGTTGGTCGTGGACGGTCTGGCACCGCTCGTCCTCGGCTACTCTCCAGCGGCCCTGTTCGCGCTCGGTCGACTGGTGACAGCGTGACGACCATCGGGGTCCGATCCCCGCACTCCCTGTAACGTCGGTCCTCGTGGGGGCAACCGAGAGCAGCCATGTCGTCTCGTCGCGCGACGGTGAGATCCGCGGCTACGGGCACGGCGACGTTGTCAGTTGGAAGGGCATCCCGTTCGCGGCGCCACCCGTGGCGGAGCACCGATTCCGCGCACCACGCCCACCGGAGCCGTGGGACGGGGTCCGCGACGGCAGGACCTTCGGAGCGATGGCACCGCAAGGCCGTGACGGCCCGATTCCCATGGACTCGTCCATCCCGATGGACGAGGACTGCCTGACTCTCAACGTCTGGGCCCCGACACCGGACGGCATCTCCCGTCCGGTGATGGTGTGGATCCACGGCGGTGCCTACGTCCTGGGATCATCTGCGCAACGGATCTACAACGGGCGCAACCTGTCCCGCCTCGGTGAGGTGGTGGTCGTGACCGTCAACTACCGGGTGGGCGCGCTGGGGTGGTTGGACCTGTCGTCGTTCGACACCGATGGCAGCGTCTTCGAGACCAATCTCGGGCTCCGCGACCAGATCGCGGCGCTCACGTGGGTGCGCGACTGCATCGCCGCGTTCGGCGGCGACCCGACCAACGTCACCGTCTTCGGTGAGTCGTCCGGTGGCGCGTCGGTGACCACTCTCATGACGTCACCGCACGCGGAAGGTCTGTTCCACAAGGCGATCGCCCAGAGTTCCCCGGCCACGTCGGTGTACGGCCCGGAACGCGCGCGCACCGTCGCGCAGCGGTTCCTCGAACTCGTCGATCTGCCCGCAGAGCGTGCGGAGGAGCTGCGGGCGATGCCGGTGGAGAGGCTCGTCGAGGCGGCCGAGAAGCTGGTCTACGAGGTTCCCGAGAAGGTGCCCGGCACATTGGGATTCGCACCCGTCGTCGACGGTGACGTGGTGCCCCGGTATCCGGTGGCCGCGTTCCAGAAGGGCTTCTCGCACGACGTCCCGCTCATCATCGGGTCTAATCACGACGAGGCATCGGTGTTCCGCCTGATGAAGTCGCCGTTGATGCCCGTCACCTCGGACACGGTGAGCACGATGTTCGAGGCGATCGCCGTCGACCATCCCGACCTCTCACCGGCTCGTATCGCCGACATCCTCTCCGCGTACCCGGATCTGCCGAAGAGTGCGGGCGCGCTGGCCCTCTCGCGCGACGCAGGGTTCCGGATGCCGAGCCTGTGGATCGCGGAGGCCCACTGCCGACGAGCGCCGACGTTCGTCTACCGTTTCGATCACGCGACACCCGTGCTGCGCGCGGCACGTATCGGCGCCGGTCACGCCACCGAGTTGCCGTACGTCTTCGGCAATTTCGGGACCTTCGACCGGGACCCGACCTTCTGGCTGGGTGGGCGCAAGGCAGCGCAGCAGGTCTCCCGGCGAATGCAACGACGCTGGGTGGCGTTCGCGTGGCACGGGGTTCCTGCTGCGCTGGACGGGTCGAAGCACTGGGCGCCCTACGACGAGCGCCGTCGCACTCTCGTCATCGACGGGCGTGATGCTCTGGTCGAGGATCCGGACCGTGAGCTGCGCGAGATCTGGGGCGAGAAGGTGCTCGGCTTCAGCTGAGGTCCGTCAGGCCTTGCTGTAGGTGAGGCAGTTCGCGGTGTCCGACGACTCGCCGGCGCCGATGCGGACCGCTGCCGCGCTGCACTCGAGGTTGTCGTTGAACGAGCAGTCGACGCGCTGACACGCGCCGACCTGGGTGGAGACGGTGTCGAGGCCGCCCTTGGTGCTCAAGGGGATGAACGTGCCGCAATCGGCCGTTCCGTTCGAGCCTCCGACATTGATGGCGAAGGCGTGGCATCCGTCGTGGTTGTACGAACAGGCGCTGACACTGCACTCACTGACGCGGGGCATTTCGAGGGAAGTCATGACGCTGACGGTAATACTCGAAATGCGTCTTCACCAGCAAGGTCAGGCTGACCTAGATATGGTCACCCTTTCTACAACAATGATGTTTCCTATTCTTTCGGGTCACGGATCGATGACGAATTCGTCGACGACGTAACGATCGGTCTGTTCGCCCGGATGGACCGATCATGAGACGAACACTTCTCGCGACCCTGGCAGTCACCGTGCTGTTCGCGAGCGGGTGCTCCGACTCCGGCCAGGGCTCCGCGGCGCCACCTCCTCCGACCACCACCACGACCTCGACAGCGGTGGGTCCGGCACCGGGTACGGAACCCGCGTCGTCGGCCGCGCCGGAACCGTCGACCGCGTGTGTGGAGGACTCCGTCGTGGCGGCGGGCATCGAATCGCTGCCACAGTTCTTCGGCAGTGGTTGGCGGCTCGTCCGCCAGGGCGATCCCTGCGCGACGCTGTCGTGGGCGCTCGCGGCGCTCGACGGGGGCACGGGGTCGAGTCCGTGGACCGTCTTGTTCTTCCACGACGACACCTATCTCGGTACCGCCACCGCGTTGCCGTACTCGTTCACCGACGTCGCCTCGCAGACCGACGACACGGTCACGGTGTCGTACGGGTGGCTCCGGGAGGGTGAGTCCACCTCGCAGCAGTCCGGCGGACCCGGGTTAGTCCGCTACACCTGGAACGGATCGTCCGTGGTGATGCTGGACGACCTGCCGCAGGAGGTGGTGGACGGCAACAGGCAGACTCCTGCCGATCCGTGCCTGGACGACTCGGTGGTCGCCTCCGCGATCGACTCTCTGCCCACCTTCTCCGACAGCGCCTGGAGCCTGTACAGCCAGGGCGATCCGTGCGCCACGCTGGCCTGGGCGATGGCCGTTCCCGACGGTGCCACCGGTTCGAGTCCCACGACGGTCCTGCTCTTCCATGACGGCGCATACCTCGGAACGGCGACCGCCCGTCCGTACGCGTTCACGGATCTCGACCCGTATGCGCAGACCGACGACACCGTGACGATCTCGTACCGGTGGCTCGTCGGCGACGAGGCCACCGCGGAAGCCTCCGGCGGTCCGGCACTCGTTCGCTACCGGTGGAACGGATCCTCGGTGGACATGCTCGATCCGCTGCCTCCCGAAGTGGCGAACGGCTGATTTCCACCGGTGGACGACCCGGCCGATCGGGTGCAGGATCACCGGTACGGGGCCGACGCGGAGGTGTCATGTCATGACTGTCGTTCGAGCAGCACTGGTTCAGACCACCTGGACCGGCGACAAGGAATCGATGATCCAGGCCCACGAGGAGTACGCCCGCCAGGCAGCCGAGCAGGGCGCGCAGGTGATCTGTTTTCAGGAACTGTTCTACGGCCCCTATTTCTGCCAGGTGCAGGACGCGTCCTTCTACGACTACGCCGAATCGGTTCCCGGACCCACCGTCGAGCGTTTCCAGTCTCTCGCGAAGGAACTCGGCATGGTGATGGTGCTGCCGGTCTACGAGAAGGAACAGCCAGGCATTCTGTACAACACCGCCGCCGTGGTGGACGCGGACGGCACGTACTTGGGCAAGTACCGCAAGCACCACATTCCGCACCTGAACGGCTTCTGGGAGAAGTTCTACTTCCGCCCCGGCAACCTGGGCTGGCCCGTGTTCGACACCGCCGTCGGCAAGGTGGGGGTCTACATCTGTTACGACCGCCATTTCCCGGAGGGCTGGCGCGCACTCGGACTGGCCGGTGCGGAGATCGTGTTCAATCCGTCCGCCACCTCGCGAGGCCTGTCGAACTACCTGTGGAAGCTCGAGCAACCGGCGTCGGCCGTGGCCAACGAGTACTACATCGTCGCGATCAACCGAGTGGGAGTCGAGGAGTTGGGCGACAACGACTTCTACGGTACGAGCTACTTCGTCGATCCCGAGGGGAAGTTCGTCGGCGACGTCGCCTCGGACAGCGCGGCCGAAGTGATCGTCCGCGATCTGGACCTGTCGCTCATCGCGACCGTCCGCGATCGGTGGGCTTTCTACCGCGATCGCAGACCCGACGCCTACGGTCCCCTGGTGACACCGTGACGACCACGTTCGTCCACGGGGGCATCGTCGTCTCGCCGACGGGGTCGCAGCCCCTGGACGTCCTGATCGACGGTGAGACGATCGTCGCAGTGCTGCAACCGGGTTCGACGCTGCTGGGCGCCGACCTCGCGTCGTCGAGCGACGTCGTCGTCGACGCGACCGGGAAGTACGTGATCCCCGGAGGGGTCGACGGCCACACCCACATGGAGATGCCGTTCGGCGGCACCTTCGCCTCCGACTCGTTCGAGACGGGGACGCGCGCTGCCGCGTGGGGCGGAACCACCACCATCGTCGACTTCGCCATCCAGAACCCCGGGATGCGTGTGCAGGACACCCTCGCCACGTGGCACGACAAGGCCGCCGGTTCGTGCGCCGTCGACTACGGCTTCCATCAGATCATCGGAGACGTCGACAGCGACTCGTTGAAGGCCATGAGCGAGTTGGTCTCCGAAGGTGTCACCAGCTTCAAGTTGTTCATGGCCTATCCCGGCGTCTTCTACTCGGACGACGGGAAGATCCTGCGGGCGATGCAGACTGCCGCCGAGACCGGCGCGCTGCTGATGATGCACGCGGAGAACGGCATCGCCATCGACGTCCTGGTCGAGCAGTCGATCGCACGCGGTGACACGGCGCCGTACTTCCACGGCACGTCCCGGCCGTGGCAGCTCGAGGAAGAAGCAACGCATCGCGCGATCATGCTGGCCGACGTGACGGGAGCGCCGCTGTACGTGGTCCACGTGTCGGCGAAACAGGCGCTCGAGCAGATCGCGACGGCACGAGGCAAGGGGCAGAACGTCTTCGCCGAGACGTGTCCGCAGTATCTGTACCTCTCGCTCGAGGAGCAACTCGGTGCGCCGGGCTTCGAGGGTGCGAAGTGGGTGTGCTCGACCCCGCTCCGGTCCCGTGCCGAGGGGCACCAGGACGAGCTGTGGCGGTACCTCCGCACGGGCGACGTCTCGACGGTCGGCACCGATCACTGTCCCTTCTGCATGAAGGATCAGAAGGAGATGGGTATCGGCGACTTCTCCAAGATCCCCAACGGAATCGGGTCGGTCGAACATCGGATGGACCTGATGTACCAGGGTGTGGTGTCGGGGAAGATCACGCTCGAGAAGTGGGTCGAGGTGTGCTGCACGACGCCGGCACGCATGTTCGGGATGTACCCGCGCAAGGGCATCGTGTCGCCCGGTGCCGACGCGGACCTGGTGGTCTACGACCCGAACGGCCGCACCACCATCGGAGTCGAGACACACCACATGAGAATGGACTATTCCGCCTACGAGGGCATGACCGTGGACGGCCATGTCGACACGGTGATCTCCCGCGGGGCCGTCGTCGTCGACCGCGGCGAGTACCTGGGCCGCGCCGGGCACGGCCGTTTCGTGCGCCGCGACCTGTCCCAGAATCTGGTGTGAGGGATGGACTTCGGAGTGGTGCTGCAGTGCACCCCACCCAGTTCGCGGGTGGTCGAACTCGCTCGCATCGCCGAGACGCACGGCTTCTCCCATGTGTGGACCTTCGATTCACACCTGCTGTGGCAGGAGCCCTACGTCATCCACAGTCAGATCCTCGCGAGCACCCGCACGGTGGTCGTCGGACCGATGGTGACCAACCCGTCGACGCGGGACGTCACGGTGACGGCATCGACGTTCGCCACACTCAACGAGATGTACGGCAACCGCACCGTGTGCGGGATCGGCCGCGGCGACTCCGCGGTGCGCACTCTGGGTGGGAAGCCCACCACGATCGCGCGGCTCGCCGACTCGGTGGAGATCATCCGCGAACTCGGCAACGGGCGGTCCGCCCGCATCGGCGAGACCACCGTGCGGCTGCCGTGGGCGTCGCGGTCCGAGCTCGAGGTGTGGATCGCCGGATACGGCCCGCGGGCACTGGAACTCACCGGGCAGGTCGCCGACGGGTTCATCCTGCAACTCGCTGATCCCGACATCGTCGAGTGGACCGTGGCCACCGTCCGCGACGCCGCCGAGAAGGCGGGGCGCGACCCCGATGCCGTGACCATCTGCGTCGCCGCCCCCGCCTATGTCACCGACGGTTCCGCGGCCGCCGCCGCGCATGCCCGTGATCAGTGCCGGTGGTTCGGCGGCATGGTGGGAAACCACGTGGCGGACATCGTGTCCCGCTACGGAGCGACCTCCGGTGTCCCGGCCGCTCTCACGGACTACATCGCCGGCCGCCAGGGGTACGACTACAACCAACACGGCAGAGCCGGCAACACGCACGCCGACTTCGTGCCCGACGAGATCGTCGACCGGTTCTGCATCCTGGGCTCGCCCGAGCAGCACGTGGAGCGACTCCGGCAGCTCGAGTCGCTCGGTGTGGACCAGTTCGCGGTCTACCTCCAACACGATGCGAAGACCGCGACGCTGGATGCCTACGGCGAGTCGGTTCTTCCTGCCATGATGACGTCAGAGGTGGCGACGGAATCCGGAATCGCCCGATAACGGAGGTGGTACATGACCGACCATGTCTTCTATTCCTGGTCCGCCCAGGCGGAGCTGAACCCGGTCACCATCACCGGGGCGTCCGGGTCCTACTTCTGGGACGACCAGGGCAGGAAGTACCTCGACTTCTCCTCGCAACTGGTCAACGTCAACATCGGGCACCAGCACCCCGACATCGTGGCGGCGATCGTCGAGCAGGCCGGTGTGCTCACCACCATCTCCCCGACGGTCGCGAACGACAAGCGCAGCGAACTCGCTCGACTGATCGCCGAGCGCGCTCCCGGTGACCTGAACCGGGTCTTCTTCACCACGGGCGGGGCCGAGGCCGTCGAGCACGCCGTGCGGTTCGCTCGCCAGCACACCGGGCGGACCAAGATGCTGGCCGCGTACCGGTCGTACCACGGCGGCACCGGTGTGGCCATCGGTCTGACGGGAGAGCCGCGCCGGTGGGGAACCGAGCCGACCAACGTCGACGTCGTCCGGTTCTTCGGGCCGTATCCCTATCGGTCACCGTGGAATTCGACCGGCCCCGAGGAGGAGACGGCCGCGGCGCTGGCCCACCTCGAGATGGTCATCACGCTGGAGGGACCGCAGAACATCGCGGGGCTCATTCTCGAGTCGGTGGTCGGCACCAACGGCGTACTGGTCCCGCCGCCGGGATATCTGGCCGGTGTCCGCGAACTCTGCACTCGCTACGGCATCGTGTACATCGCCGACGAGGTGATGGTGGGTTTCGGCCGGACCGGGCACTGGTTCGCGTGCCAGGCGTGGGGCGTCGAGCCCGATCTGATCACGTTCGCGAAGGGTGTGAACTCCGGCTACGTCCCGCTCGGCGGAGTGGTGATCTCCGAGGAGATCGCGCAGCGGTACGACCACACGCCGTATCCGGGAGGACTGACCTACTCGGGCCACGTGCTCGGCTGCGCCGCCGGTATCGCGTCGATCCGGGTGTTCGAGCGCGACGACATCCTGGGCCACGTCCGCGCCGTGGGGGAGGACGTCCTCGGGCCGGGGCTCACCAAGCTGGGTGAGGCGCATCCGAGCGTGGGTGACGTGCGGGGCATGGGGTTCTTCTGGGCCGTCGAACTGGTGACGGACAAGGGCACCCGCGAGCCGCTGACACCGTTCAACGCCACCGGCGCCGCCGCAGCTCCCATGGCGGCCGTCACGAAGGCGGCCAAGGAGCGCGGGCTGTGGCCGTTCGTGGCGGGCAATCGGCTGCAGATCGCGCCGCCGCTCGTCACGACGGAGGAGGACATCCGTCGGGGACTCGAAATCCTCGACGAGGTGCTCGAGGTCGCCGACGGGTACACCCGGAACTAGAGCACGGCACCGGGATTCAGGATGCCCGCGGGATCGAGGGCGTGCTTGATGCGCCGGGTCAGCTCCATGACGTCCTCGCCCACCTGATCCGGCAACCACGCCTTCTTGAGCCGGCCGACACCGTGTTCCCCGGTGATGGTGCCGCCCAACGAGATCGCGAGCGTCATGATCTCGCCGAATGCCTGGTGCGCACGCTCCTCCATGTCCGCGTCCTCGGGGTCGAACACGATCAGCGGGTGCGTGTTCCCGTCGCCCGCATGGGCGATGACGGCGACGACGACGCCGCGGGCATCGGCGATCTTCGCGATTCCCTGCACCAGGTCCGCGAGTGCGGGCAGCGGAACTCCGACGTCCTCGAGCAGGAGGGATCCGGTGCGTTCGACGGCGGGGATGGCGAAGCGCCGGGCTGCGGCGAACGCTTCGCCCTCGTCGGGATCGTCGGTCACGAACACCTCGTCGGCGCCGGCGGCCGTGCACGCCGCGGCCATGGTCTCGGTCTCCTCGGTGCGGTGCGCGCCGGGTGAGTCGGAGCGGGCGATGAGCATCGCTGCCGCCGTGCGGTCGAGGCCCATCTTCATGGCGTCCTCCACGGCGTTGATCGACGTGGAGTCCATGAACTCGAGCATGGCGGGCCGCAGCGAGCGGGTGATCGCCAGAATGGCGTCGGTCGCGTCGGACAGGCGGGTGAAGGTGGCCACGACCGTGCTCGCGGGTGGCTGAGCCGGGATCAAACGCAGCGTCACCTCGGTGATGATGCCGAGGACGCCCTCGCTGCCGACGAAGAGTTTGGTCAGCGACAGGCCGGCCGAGTCCTTCAGACGCGGGCCGCCCAGGTTCACGACGGTGCCGTCGGCGAGGACCACCTCGAGACCGAGGATGTAGTCGGTGGTCACCCCGTACTTGACGCAGCACAGGCCGCCGGCGTTGGTGGCGGCGTTGCCGCCGATCGAACACATCTCGAACGACGACGGATCCGGTGGGTACCACAGGCCGTGTTCGGCCGCAGCGGCCTTGACCTCGACGTTGAGCAGACCGGGTTGGACCACGGCCGTCCGCGTCACCGGGTCGACGGTGACGGCGCGCATCGCCTCGGTCGTCAGCACGATGCCGCCGTCGACGGCGGTCGCACCACCGGACAGACCGGATCCCGCGCCGCGCGGTACCACCGGGACCGAATGCTCGGTGGCCCAGAGCATGACGGCGCGGACGTCGGCCGTGCTGGTGGCGCGCACGACGGCGAGGGGAGTGCCGGCGTTCGGATCACGGGCCCAGTCCTGGCGATAGCCGGCGGTGATGTCCGGATCGGTCACCACGATGGCGGCTCCGACCGCGTCTGTCAGGGACGTCACGAGATCGTCGATGATGCTCACCTTCCTCGACCGGCGGGTCCTACGTCTCGACGCTACCCCCAGCCCCGCCCGTGACCCCGCCGGAATGACGAGACACGGTGCGGGACAGTGGGAGACCGCGTCGAACGGTGGCCGGGTCGACGTCAGGCCAATGTTCACATCAGTCACATGAGCAACTCTGTTACCAGATCGTGCCCCGATGGGTGCCGACAACAGCACGTCGGAGGATTAGCGTCCGGATGACGGAGATCGGCACGTGGGCCGAGACCGAGGGGGCGAGAAGGAGGCACTCATGGCACCGTCACACGACATCACACGGTCGGCATCTGCACCATCGACGACAGCGTCGCGCAGACCGACGAAGAACACCCCGTTCGAGTGCGCGGCGGCGCTGTTCTCCTACGACTTCGTCTCCGGCGGCGTCGACTACGACACCCTCGAGTCGCTCCATCGTGGCGAGGTGACCGAATGGACGTCGGCGCTACGACGCTCGGGACTGTTCACCGATGCCGAGATGGACGCCCTCGCCGCCCAGTGGTCCGAACGTCCGGGCCTGCTGCTCGATGCGTTGCTCCGTGACGCCGACGAGATGACCGTGCGGCGTTGCCGGCTCGCGTGGTCGGCGATGGACCGGCTCGCGCCGTTCCAGATGCCCATCGCGCACAGCGGCTGACAGTCAGATCACCGCGGCATCGCCGCCGTCGACCACGTAGACCTGGTCGTCGGTGAGCGTGCGGTACGGCGTTCCCGCCGCGTCGCACGCCGCGGCCATCGCGGCCGACGCGCCGTCGGGATCCAGAGTGTCCGACGCCCAGTGCGGCACGAGCACGTCGTCGATGATCCCCAGGCCGGTCCACAGCACGTCCTCGCCCGTGGTCGGCTCCACCTCGCCAGGCGGGTCGGCGTACTCCACGCCCCGCAGCGTCGGACCCAGGACGCAGGCTCCCGCGCTGTACCCGCCGTACACGAGGGAATCCTCCGCAAGTAGTCGAGCGATCGCGTCGTCTGCACCGGACGAGGCCATCCTGCGCCGGAGCACGAAGGTGTTACCACCGCGGACCCACACGGCGGGGAAGGCAGCCAGGACGTCGTGCGCCGTGCTCGGCATCAACTCGCGCAGGTCGACCTCGACAGGGAGGAAACCCGCCGAGCGCAGGAGTGTGAACTCACTGGTGACCGCGGACGCGCGCGCGGCGTCGGGCCAGGAGTCCGCCGCGTTGGCGATGACGGCGATGCGGCCGGGTGGTCCGGTCAGTTCGAGGAACCGGTCACGGGCGAGCCCGAATCGGTAGGACGCGAGGAACAGGCGCATGGCGGGAGCGTAGGTCAGTACGCACGCGTCGGGTGTGCAGACGTGGTTAGTGTCGGGTGCATGTCGCTGCACAAGATGATCGATGATCCGTCCCGCGTCATCGTCGACGCCTGCCGCGCCGCCGCCCGGCGCAGCGCCGACCTCCGCTTCGTCGAACGGCCCGGATACTTCACGCGCCGCGGCCGCACGACGGACGGGCGCGTGGCCGTGATGTCGGGCGGTGGTTCCGGCCACGAACCGCTCCACTCCGGCTTCGTCGGCGCCGGGATGTTGGACGCGGCGGTGCCGGGGTCTGTGTTCACGAGCCCGAACGCGCTGCAGATCGAGGCGGCGACGCGGGCCGTCGAGGCCGGCGCCGGCGTGATCCACGTGGTCAAGAACTACACCGGCGACGTCATCAACTTCCGCATCGCGGCCGATCTGTGTGCTGCCGACGGCATCACGGTCGAGACGGTGCTCGTGGCCGACGACGTCGCGTCCGAGAGCGAGGACGGGCCCGGCCGACGCGGAACCGCCGCGACGGTGGCCGTCGAGAAGATCTGCGGCGCCGCCGCTGCTCGCGGCGACGACCTCGCCTCCGTCGCCGCGCTGGGGCGGCGGGTCGCCGAGGGCGCTCGCAGCATGGCGGTGGCCTTCCGTCCGTGCACGGTTCCGGGCGCGTCGTCCCCGTCCTTCGAGCTCGGCGACGACGAGGTCGAACTCGGTGTCGGTATCCACGGCGAGCGCGGCACCGCGCGCGTCGCGACGCTCACCGCCACCGAGATCGCCGAGGCGCTGCTCGGACCCGTGGCCGATTCGCTGGGACTGTCCGGCGGCGAGGACGTCGTGCTCGTCGTCAACGGACTCGGCGCGACCCATCCGCTCGAACTCGACATCGTCTTCGGTGCCGCGCTGCGGTATCTCGAGGGGCGCGGCATCACCGTCCGACGCACGCTCGTCGGGAGCCTCGTGACGGCGTTCGACATGGCGGGGGTGTCGTTGACCGCCGTCCGCTGCGACGACGAGATCCTCGGCTTGTGGGACGCCCCGACCGAGGCCCCCGCGTGGCCCCGCTCGCCGGCGCAGGACCTGCACGACGACGCCGTGGACGACACGGACGCGGCAGCGGCGTCGGAGCTTCCGGGCGGCGCGGCCGACCCGTTCGTCACCACCTGGGTCTCGTCGTTCGTCGAGCGTGTCCGGTCGTCGATCGACGAGCTCACCGACCTCGATCGCCGAGCCGGTGACGGCGACTTCGGCGTCAACATGCAGATCGGTCTGGCCGACTTCGCGGTGGACGAGAGTGCCTCGCCCGCAGCGGTGTTCGAGATCCTGGCTCGTGGATTCCTCGGCAATGCGGGCGGAACGTCCGGCGCTCTCTTCGGTGCGTTCTTCCACCGGGTCTCGGTCGCCCTCGACGGTCCCGGGGCGAGCACCGCGAGCATCGCCGCGGGAGTGGCCGACGGACTGGCCGCCATCACCGATCTCGGCGGTGCGCAGCCGGGGGACAAGACCATGGTGGACGCGCTGGACCCGGCGTCACGAGCTCTGGGGGACGCCGGATCGGTCGAGCTCTCGGCGGCCCTCGCCGCGGCTGCCGAGGCTGCGACGCGCGGTGCCGAGTCCACGACGGACACCGTCGCCCAGCGTGGCCGCGCCAGCTACATCGGCGACGCGGCGCGCGGCGTCATCGACCCCGGTGCTCTCGTGGTCTCCTGGTTCTTCGCCGCCGCCTGAGCGGCTGCATCGGACCTCAGGAGGCGAGTGCGGCCCGAATTGCCCGGGCGGTCGCCTCGGGCTCGCTCTGACGCCGCGTGATCATGCCGGCGACGAAGCGGATGCGATCGCCGTGGTGGCGAGGTACGACATGCAGGTGCGAGTGGAACACGGTCTGGAAGGCGGCGCGTCCGTCGTTCATGGCGAGGTTGACCCCGTCCGCCGCCAGGGTGCTGCGGCGCATCGCGCCGGCCAGGGCCTGGCCGGCGGCGAAGACCTGCCCACCCACGACCGGGTCGAGTGTCTCGAGCCCCGAGGAGTGCACCTTGGGAACCACCAGGGTGTGCCCGCGGGTGACGGGCCGGATGTCGAGGAACGCGAGCACCGAGTCGGTCTCGTGGACGATCGTCGCGGGGGCGCGGCGGGCGACGATGTCGCAGAACACGCACTCGGTCATCGCTGCTGCTCCGTGACGGCGGCGACGAGTGCAGGCAGGGAGTCGGCCGCGGTCGCCCGCCAGACGTGGTGGGCCATGTCGGAGACCGCGGTCTCGTCCGGGTTGATCTCGATGACGACGGCGCCCGCGCTGCGAGCCTGAGCGGGAAGCCCCGCGAAGGGGTAGACCACGCCGGACGTTCCCACGACCAGGACGGCGTCGGCGGCCTCGACGGACGCCGCGACCGCTGCCCACTCCGCTTCCGGGAGCGGCTCGCCGAACCACACGACACCGGGGCGGACCGGACTCCCGCAGAGACCGCACGCAGGCGGCGCGATGCGTTCCGCGCCGTCCTCGACGTCGTCGACCGGTCCCTCGAAAGGCTCCTCGCAGATCGAGCACCGCACCGCGGTCAGTGTGCCGTGGACGTGGGCCAGCACGGTGGACCCGGCGCGCTCGTGCAGGTCGTCGACGTTCTGCGTGGCGATCTCGACGGTCCGCTGCGGTGCGGACCTCTGCCACTGCGCGAGGGCCACATGACCGGCGTTCGGGCTCGAGGCGGCCACGAGCTGCGCTCGTCGGCGGTACCAGGCCCACACCAGATCCGGATCGCGGACGAACGCGTCGGGGCTGGCCAGCTCCTCCGGGGAGTACCGCTCCCACAGCCCGGTCTGCGCGTCGCGGAACGTCGGCACGCCCGACTGCGCGGACATCCCGGCCCCGGTGAGCACGGCGACGCGGGACGCGGACCGGACGGCCTCCAGCACGGGCTGCGGAACGTCGGATGCGGGGTCGGCACTGTCGGTGATCATGAAGCGAGTGTGCCAAGTCGCACCGACACACTCGGTCCGTTATGACCTCCGCCTCACATTCGACCTCGACGCTCGGTATGTCTGTGTCGTGCGTTACCTTGCGGTGGGCCCACCCGGCCGACTCCAGGACCTCTCACGCGGGCGAACATGAGCCACCGTCGACGAGGTCGTTCTCGGAACCGACGACAGTCGGCGGCAGTGCAGCTCCGCGGGACGCGGACGTGCCGCCATTCACAGGAAGTACAGCTGGTGGAAGATTCTCGAGAAGCAGGGACGCTGGTCGGCGTCGTGCGTGAGACGAACGAGGGGGAGCGCCGGGTGGCGCTGGTCCCCAAGGTGGTCGCCGCGCTGACGGGCAAGGGTGTGCGCGTGGTGGTGGAGGCGGGTGCCGGTCTGGGCGCTCTGATCCCCGATCAGTTGTACGTCGACGCCGGTGCGAGCATCGGCGATCCGTACAGCGCCGACGTGGTGGTCAAGGTGGCGCCGCCGTCGTCGGCCGAGGTGCGCAAGCTGCGCCGCGGATCGACGCTCATCGGCTTCCTCGCGCCGCGCAACGCGGACACGATCATTCCGGAGTTGACCGCTGCGGGCGTGCAGGCCTTCGCGGTCGAGGCGATCCCGCGTATCTCCCGCGCGCAGGTCATGGATGCGTTGTCCTCGCAGGCCAACGTCGCCGGCTACAAGGCGGTGCTGCTCGCGGCGTCGGAGTCGACGCGGTTCTTCCCGATGCTCACCACTGCGGCGGGCACGGTGAAGCCGGCGACGGTGCTGGTGCTCGGTGTGGGTGTGGCGGGGCTGCAGGCGTTGGCGACGGCGAAGCGTCTCGGTGGCCGCGCCACCGGGTACGACGTGCGTCCCGAGGTGGCCGATCAGGTGCGCTCGGTGGGTGCGCAGTGGCTGGATCTGGGGATCGACGCCGCCGGTGAGGGCGGGTATGCCCGTGAGCTCACCGAGGACGAGCGTGCGCAGCAGCAGGCGGCGCTGGAGAAGGCGATCTCGACGTTCGACGTCGTCATCACCACCGCCCTGGTGCCGGGGCGTCCGGCACCGAAGCTGGTCACCGCGGCGGCTGCCGCGGGGATGCGACCGGGCAGTGTCGTGGTGGATCTCGCCGGGGAGACCGGCGGCAACTGTGAGCTGACCGAGCCGGGTCGCACGGTGGTGAAGAACGACGTGATCATCGCGTCGCCGCTGAATCTGCCGGCGACGATGCCCGAGCATGCGAGTGAGCTCTATTCCAAGAACATCTCTGCCTTGATCGAGCTGATGCTCGACGATGCCGGTGCCCTCGCCCCCGATTTCACCGACGAGGTCCTCGCGAAGTCGTGCGTGACGCGCACGGCCGATACGACCGTGAAGGCGGATGCCTGATGTACACACCGTTGCTCGCGAACATCGCGATCCTGGTCCTGGCCGGCTTCGTCGGTTTCGCTGTCATCTCCAAGGTCCCGAACACGCTGCACACGCCGCTGATGTCGGGTACCAACGCCATCCACGGCATCGTCGTGCTCGGCGCCCTCATCGTGTTGGGCAGGTTGCCGGAGGACGCGCCGTGGGGTGTGCGGATCATCGCGTTCGTCGCGTTGATCTTCGGCACGCTCAACGTCGTCGGTGGGTTCCTGGTCACCGACCGCATGCTCGGCATGTTCAAGGGCAAGAAGGCGCCCGCTGCTGTGTCGACGGCAACCGGCGAGAAGGGTGCTGATTCCTGATGAACAATCTCGTCAACATCCTCTACATCGTCGCGTTCGCGATGTTCATCTACGGCCTGATGGGTCTGACCGGCCCGAAGACGGCGGTGCGCGGCAACTGGATCGCCGCTGTCGGTATGGGTATCGCCGTGGTGGCGACTCTGATCGAGGTCCGCGACACCGCGGCGATCAACTGGATCCTCATCGCCGCCGGTCTGGCCATCGGTGTCCTGCTGGGTGTCCCGCCGGCCAAGCGCACGAAGATGACGGCGATGCCGCAGCTGGTGGCGCTGTTCAACGGCGTGGGCGGCGGCACGGTCGCATTGATCGCCTGGTCGGAGTTCATCGAGACCGACGGTTTCTCCGCGTTCCAGCACGGTGAAGAGCCGACGGTGCACATCGTCATCGGGTCACTGTTCGCGGCAGTCATCGGGTCGGTGTCGTTCTGGGGTTCGCTGGTGGCGTTCCTGAAGCTGCAGGAGCTGCTGAACAAGAAGGTCGAGAAGGCGTTCGTGAAGAACGCCCGCATCTTCCAGCTCACCAACATCGTGTTGCTGCTCATCGCGGTGGCGGTGTCGGTCTACATCGGTCTGCGCGCCACCCCGGGTGAGGGCACCTCGCAGTGGTGGATCGTGCTGGTGCTCGTCGCGGCGGCGCTGATGGGCCTGTTCGTGGTGTTCCCGATCGGCGGCGCGGACATGCCGGTGGTGATCTCGCTGCTGAACGCGTTGACGGGTCTGTCGGCTGCGGCGGCGGGGTTGGCGCTGAACAACACCGCGATGATCGTGGCGGGCATGATCGTCGGCGCGTCCGGCACCATCCTCACGAATCTGATGGCGACGGCGATGAACCGGTCGATCCCGGCGATCGTGTTCGGGTCCTTCGGTGGCGGCGGCGCGTCCGCGGTCGGTGGCCCGGACGATGCCGGCGGCACGGTGAAGTCCACCTCGGCGGCGGACGCGGCGATCCAGATGGCGTACGCCTCGCAGGTGATCGTGGTGCCCGGCTACGGTCTCGCGGTCGCGCAGGCCCAGCACGCGGTCAAGGACATGGCGTCGATCCTCGAGTCCAAGGGCGTGGAGGTGAAGTACGCGATCCATCCCGTTGCCGGGCGCATGCCGGGTCACATGAACGTGCTGCTCGCCGAGGCGGACGTGGAGTACGAGGCGATGAAGGAGATGGACGACATCAACGGGGAGTTCTCCCGCACCGATGTCACCCTCGTCATCGGCGCGAACGACGTCACCAACCCGGCGGCGCGCAACGATCCGAGTTCGCCGATCCACGGGATGCCGATCCTGAACGTGGACGAGTCGCGGTCGGTGATCGTGCTCAAGCGGTCGATGAGCTCCGGGTACGCCGGCATCGACAATCCGCTGTTCACGGCGGACCGCACGTCGATGCTCTTCGGGGACGCGAAGAAATCCGTCAACGCCGTCATCGAGGAGCTCAAAGCCCTCTAGGTGTACCCGGCCCTGATGCCCCGCCCGCTCACCGGCGGCGGAGCATCAGGGCCGCGGTGTCGAGAGGGTTCTTCGCCTCGCGGGCAGCGGCGACGGGGGAGTGCGCCATGACGACACCGGCGGCGCCCCACCACATCCCGGTCACCAGCAGCGCCCCGACGATGCCGATGCCTGTCGCACCCGCGGTGACCACGGCGGCGAGGGCCACGCCGGCAACCAGGGCCGAGCCCAGCCCCAGGACGACGGGACGCAGCCGACCGGGCACGACCAGCGCACCCGACGCGATCACCGAGGATGCTGCGACCACGCGGCCGTCGGGAAGTGCCGACGTCGCGATGTGATCGGACAGCCATGCCGACCCGGCTGCCGCGGTCAGGGTCGACCCGAGGCACAGCATGAGGATCGCGCCGATGCCGTACGGCAACTTGCGCACCACCGCGACCACCGTCAGCGCGGCGACCACCACCAGCACGGTCGTCACGTCGATGACGTCGAGCACCGTGTCGGCCGGGGCGTACAGGGCCTCGAGCGCGACCGACGCCGGTGGGTAGCGCACGCCCAGCAGCGGCAGGACGGCGTAGAGCACGACCAGTGCCGCCGCGGACACTCCTGTCAGTGCCCACCACCGAGGGGTGGTGCGTCGGGCGCGAAGCGCGATCTGTTGCGTCGTCGTGGTACTCACGGGTCCCCATGATGGCGCACGAGGCTGGCAGATTCCTGTGACCCGGCGCAGTGATTCCCGTGCGGCGCGTCAGCCTGCGAGAACCGTGTCGACTCCCGTGAGAATTCGATCGACGTCCGGGAGGTGGTGCCGCTCGAGGCGTGCCGGCGGGTACGGAACGTGGAAGCCCGTGACCCGCTGGACGGGTGCCTCCAGCGAGTAGAAGCACTCCTGCGACACCTGGGCCGCCACCTCCGCCGCGATGCCGAGGTAGCCCGTGTCCTCGTGCACGACGACGAGGCGCCCGGTCCGACGCACGGACCGACAGACCGTGTCGGTGTCCAGCGGTGAGAGGGACCGGAGATCGATGACCTCGAGGCTGTGGCCCTCGGACTCCGCCACCTCGGCTGCCTTCAGTGCGGTCTGCACCATCGACCCGTAGGCCACCACTGTCACGTCGGTACCGGTGCGGCACACGCGAGCGGCGTCCAGCGGCAGATCGGGCGCATCGGTGGCCCATTCGCCCTTGTCCCAGTACCGACGCTTGGGCTCGAGGAAGACGACGGGGTCCTCCGAGTGCACGGCCTGCTGGATCATCCAGTACGCGTCGTGGGGCGTGCTCGGGCTGACCACGCGCAGGCCCGCCGTGTGGGCGAAGTACGCCTCGGGAGATTCCGAATGGTGTTCGACGGCTCCGATGCCACCACCGAACGGGATGCGGATGACCATCGGGGCGCCGATGCGACCGGCGGTGCGGTACCGGATCTTGGCCACCTGGGACACGATCTGGTCGAAGGCCGGATAGACGAACCCGTCGAACTGGATCTCGACGACGGGGCGGTAGCCGCGCAGCGCCATGCCGAACGCGGTGCCCACCATGCCGGACTCGGCGAGGGGCATGTCGAGCACGCGCTGATCGCCGAAGTCCTTCTGCAGTCTGTCGGTCACGCGGAACACACCGCCGAGCTTGCCGATGTCGAGGCCCATCAGCACGACCTTGTCGTCGGCCTCGAGGGAGGCGCGGAGACCTGCGTTGATCGCACCACCGAGGGTGCCCTTGACGTGGAGATCGGACGACGCGGTGGTCGCGCCGGCGCGGGAGAGGGTTCCGGTGGTCATCGCAGTGTCTCCTTCTGGCGGTCCACCACAGCGTGGGGTTCGGCGTAGACGTGGTCGAGCAGGGTGGACGACTCCGGATCGACGGCGGAGATCGTGGCGGAGCGGAGCCGGGCGGCGACGTCGTCGGCGGTCGCGGCGATGTCCTCGCGCACGGACGGTGTCAGGGCGCCCTCGCGGGTGAGCAGTCTGTCGAGGCGGTCCAACGGATCGCGCGCCGCCCACACGTCGCGCTCGGCGTCGGCGCGGTACCGCGTCGGATCGTCGGACGTGGTGTGCGGGCCCATGCGGTAGGTCATGGCTTCGATGAACGTGGGGCCTCCGCCGGTGCGGGCGCGGTGCGCGGCGGCACGGGTGACGGCGAGGACGGCGAGGGCATCGTTGCCGTCGACCCGCAGGGCGGGCATGCCGAAGCCGGCGGCGCGGGAGGCGAGCGGCAGCGGACTCTGCAGCGCGACGGGCTCGCTGATGGCCCAGTGGTTGTTCTGGCAGAAGAAGACGACGCCGGCCCCGAAGGAGACCGAGAACGACAACGCCTCCGAGATGTCGCCCTCGCTCGTGGCGCCGTCACCGAAGTAGGCGACCGTGGCGATCTCGGCACCGTCGAGTCGCGCCGCCATGGCGTAGCCGGTGGCATGCAGACCCTGCGCTCCGACGATGATCGCCGGGTTGGTGATGTTGTACTCGTCCGGATCCCAGCCGGAGTGCGCGGTGCCGCGCCACAGTGCGGTGAGCTTCTCCACCGGCACGCCTCGGCAGTACGCCACCGCGTGCTCGCGGTAGCTCGTGAAGATGTAGTCGTCCGCGGTGACGGCGTGGGCCGAGCCCACCTGGGCTGCTTCCTGACCCAGCAGCGGTGCCCACAGTCCCAGCTCACCCTGGCGCTGCAGCGCGGTCGCCTCGGTGTCGATGCGGCGAGCGACCACCATGTCGCGGTACATGTCGAGCATGTGGGCGGCGTCGACGTCGGCGACGAGTCGCCAGTGCTCGGGGTCGTGCACTCGCCGGCCGTCGGGCTGGACGAGCTGCACGGGATGCGCGATGCGATCGCCCCGCGGTGATGTGTCCGATCGGGTCATGGGCTTCCTCTCCGCCGGTGCGCGGACCTCGTCGTGAGAGGAGGGCGCACAGTGTGGACGAACCGTGTGTGGCTCACCTCACAGCATGCTCGCCTGACCGCATTGCGCAAGTGATGCGGACGAGAGTGAGCAACTCGCTCGGTGGTTGCCCCACCGACACGCACAGAACGAGCAGGATGGGCGTCGGGTGACGGTGTCGGACGGTCACGCGTAGCGGTTCCCGGCCGGTTGGCCCCGCGGAGGACGGGGAACAGCAGAGCATGTCCTCTCCGGCTCCGCTCTGGGTGTTCGCCGATCAGCTCGGCCCCCACGTCCACTCGTCCGAGGAGATGGTGGACCGTGACGTCGTCATCATCGAGTCCGCGCGCGCGTTTGGCCGTCGACGGGGTCATCGGCAGAAGGCCCATCTGTTGCTCAGCGGCATGCGGCACCTCGCGGACGAACTCGGCGACCGTGCCACGTACATCCGTGCCGACACCTATCGCGAGGGCCTCGCCCGCGTCGGGCGCCCGGTCGTCGTCCACGAACCGACGTCGCGGCGAGCGGAGGCCTTCGTTCGTCGACTGGCCGACGAGGGCCTGGTCGAGGAGATCGTGCCGACCCCCACGTTCGCCCTGTCCCGTGCGGACTTCGCCGACTGGGCGGGCGGCAAGAAGTCGTTCCTCATGGAGAACTTCTACCGAGAGCAGCGTCGCCGGTTCGACATCCTGATGGACGGCGAGAATCCGGTGAGCGGCACCTGGAACCTCGATGCTGAGAACAGGGAGAAGCCGCCCAAGAAGCGGACGACACTCGGTGTTCCCGAACCGTGGTGGCCCGAGGAGGACGACATCGACGCCGGCGTGCGTAAGGATCTCGACGCCATGGACGTCGACTGGTCCGGCGAGGACGGACCGCGTCTCTTCGCCGTCACCGCAGCCGAGGCGGCGTCGGCGCTGGAGACCTTCGTGGCCACCCGTCTCGCCACGTTCGGTCCCTACGAGGACGCCGTGATGGCCGCGGACTGGACCATGTCGCACTCGCTGCTGTCGGTGCCGTTCAACCTCGGTGTGCTGCACCCGTTGGACGCGGCGCGCGCCGCCGAGCAGGCCTACCGGGACGGGACGGCACCGCTGGCGAGCGTCGAGGGGTTCGTACGCCAGATCCTCGGGTGGCGCGAGTACGTGTGGCACCTCTACTGGCATCTGGGCGAGGACTACATGCGCACGAACGCGCTCGACGCCGACACCCCGCTGCCCGGATGGTTCCAGACCCTCGACGCGGAGGAGGTCACCGCAGCGTGCCTGTCCGACGCCCTCGCCGGCGTGCACGATCGCGGGTGGGTGCACCACATCCCGCGCCTGATGATCCTGGGAAACCATGCGCTGCAACGGGGGTACGACCCGCGGGCGCTCACCCGGTGGTTCACCGAGCACTTCGTCGACGGGTACGAGTGGGTCATGCCCGTCAACGTCTTCGGCATGAGTCAGCACGCCGACGGGGGAGTGATCGCGACCAAGCCCTACACGTCCGGCGGCGCGTACATCGACCGCATGACCGACCACTGCAAGGGCTGCGCGTTCGACCCCAAGAAGCGGGTCGGGGAGGACGCGTGTCCGTTCACGGCGGGGTACTGGGCGTTCACGCACAAGCACCGCGAGCGGCTGGCGAAGAACATGCGCACGCGCCGAGCAGTCAGTTCGATGGAGCGGCTCGGCGACATCGACGAGATCGTCGAGCAGGAGCGGCACCGGACCTCTTTCTGAACTCGAGGTCGACCTCGAGTTCGTTGACCCTGAAAGCCCGTCACCCACTGCGCATGCCTACTATCTGAATGATGCGGGTCACAGACAAGGTCGCCATCGTCACGGGAGGTGGCGCCGGTATCGGCGCCGCCCTCGCCACTGCACTGGTCGAGGCCGGGAACTCGGTCCTGGTCGCCGATCTCGACGGGGCGGCCGCCGATGCGGTCGCCGCGCGACTGGGGGAGCGGTGCATCGCCGTCGGCGGCGACGTCGCCGACGACGCGGTGATCGCCCAGATGATCGAGCGGGTCGAGGAGGCGTTCGGGCCACTCGACATCTACATCGCCAATGCCGGGACGACGGCAGGGATGGGGCTCGACAGCACCGACGCCGCCTGGGACACCGCGCTGTCGGTCAACGTCCTCGCCCATGTGCGCGCTGCGCGCGTGGTGATCCCGCGATGGATCGAGCGCGGAACGCACGGCTACTTCCTGTCCACCGCGTCCGCGGCGGGCCTGCTCACCCAGATCGGATCGGCCACCTACTCGGTGTCCAAGCACGCCGCCGTCGGCTTCGCCGAATGGTTGTCGGTCACCTACGGCGACAAGGGCATCGCGGTGAGCTGCCTGTGCCCGATGGGCGTCAACACGGCGCTCCTGAACTCGGGCTTCGACAGCGACGCCGAGGGTGCCTCGGTGGCGGCCTCCGCCGTGACCGGCGCCGGCACCGTCCTCGAACCGGAGGACGTCGCTCGCATCGTCCTCGAGGCGATGGAGACCGAGAAGTTCCTCGTTCTCCCGCACCCCGAGGTGCTCACGTTCTACTCGCACAAGAGTGCCGACTACGACCGGTGGATCGCCGGGATGCGTCGGTACCGAACATCTCTCGAGACGGCCGCACGGCCAGGACAGGATCGCTGACATGGATTTCGCGTACTCGGATCGGTGCAAGGACTACCAGCAGCGCCTGCTGGCGTTCATGGACGAGAAGGTCTACCCGGCGGAGGCGGTCTACGCCCAGCAGATCCTGGAATCGGGTGATCCGCACTTCCAGCCGCCGATCCTCGAGGAGCTCAAGGCCGACGCGAAGTCGCGCGGCCTCTGGAACCTCTTCCACCCGGATCCCGCCTACGGCCCCGGTCTGACCAACGCCGAGTACGCACCGCTCGCGGAGATCATGGGCCGCAGCCCCGCGATCGCGCCCGAGGCCTGCAACTGCGCCGCACCGGACACCGGCAACATGGAGGTGTTCACCCGCTTCGGCACGGACGAGCACAAGGAGAAGTGGCTCGCCCCGTTGCTCGAGGGCACCATCCGCTCGGCCTTCGCCATGACGGAGCCCGATGTCGCCAGCTCCGACGCGACCAACATCGCGATGTCCATGGTGGCCGACGGCGAGGACTGGATCCTGAACGGCCGCAAGTGGTGGACCTCGAACGCCCTGCACCAGAACTGCAAGGTGCTGATCGTCATGGGCAAGACCGCGCCCGAGGCGTCGACGTACGAACAGCAGTCGATGATGGTCGTGCCGATCGACGCGCCGGGCGTCACCGTCCTGCGCGGACTGCCCGTGTTCGGGTACCAGGACCGCGAGGGTCACGCCGAGGTCCTGTTCGAGAACGTCCGCGTCCCCGGCAAGGACGTGCTCGCCGGACCGGGTGCCGGCTTCATGATCGGCCAGGCACGTCTCGGCCCCGGCCGTATCCACCACTGCATGCGGGCGATCGGAATGGCCGAGCGCGCACTGGAACTCATGTGTGACCGTGCGTCGTCGCGGGTGGCGTTCGGCAAGCCGATCGCGGCGCAGGCCAACATCCAGGACTGGATCGCCGAAGCCCGCATCGACATCGAGATGGCGCGCCTGCTCACGCTGAAGGCCGCCTGGATGATGGACGAGTTCAGCAACAAGGAAGCGCGCGTGGAGATCGCGGCCATCAAGGTCGCCGCGCCCGCGATGGCCCTGAAGATCGTCGACCGCGCCATCCAGGTCCACGGCGGCGGCGGTGTCTCCGACGACTTCCCGCTCGCCAGCATGTACGCCCACCTGCGGACCCTGCGTCTCGCCGACGGTCCGGACGAGGTGCACAAGCGGACCATCGCACGCACCGAGCTGGCGCCCTACCGGAAGATCGACAAGTGACGACGGGAACGACACCGGGCCTCGACGACGGTGCGGTCACGACGTGGATGGAGAGCCTCGACATCGGGGTCTCGGGGCCACTGACCTTCGAGCGCATCGGTAACGGGCAGTCGAATCTGACCTTCGCGGTGACCGACGCCGCGGGCAGCAACTGGGTCCTGCGGCGCCCGCCACTGGGCACGCTGCTCGCGTCGGCGCACGACGTCGCTCGCGAGTACCGCATCCTGTCGGCCTTGCAGCAGACCGCCGTTCCGGTGCCGACGACGATCGCGCTGACCGATGATCCAGCGGTCACCGATGCGCCCCTCGTGCTGATGAGTCACGTCGACGGGTTGGTGGTCGACAGCCCGACTGTCGCGGAGACACTGTCGCAGGCACGTCGTCGGACGATCGGTGAGGCCATGCCCGCCACGCTCGGCAAGATCCACGCGGTCGATCTCGACAGCACCGGACTCACCGACCTGGCGAGTCATAAGCCGTATGCTGCACGGCAACTGAAGCGGTGGTCGGCTCAGTGGGAGCAATCGAAGACGCGGGACGTTCCGGACATCGAGCGCCTGGCCACCGCGCTGGCGGCGTCGGCTCCGGAGCAGACCGAGGTCTCGTTGGTGCACGGCGACTTCCATCTGAGCAACATCATCACCAGCGGAGCCGGTGAGGGAAGTGTCGACGACGCGATCGTCGCGGTGGTCGACTGGGAGCTGTGCACGCTGGGCGAGCCGCTCGCGGACGTCGGTGCGCTGCTGGCCTACTGGTCGGAGGCCGACGACGACAACGCGGGCATGTTCATGTCCTCCACGTTGCCGGGCTTCCCGACGAGGAACGAGCTGGTCGAGCTCTATGCCGCCGCCACCGGCCGCGACGTCTCCGCGGTGGGGTACTGGCACGCCCTCGCGCTGTGGAAGCTGTCCGTCATCGCCGAGGGCGTCATGCGCCGGGCCATCGACGACGAGCGCAACCGGGCACGCGACGGTTCTCCGACGACGGATCTGGTGGACGGCATCATCGGCCGCGCCGTCGCCACGGCGGAGGAGGCCGGGATCCTCTGAGTGGGCTCCGCCTCCGTGCGCCTTTCGCGTACCCCTGGATACGCGAAAGGCGCACGAGGAGCGCCGGTCCTCAGGCGGGTCGGGTGAGGCCCAGTCGGACGACGAGACCGAGCACGAGCGCCCAGAAGGCCGAGCCGATCCCCGCGATCGCCACACCCGAGGCGGCGACCACGAACGTGATGGCTGCCGGCACCCGGTCCGCCTCGGTACTCAACGCGGCGGCCAGCGATGCCGCGAGGGTGGCCAGCAACGCCAGTCCCGCAACGGTTTCCACGATGCCGGCCGGCGCGAGGGCGACGAGGGTCGCCAGCGCCGCCGAGGCGAGCGCGAGGGCCAGGTAGGACGCCCCGGCAGCCACCGCCGCGATCCACCGACGATCCTTGTCCGGGTGCGCGTCCGGGGCGGCCGCGAGCGCTGCGCTGATGGCAGCGAGGTTGACGGCGTGAACGCCGGCGGGTGCGGTGATCGCTGTGCCGACACCGGTGACGGTCATCGAGGCTCGCCACGGTACCGCGTAGCCGAAGGAGGCCATGACGGCCGTTCCCGGGATGTTCTGCGACGCCATCGTCACGATGTAGAGCGGCAGCGCGATGCCGATCAGCGCCTGCCACGTCCAGGTGGGTGCGACGAGGTCGAGGCTCGGGAGCAGCGATCGGGCGCCGATCTCGGTGTCGCCCGTCGTGAGCGAGATGCCGATGACCACGGCGGCGACGGCGAAGGCCGCCGGTACCGCCCAGCGCGGGGAGAAGCGCAGCAGCACGACCCATGTGACGACGACGGGGGCGACCGCAGCGGGATTGTCCGCGAGGGCCCGCACGGGTTCGAGACACAGTGGCAGGATGACGCCGGCGAGCATCGCCTGTGCCAGCGACACCGGGATCGCCGCGATGACGCGGCCGAGGCCGGACCACACTCCGGTGAGCACGATCGCGATGCCCACGGTCACGAACGCTCCCACGGCCGCCGGCCATCCGCCGACCACCGCTCCGGTACCCGCGAGCAACGCGGCACCGGGTGTGGACCAGGCCAGTGTGATCGGGATGCGGTAGCGCAGTGCCAGACCGGTGATTCCGAAGGCCATGACGAGAGACATGGCGAACAGTCCGGACGCGGCTTGGGACTCGCTCGCCCCCACCGAGCGCAGGCCCGTGAGGACCACGGCGAACGAACTGGTGAAGCCGACGAGCGCCGTGACCACACCCGCGCCGATCGGCACGGCGAGGGACACCCGGCCGGGGGCTGTCACTGTCCGAGTGCCTCGACGACCGCGCGGATCTCGTCGGGGACCGGTGTCGGGCGGCGGGTCTCGGCGTCGACGTAGACGTGAACGAACCGTCCCGCCGCCGCCGGGGTCAGGTTTTCGCCGTCCACCCGGAAGATGCTCAGCGCGTACACGATCGAGGTGTTGCCGAGTCTCTCGACGGCGATACCCACCTGCAGATCGTCGGGAAAGCTCAGTTGGCTGAGGAACCTGCAGGACGTCTCGGCCACCACGCCGATGGCCGGGAGTGTGCGGATGTCGAGGCCGGTGCTCTGCATGAGCCACCCGTTCACCGCGGTGTCGAAGTACGAGTAGTACGTGACGTTGTTGACGTGCCCGTAGTGGTCGTTGTCCTCCCAGCGGGTGGCGACGGGCCACAGGACGGGGCAGTCGGCTGCGGACGGGACGGTGCTCTCGGTCATGCGGGTGAGGATTCCATCCCCGTGCGCCTTTCGCGTATCCCAGGGTGCGCAAAAGGCGCACGGGGCGCAGCCACGGTAGTAAGTTGGACGGGACCAGTCCGTACCGCTCGCGCCACAGATCGCTCCGGTCGCGCCGATTCTCGGGAGTACACGCCGTGGTGATGCCCGTCCACCTTCGCGACAGTGCCGTACCCAAGCACGAGCAGCTCCGCGCGATCCTGCTGCATCGGTGCACCAAGGAACTCCAGCCCGGCGATCTGATGCCGAGCGAACGGCGCCTCATGGAGGACTACGGGGTCAGTCGGATCACCGTGCGCGAGGCCATCGGTCAGCTCGTCAACGAGGGCCACCTGGTGCGGGTGCGCGGCAAGGGCACGTTCGTCGCCAGTCGGCCCGTCCAGTCGAGGCTCCACCTGGCGTCGTTCTCGGAGGAGATGCGCGCGCAGGGTCTCGAACCCACCACGGTCGTTCTCTTCGCGCGGCTCGAGGATCCGTCGGTGGCCACCATCCGTGCGCTGGACATCGCCGCGGGCGGCAAGGCGTACCACATCAAGCGGCTGCGACTGGCGGACGGAGAGCCCGTCAGCGTCGACGACGGGTGGTACGACGCCGCCGTGCTGCCGGGCCTGGTCGATCTCGATCTGAGCAAGTCCATCTACGACGCGGTGTCCTCCCACTACGGGCAGACCATCGATCGCGCCGAGCAGACGGTCAGCGCGACGGCGGCGGACAACGACACCGCGACGCTGCTGGGGACGAAGCGTGGGGCGCCGGTGCTGTACTTCGACCGGGTGTCGTTCAGCGGTGACCGGCCGATCGAACACACGGAGAGCTGGTACCGCTGCGATCGGTATCAGCTCACGATGGAGGTCCAGGGCGGGCGGCGGCCACAGCGTCGCTGACGTCCACAGCCGACAGCGTCGCCGACGCCGTTCGCTCGTACACTTCGGTCGAGGCGTTCCATCCGCAGATCGAAAGGCTCCTCCGTGCCCACTCCCCGTTCGCTCACCGGTCGCACCATCGTCGTGACGGGAGCGAGCGACGGGATCGGGCGCATCGCCGCGCGCACCCTGGCGGAACGCGGTGCGGAGGTGCTCGTCGTGGGCCGCTCACCGGAGAAGACCGCCGCCGCGGCCTCGGAGATCGGTGGTCGCGCGTTCGTGGCCGACTTCGCCTCGTTCGACGACGTGCGACGGGTCGCGGACGAGCTGCGGAATTCCGTCGATCACATCGACGTCCTGTTGAACAACGCGGGTGGAACGTTCGATCCGTCGAAGCGCACCGCCGACGGGCACGAGCCGAACGTCCAGATCAATCACCTGTCGCCGTTCCTGCTCACCCATCTGTTGCTCGACCGACTCGGCGGTATGGCGGGCAGTCGCATCGTCAACACGTCGTCCGTGGGCAACCTCGGTGGACGAATCGATCTGCAGGACATGGCCTACGACCGTTCCTCGCCGGCCGAGTTCCGCGCCTACTGCACCAGCAAGCTGATGAACATCGGCTTCACCCGCGGCGCCACGGAGCGGTGGTCCGACCGCGGCATCACGTCGGTGGCCGTCCACCCCGGAGCGGTGCGCAGCAACTTCGGCAACGCCAACGTCCTGTTCCGGGTGATCTACCGGACTCCGCTGAAGTACGTGGCCTCGATCAGTGCCGAGTCGGGCGCCGAGCCGTTGGTGTCGGTGGCCGTCGACAAGCCGGACGCCGAGGTCGCCGGGATCTACTACAGCCGCCACAAGGCTCGCGGTCGCACGAACGGGCAGGTAGACGATCCCGGCGTGGTCGACGGGCTGTGGAGAGAGTCGGAGAAGCTGGTCGGGCTGGCCTGACCCCGGCGCGTCAGAGGGTGAAGAGCGGCTCGCCGGCAGTGACGGACGACCCGACCGACGGCGTCGCGAAGGAGTCCGCGGCGGAGTCCATCACGACGACGGGGCACACGTCGTCGAATCCGGCGGCGGCGACGGCGGCCGGGTCGTAGCGCACGACGACGTCTCCGGCCGACACCGAGTCCTTCTCGGCCGCGACGAGTTCGAAACCCTCGCCCTTCATCGTCACGGTGTCGATACCGACGTGCACCAGCACTCCCTTCCTGTCCTCCGTCAGAACCACGAAGGCATGAGGGTGCAGCTTGAGGATGCGCCCGGACACGGGCGAGTGGACGTCCACCATTCCGGTCGTCGAATCGGGTCTGACAGCCACGCCGGCGCCGACCATCTGCGAGGAGAACACCGGGTCGGGGACGTCGGCCAGTGCGATGACGGTGCCCGCGAGCGGGCTGCCCACGGCGGTGTCGGTCACAGGATGTCGTCGATGTCCTCGGCGAGGGTGTCCGCCTCGGGCCCGACGATGACCTGCACGGCCGTCCCCTTGTGGAAGACCCCGTGTGCTCCGGCGGCCTTGAGAGCGGCCTCGTTCACGAGTGCTCCGTCTCGCACCTCGGTGCGGAGCCGCGTGATGCAGGCTTCGATCTCGACGATGTTCCCGGCTCCTCCGAGCCCGGCGACGATGGCGTCCGCCTTGGACATGCGGTGCTCCTTCCGCTCGGTGACCCGCCCCCGGCGCGATGCGATGCAGGTGGGCGTGCTCACACTTTCTGTTTGACATCAGGCTGCCACCTGGTCAAACTACAACTGGTTATGACCGGACAGTACCCGTGATGGAACCGGTCCACAACACACACGAGAAGAAGGTCGCCATGGCCGGCACGACTGCCACCGGGAACACCGCACCACAGACGCCCACCGAGAAGAAGGACTCCCGCGCACTCGCCGGGTTGCAGCGATTCGGGCGCAGTCTCATGCTGCCCATCGCAGTGCTCCCCGCCGCAGGCATCCTGCTCCGCATCGGCCAGCCCGATCTGCTCGGACGCTTCACCCCGCTCGAGACCACCGCATCGGTGATCTCGGCCGCGGGGCAGTCGGTCTTCACGTGGCTTCCCCTTATCTTCGCAGTCGGCATCGCGATCGGCTGGGCGAAGAAGTCGGACGGCTCCACCGCGTTGGCCGCGGTGGTCGGTTACATGGTGGTCGACGGCGTCTTCACGGCCATGTCGCCGGTGGTGCTCGACGGCGAGGTCGACGCGAACGGCGACCCTGCCGTCATCGACTACGGCGTGCTGGCCGGCATCATCATCGGTCTGCTCTCCGCCGTTCTCTGGCAACGCTTCTACCGTCAGAAGCTGCCCGACTACCTGGGCTTCTTCAGCGGCCGACGCCTCGTCCCGATCCTGACGGCGATCACCGGTCTCGTGGTCGGCGTCCTGATGTCCTTCGTGTACCCGCTGTTCTACAGCGCCCTGAACTGGGTGGGCACCACCGTCGCCGATCACTCCGTCGTGGGCAGCGGTATCTACGGTTTCGCCAATCGCATGCTCATCCCGACCGGCCTGCACCACATCCTCAACTCCGTCGTGTGGTTCCTCGTCGGTGACTACACGGACGCGAGCGGCCAGATCGTCCGAGGCGACCTCAACCGCTTCTTCGCCGGGGACCCGAGCGCCGGAGTGTTCATGACCGGCTTCTTCCCGATCATGATGTTCGCGCTGCCCGCCGCTGCCTTCGCGATCTACCGCAACGCGAAGCCGTCGCAGAAGAAGCTCGTCGGCGGCATCATGCTCTCGACCGGTCTCACGGCCTTCGTCACCGGTATCACCGAGCCGCTCGAGTACTCGTTCATGTTCGTCGCCTGGCCTCTCTACATCGTGCACGCGGTGCTGACCGGTACCTCGATGGCGTTGACCAATGCGCTCGGAATTCACGACGGTTTCTTCTTCTCCGCGGGCGGTATCGACTACCTGCTGAACTACGGCATCGCCACCAAGGCATGGCTTCTCATCCCGATCGGCCTGGTCTACGCCGTCATCTACTACGTGCTGTTCAGCTTCGTCATCAAGAAGTGGAACCTGCGCACGCCCGGACGTGAGGACGACGTGACCCTCGACGACGCGGCGGTGACCACCGGCGCACCGGCGGCCACCACCGCATCGACGGACGCCACGACCGCGCCGACGGACAAGCCGGCCGGCGGCGGCTCGGCGTGACCCTCCTCCGAGGGCGCGTCGTCCTGGTGAACGGCGTGCTCGAGGACGGGGTGGTGGAGTTCGAGGACGATCGGATCGTCCGGGTGGGCCCGGCCCGCGAGCGGACGGACATCGCCGTCCCGCCGTCGTCCTCGACGATTCTGCCGGGCATGGTGGACGTGCACTGCCACGGCGGCGGGGGAGCAGGCTTTCCCGATGACACGGCCGACGCCGTCGATGCCGCTGTCGCGCATCACGTGCGCAGCGGGACGACGACCATGCTCGCCTCTCTCGTGTCCGCCCCGCGCGAGGTGCTCGTCGACAGGACGACACTGCTGGCGGATCTGTGGCGCCGCGGCGACATCGCGGGCGTTCATCTCGAGGGGCCGTTCCTCGCCCGTAGCCGTTGCGGTGCACAGGATCCGGCGGCGATCGTTCCGGGTGATCCGCGTCTCCTCGAGGCCGTGGTGACGGCCGGCGGGGGAGCCGTGCGGTCGATGACGCTGGCACCGGAGACCGCGAACCTGGACGCCCTCGCTCGGGTGATGGCCGAGAACGACATCCGTCCGAGCGTGGGCCACACCGACGCCGATGCGGCCACGGTCACGGCAGCGCTGGCGCGGCTGACCGGGCCGGTGAGCGCCACCCATCTGTTCAACGGGATGCCGCCGCTGCACCATCGGTCGCCCGGACCGGTGGCCGCGTGTCTCGCGGCGGCGGGACGCGGCGAAATGGTGCTCGAACTCATCGGTGACGGAGTGCATCTCGATTCCTGGACGGTCGCCATGGTGGTCGACCTCGTCGGACCCGACGGCATCGTGTTCGTCTCCGACGCCATGGCCGCGGCCGGGATGAGCGACGGCCCTTACCGATTGGGCTCGCTCGACGTGACGGTCGCGGACGGGGTGGCGCGCCTGACGCAGGACGGCGACGAGCCGGGAGCCATCGCGGGCGGAACGTCGACAGTCCTCGACATCGTGCGACGGGCGGTGGCCGAGTCGGGAGTCGACCTGGTGTCGGCGGTGCGCATGGGGGCGACCACACCGGCTCGGTTCCTCGGCCTGCAGGACACGGTGGGGCGCCTGGCGGCCGGGATGCGCGCGGACATCGTGATCACCGATGCCGATCTGACCGTGACGAGCGTCGTGAGGCGCGGACGAGTGGAAGTGGGTGTGCCGGATGGAGATCGTCATCCGTGACGACGCAGCGGCGGTGCACCGCACCGTGGCGGACATCGTCGAACGCAGGGTTCGGCAGGGTGCCGCGGTGCTGGGCGTGGCGACGGGGTCCACCCCGTTGGGGACGTACCGGGAGCTCGGTCGGCGGCATCGCGAGGAGGCGTTGTCGTTCGCGTCCTGCCGGGCGTTCCTCCTCGACGAGTACGTGGGTCTGCCGGCCGCCCATCCGCAGTCGTACCGTTCGGTGATCGCCACGGAGTTCGCTGCGGAGATCGACATCGACCCGGATGCCATCGACGGTCCGAACGGCGAGGCGGCGGACGTCGCGGCCGAGTGCGCTCGCTACGACGCCGCGATCGCCGCGTCGGGCGGTGTGGACGTGCAACTGTTGGGCATCGGGTCCGACGGCCACATCGGCTTCAACGAACCGGGGTCGTCGCTCGTCTCCCGCACGCGGGTCAAGACCCTCACGCGCCGCACGCGGGAGGACAACGCACGCTTCTTCCACTCCGCCGACGAGGTACCGCATCACGTGGTGACCCAGGGTCTGGGCACGATTCTCGAGGCCCGCCATCTGGTCCTCGTCGCACTCGGCGAAGGGAAGGCGGACGCTCTCGCCGCGTCGGTGGAGGGGCCGCTGGCCGCGTCCTGTCCGGCGTCGGTGATCCAGATGCATCCGCACGTGACCGTGGTCGTCGACGAGGGCGCGGCGTCGGCGCTGGGGTCGAGTGACTACTACCGGTACGCGTTGTCGGAGAAACCCACATGGCAGCACTTCTGATCGTCGGACGTCCGGTCCCTACAGTGAGCGGATGACCATGTCGACGCTGCGTACGCGTCTCACCGGATCCACCGTCCTCGTCACCGGCGCGAGCTCGGGCCTGGGTGCCGATTTCGCACGACGCTTCGCGTCCCTCGGGTGCGACGTCGTGCTCGTCGCGCGGCGACTCGATCGCCTCGAGGAGCTGGCTGCGGAGATCTCCTCCCGGCACGGTGTCACCGCCACCCCGATCGCCGCGGACCTCGCCGTGCCCGGTGCGGGATCGGCGCTGAAGGCGACTCTCGGTCACCGCGGCATCACGGTGCACTCGCTGATCAACAATGCGGGATTCGGGACGCACCAGCCGTTCGTCGAGGAGGATCCGGTGACGCTCGGCAACGAGATCGCCGTGAACATCGCTGCTGTCGTCGATCTCTCGCGTGCGTTCCTGCCGGGCATGATCGAGCACGGCGCGGGTGTGCTGGTCACGCTCGCGAGCACGGCGGCGTACCAACCGCTCCCGGGAATGGCCGTCTACGCGGCGAGCAAGGCGTTCGTGCTCAGCTTCACCGAGGCGCTGGCCGTCGAGACTCGCGGGACCGGTGTCACCGTCATGGCGGTCTCGCCGGGTCCCACCGAGACCGAGTTCTTCGAGGTGCTCGGCAGCAAGGACGCCGCGTTCGGGAAGATGCAGACGTCGGAACAGGTCATGGACACGACGTTCGCGGCGCTCGCGGCCAAGCGGCCCCCGGCCTCGGTGGTGTCCGGAGTGAACAACAAGCTGCAGTCGGCCGGTGTGCGGTTGCTCCCACGTCGCGCCGCCCTCGAGGTCACCGCCAGAATGTTCCGTGAGTAGTCGGCTGGTCGAACGACCTCAGCGCCGACTGAACTCGGAGGCCCGCTGGATCTGCTCGGTGCGCAGGCGCACGCCGGTGTACAGCGCGAATTGCTCCGCGGCCTGCAGTGCCACCACCTGCGCACCGGTGATCACGGGCTTTCCTGCGGCGCGCGCCGCGACGATCAGCGGTGTCTCGGACGGCACCGCGACCACGTCGACGACGGCGCGAGCGGCGGCGATCTGCTCGGTGGCGAACGGCAGCGCGTCGGAGTCCGGACCGCCGGCCATCCCGACGGGTGTCACGTTGACGAGGACGTCGGCCGAGACGTCGTCGGCGGTGGCCGACCAGCCGTAGCCGTACTTCTCGGCGAGAGCCGGTCCGGTTCTCTCGTTGCGCGCCACGACAGTTCCCGTGGTGAAGCCCGTGTCCCGCAGCGCGGCGACGACGGCCTTGGCCATGCCGCCACTGCCCGTGACCGCGACCGACCACGACGGGTCGAGACCGGCCTCCCGGACGAGGTCCGCGACGGCCTGGTAGTCCGTGTTGTAGGCGTGCAGCACGCCGTCCTCGTTGACGATGGTGTTCACCGAGTCGATCGCGGACGCCGAGTCGTGCATGACGTCGACGTGCTCGATGCACGCCTCCTTGAACGGCATGGACACTCCGCTGCCGCGGATTCCGAGCGCACGGATTCCGGCGACGGCCGCGGGGAGGTCGGTGGTGGTGAACGCCTTGTAGACGAAGTTCAGATCCAGCTCGTCGTAGAGGTAGTTGTGGAACCGGGTCCCGATGTTGCTGGGCCGCCCCGACAACGACATGCAGAGCTGGGTGTCTTTGGTGAACACACGCGACATGACGGGCAGCGTAACGGTTCCGGCGACGGCTCGGGTTCGGACGGAGTCAGGGGCAGGAGTTCGACACCGTGGTCAGCACGTCCCGGTCGGCCACCGTGACGGGAAGCCCGTACCGGACGGCCACCGTGAGGAACCGCCCCGCGTAGTAGCAGTGGTACGCGCCGTTGGGAGGCATCCAGTCCGAGGGGGTCTTGTCGCTCTTCGACTGGTTCTCCGCACCCGAGACGGCCATGAGGTTGTACGTGATGTCGTTGGCGAAACGGATGCGCTGATCGAGCGGCCACTGCCAGGCGCCCATGTCCCACGCCGCCGCCAGCGGGTAGGTGTGGTCGATCTGCACGTCGCCTGCGCTCTGCTTGCTGAACGGCAGCACCGATCCCGTGAACGGATCGTTCAACGATCCCGCCACGACGACGCAGTCGTTGGTTCCCGGCCGGAACTGCACGTCGGTGAGCGCGAGCTGCAGCACGTTGTCGCGGGTGCCGCAGCCGTCGTGTCCGCCCGGGCCGTCGTAGTCGTCGGTCCAGGCGGGACCGAACACGCATCCGTCCCCGGCCTTGCAACTGCGCTCGTACCCCGGCACGTCGGGCCGGGAGTCCACGACGGCGACCTGCGCGAGCAGTGACTCGATCGTCGTCGCGGGGGGACTGCCCGGTGCGGGAGTGGGCGGGCCCAGCAGCGTCGAGCAGCCGGTGAGGACGGCCAGGACCATCGCGGCGACGAGCGCGGACGCGAGACGCCGCGTCGGCCGGGTCGAGGAGAAGGTCACGAGGAGCGAGTATGCCGGGTGGGTCCGACAGGACGCGGGACGTTCTGCACAGGCCTCGCAGTGATTGGATGGCACCATGCTCCACGGCCTCTGGACCCCCGGTCGAGGCCTGATGTTGTGGGAGGACGACGACGCCCCGAGCGGCGACCGTCGTTCGGCCGACACGCCGGAGCTCCCGCCTCATCTGGCCAAGGTGATGTCCCGACGGATGCGGCACCGTGCCGACGTCACCCTGCCGACGCCGCGCGGACACGTGGCGGTGTCGATGCCGTCGATCGCGCTGGCGCCGGCGGACGCAGTGGAACTGCTGTTGCGCGTTCCGCCCCGCCACCCCGCGATCTCCGGTGATCTGCGCTATCTCGCCCTCGTGGTGGCCGGGGTGGAGCGGTGGGTCCGTGCCGCGCGAGTGGTCCCGGTGCAGGTGCGGTTCGAGTCGCAGTGGTGGCTGCGGTGGCGACTGGTCGGAGGGGAGCCACAGCGCGCGTGGCGCGCGGAACTGGCGGCCGCGATGCCGCCGGTGCAGAGTGCGGAGGGCGGTGCGCGCGCCGTCCTCGACGACCTGCTCGCCGAGGTGACGGATCCGATCGTGCGCCGCGTCATCGGACGCCCCGGAGTCGAGCATCCGCTCCTGTGGTCCCTCGTCGAGGAGGAGCCGTACGAGGAGGGATCGGCTCGCTCCGAGGCGGCACTGGAGCAGTGGCGGGCGAGCCTGCGCGGCGACGAGCCCGAGCTGGTCCTGCGGCTCACCGAACCGGACGACGACGAGGAGACCGGGGAGCCGTTGTGGCCGCTCGAGGTGTTGCTGCGTCCGGACGGTGAGGCGCCGACGCCGGTGGTGGTGCACCGCGGCGGCGCGCCCGGTGCACACGGTGGCGGAGCGCCGGGTGTGCGGGACGCGGAACTGTTCCGGGTCGCGGTGGCGAAGCTCGGCGAGGCGATGGCCGCGTACGAGCCGCTGCGCTCGATGGCGACGGACACCGGCTCGCTCGACATGCTGCTGCCCACGGCGGCGGTGACCGACTTCGTGCTGCACGGGGTCGAGAAGCTGCGTGCCGTGTCGGTCGGGGTGCTGCTTCCGCGGGCGTGGAGTCGCCTCGACGCGTCGTTGCGGCTGAAGGTCGACTCGCCGCCGTCGCCCACCGCGGAGAACCGGGCGGCGGGGTTGGACGAGATCGTCTCGTACGACTGGCAACTGGCCATCGGCGACATGGAACTGACGCCGGAGGAGATGGCCCGGCTCGCGTCGACGAAGGGCGACCTGGTGCGACTGCGCGGCACCTGGGTGCAGGCCGACGGAACCGCCCTGAGCCGCGCGATCGAGTACGTGAAGAAGCAGAACCGGGACCGCGCCCTGCCGCTCGCCGACGTGCTGGGGCAGTTGTCCGCCGAGAAACCGCCGCCGGTTCCCGTCGAGCGGATCGAGGCCACCGGCTGGGCGCAGAAGTTGCTCGACCCGGACCGCCGGCCGGAACCGGTGGAGGTGCCCGACTCGGTGCACGCGACGCTGCGGCCGTATCAGCAGCGCGGTGTGGAGTGGCTCGCCTTCATGAGTTCGGCCGGCCTCGGGGCGGTACTGGCCGACGACATGGGGTTGGGAAAGACGCTGCAGCTGCTGGTTCTCCTGGCGCACGAGCGATCGGTGACACCGACGTTGCTCGTCGCGCCCATGTCGGTGGTGGGCAACTGGCAGCGCGAGGCGGCGAAGTTCGTGCCGACCCTGCGCGTGCTGGTGCACCACGGGCCGGATCGCGCGACGGGGGACGACCTGACGGCTGCGGTGCGCTCGCACGATCTGGTGGTCACGACGTACGCATTGTTGGCCCGCGACGTGGGCGAACTGTCGGCGCAGACCTGGCGACGGGTGGTGCTCGACGAGGCCCAGCACGTCAAGAACAGCAGCACGGCGCAGGCCCGCGCGGCGCGGGCGATTCCCGCGGCGCACCGGATCGCGCTGACGGGCACGCCCGTGGAGAACCGGTTGGACGAGCTCCGGTCGATCTTCGACTTCTGCAACCCCGGCATCCTGGGCACCCCCGCCACGTTCCGGGCACGCTTCGCGATCCCGATCGAACGCGAGAAGGAGGAGACCGCCGTGGCCAGGTTGCGCTCCCTCACGTCACCGTTCGTTCTGCGACGGGTGAAGACCGACGAGACGGTCATCGCGGATCTGCCCGACAAGTTCGAGATGACCGTGCGCTCGAACCTCACCGCCGAGCAGGCGAGCCTGTACCAGGCCGTCGTCGACGAGATGATGCGACAGATCGCCGAGAGCGAGGGCATGGCGCGCAAGGGTGCGGTGCTCGGCGCACTGACCCGGCTCAAGCAGGTGTGCAATCACCCTGCGCACTTCCTCGACGACGGGTCGACGGTGTTACGTCGTGGCAAGCACCGCTCCGGCAAACTCGCACTCGTGGACGACATCCTCGACTCTGTCCTCGGCGACGGCGAGAAGGCGTTGTTGTTCACCCAGTTCACGGCGTTCGGCTCGATGGTGGCGCCGTACCTCGAACGCCGGTTCGGCGTTCCCGTCCCGTTCCTGCACGGTGGTGTGAGCAAGGGCCGACGGGACGCGATGGTCGAGGAGTTCCAGTCCGCCGGCGGTCCTCCGATCATGGTGCTCTCGCTCAAGGCGGGTGGCACCGGCCTCAACCTGACGGCCGCCAATCACGTGGTGCACCTGGACCGGTGGTGGAATCCGGCGGTGGAGAACCAGGCGACGGATCGCGCGTTCCGCATCGGCCAGCGCAAGGACGTCCAGGTGCGCAAGTTGTTGTGCGTCGGCACCGTGGAGGAGCGCATCGACACCATGCTGACCACGAAGAAGGATCTGGCCGATCTCGCGGTGGGCTCCGGCGAGAGTTGGATCACCGAGTTGTCGACGGGGGAGTTGCGCGATCTGCTCACGCTCTCCGAGGACGCGGTGGGCGACTGATGGCGCAGTTCGACCAGTTCGGCCCCCGGCGGCGGATCCCGGACGGCATCGCGGCGAAGACCTCTCGGGGCGCCTTCGGTCGCACGTGGTGGGGCAAGCAGTTCGTGGAGACCATCGAGTCGATCGCCGACGCCGGGCGGCTCTCGCGCGGACGGACGTACGCCCGCGGCGGGCAGGTGATCTCCCTCGAACTCCGGCCGGGGCGGATCGACGGCGACGTCCAGGGCAGTCAGGTGGAGCCGTTCTCGGCGTCGGTGAGCATCGCTGTCCTGGATCCGTTCGACATGGACGCGCTGATGTCCGACGTGCAGGAGTCGCCCGGCATGCTGACCGAGCTCGCCTCCGGCTCGGTTCCGCGGGCGCTGGGGCCGCGGCTGCTGCTGTCGAGTGCGTCGCAGCTCGATTTCGACTGCACCTGCCCCGACAGCGGGTGGCCCTGCAAGCACGCCGCGGCGCTGACGTATCTCGCCGCGGAGCGGATCGACGAGGACCCGACGCGCCTGCTGGCGCTGCGCGGAGTCGACCTCGATGCCCTGGTGGGGTTCGTCGAGGACGCGGAGGCGACGGTCGATCCGGACGATCATTTCGGCGACGCGACGACGCTGCCCGCGCTGCCGGACCCGCTGTTCTCGCCGGCGTCGGACGATCTCGCGGCGTCGTTGCTGCGCATCGCGTTGCGGACGGCGGACGTCGACGAGCGGGGGGTGCGGTCCGCGATGGCGGAGCTCGACGCGCTCTATCGGCGGATGGGCGGGGCGTGATCCTGGACATACATGGACGTCCGACTATAGGATCACCTCACTCAACGACGACGAAGGTGGATCCGTGACCCGAGAACTGACGCACTACATCGGTGGACAGCACGTGGCGGGGGAGTCGGGCCGTTTCTCCGACGTCTTCGACCCGAACACCGGCGAGGTGCAGGCCCGCGTTCCTCTCGCCAGTACGGCGGAGGTCGAGGCTGCCGTGGCGAACGCCGAGGAGGCACAGGTCGAGTGGGCGCTGCAGAACCCGCAGAAGCGCGCCCGCGTCCTGATGCGCTTCCTGGCCCTCATCAACGAGAACATGGAGCCGCTCGCCCAGCTGCTTTCGTCCGAGCACGGCAAGACCGTGGCCGACGCCAAGGGCGACATCCAGCGCGGCCTCGAGGTCGTCGAGTTCGCCACCGGCATCCCGCATCTGCTCAAGGGTGAGTTCACGGCGAGTGCCGGAACGGGTATCGACGTGTACTCGATGCGTCAGCCTCTCGGTGTCGTCTCCGGCATCACCCCGTTCAACTTCCCGGCGATGATCCCGCTGTGGAAGGCCGCGCCCGCCATCGCCTGCGGCAACGCGTTCATCCTCAAGCCGTCCGAGCGGGATCCGTCCGTGCCGCTGCGGCTGGCCGAGCTCTTCCTCGAGGCCGGCGGCCCTCCCGGCATCTTCAACGTCGTCAACGGCGACAAGGAAGCAGTGGACGCGATCCTGACCGACCCCCGCATCAGCGCGGTGGGCTTCGTCGGATCCACGCCCATCGCCCAGTACATCTACGAGACCGCCGCCGCGCACGGCAAGCGCGCCCAGTGCTTCGGTGGCGCCAAGAACCACGCCATCGTCATGCCCGACGCCGACCTCGACGAGGTGGCCGACGCACTGATCGGCGCCGGCTACGGCAGCGCGGGCGAGCGCTGCATGGCGATCTCCGTCGCGGTACCCGTCGGCGAGGAGACAGCGGAGGCCCTGCGCGCCAAACTGGTCGAGCGTGTCGAGAAGCTCAGCGTCGGACGCAGCGACGACGCAGGCAGCGACTTCGGACCGCTCATCACCGCCGAGGCCGTTCAGCGCGTCACGGACTACGTGCAGATCGGCGTGGACGAGGGTGCGGACCTGGTGGTCGACGGCCGCGGCTTCTCCCTCGCCGGCCACGAGAACGGGTTCTTCACCGGCGCAACGCTGTTCGACAAGGTGACGACGGACATGCGCATCTACAAGGAGGAGATCTTCGGACCGGTGCTGCAGATCGTGCGTGCCGCCGACTACGAGGAGGCTCTGCGCCTGCCGTCGGCCCACGAGTACGGCAACGGTGTCGCGATCTTCACGCGCGACGGTGACACGGCGCGCGACTTCACCGCGCGGGTGAACGTCGGCATGGTCGGCGTCAACGTTCCCATTCCGGTGCCGATCGCCTACCACACCTTCGGTGGCTGGAAGCGGTCCGGATTCGGCGATCTCAATCAGCACGGCCCGGATTCGGTGCGGTTCTACACCAAGACCAAGACGGTCACCCAGCGGTGGCCCAGCGGCCGCAAGGAAGCTGTGGCGCAGAACCACTTCGTCATCCCGACGATGGACTGACGGTGGCGGACATCTTCGCGCTCGACGAGGACGAGCGCGCGATCAGCGAGACGGCAGCGGATTTCGCCGCGGAGTTCCTCGCTCCGAACGCCGTGGAGTGGGACCGGACCAAGCACTTCCCGGTCGACGTCCTGCGCAAGGCCGCCGCACTCGGTATGGGCGGGATCTACATCGCCGAGGACGTCGGCGGCTCCGGTCTGCGCCGCGTCGACGCCATGCGGATCTTCGAGAAGCTCGCCGCAGGTGATCCGTCGATCGCCGCGTACCTGTCGATCCACAACATGGTGGCGTGGATGATCGACACCTACGGCTCCGACGATCAACGGCGACAGTGGCTTCCGGCTCTGTGCTCGATGGAGACCCTGGGTAGCTACTGCCTCACCGAACCGGGCGCCGGATCCGACGCGGCCGCGCTGTCGACCAAGGCGGTGCGCGACGGGGACACCTACGTCCTGAACGGCGTGAAGCAGTTCATCTCGGGTGCCGGCGAGTCCGCCGTCTACGTCGTCATGGCACGCACCGGCGGGCCCGGCCCGTCCGGCATCTCCGCGTTCGTCGTCGAGAAGGACACGCCGGGACTGTCGTTCGGCGCCAACGAGGCCAAGATGGGCTGGAACGCGCAGCCCACCCGCCAGGTGATCCTGGAGGACGTCACGGTGCCGGCCGACAATCTGCTCGGCGGCGAGGGCAACGGGTTCCGCATCGCGATGAACGGCCTCAACGGCGGTCGCATCAACATCGCGGCCTGCTCGCTGGGCGGCGCGACGGCGGCGTTCGACGCCGCGGTGTCCTACCTCGCCGACCGTCGTGCGTTCGGATCACGGCTGCTCGACGCGCAGGCACTGCAGTTCCGCCTGGCCGACATGCGGACAGATCTCGAGGCGGCCCGGGTCCTGCTCCTGCGGGCCGCGAGTGCTCTCGACGCCGATGCTCCCGACAAGGTGCAGCTGTGTGCGATGGCGAAGAAGTTCACCACCGACGTGGGGTTCACCGTGGCCAACGACGCGCTCCAGTTGCTCGGTGGCTACGGCTATCTCAGTGAGTACGGTCTGGAGAAGATCGTCCGCGATCTCCGAGTGCACCAGATCCTGGAAGGAACGAACGAGGTCATGCGAATCGTCATCGCCCGATCGGTGGTGGGTGCCGCGTGAGCGACACCGCCGCGGAGAACTCCGACGTCCTGCTGACGGTCGACCGCGGGGTCGCCACGGTCACCCTGAACCGGCCGCGCGCGATCAACGCGCTCAGCCACGCGATGGTGCGCGACATCGACGCGGCTCTCGTGCGGTGGGAGGACGACCCGTCGGTGCGCGCCGTGCTGATCACCGGCAACGGTGAGCGCGGACTGTGCGCCGGTGGCGACATCGTCGCGATCCACGACGACGCGAAGGCGAAGGCAGGCGAGAACTGGCCGACGGGGTCCGCCACCGCGCAGTTCTGGCGGGACGAGTACGTCATGAACTCGCGGATCAACCGGTACGGCAAGCCGATCGTCGCTCTGATGGACGGTGCGGTGATGGGCGGCGGAGTGGGTATCTCCGCTCACGCGACGGTCCGTATCGTGACGGAGAAGTCGAAGGTCGCGATGCCCGAGGTCGGCATCGGCTTCGTTCCGGACGTCGGCGGGACGTATCTCCTCGCCCGGACGCCCGGCGAGATCGGCACCCACCTCGCGTTGACCACCGCGCGCATGACGGCGGGCGACGCCGTCGCTGCCGGATTCGCCGATCACTTCGTGCCCACCGAGGATCTGCCGGCGTTCGTCGAGGCCCTGCACACGGGCACCGTCGACACCGCCCTGTCGCTCGTCTCGCCCGTTCCCGAGTCGGCTCTGGCGGCGCAGCGTGAGTGGATCGACGCGGCCTACACGGGCGACGACGCGGCGAGCATCGTTGCGCGGTTACGTGCCGACGGCCGCGACGAGGCCGTCGCTGCGGCCGACGCGATCGAGGCGAAATCCCCCACGTCGGTGGCGGTCACGCTCCGCTCACTGCGCCGCGCGGCCGCGGCGTCGTCGCTGGACGAGGTCCTCGACGACGAGTACCGCGTGTCCATCGCCTGCCTGGACAGCCCCGACCTCGTCGAGGGCATCCGCGCGCAGGTGGTGGACAAGGATCGTCGACCGCGCTGGACGCCTGCCCATCTCGACGACGTCACCACCTCCGACGTCGATCGTTTCTTCGCACCGCTCGGCGACGCCGAGTTGGGTCTGACATCCGCTGCGGCGGACTCCGTCTCGAAAGGACCACAATCGTGAGCACCGTGATCGCCTTCCTGGGGCTGGGGCACATGGGCGGGCCGATGGCGGCCAACCTCGCCGCGGCCGGCCACGACGTCCGAGGCTTCGACCTCGTTCCCGCCTCGCTCGACCAGGCGCGGGAGAAGGGCATCACGGTCGCCGAGTCGGCCGCCGACGCCGTGGCGGGTGCCTCGGTGGTGGTGACGATGCTGCCCAGTGGCAAGCACGTCCTCGACTGCTATGCCGACGTCGTCCCCGCTGCCGGCGCCGGCACGCTGTTCATCGACTCCTCGACCATCGACGTGGCCGATGCCCGAACGGCGGCCGACGTCGCGCGGGCCGCGGGCCACCGCGCCGTCGACGCTCCCGTCTCGGGCGGCGTCGGTGGAGCCACCGCGGGCACGCTGACGTTCATGGTCGGGGGCGACGACGCTGCCGTCGCCGAGGCGAATCCGCTGCTCGAGATCATGGGTCGCAAGATCGTGCACTGCGGACAGAGCGGCAACGGCCAGGCGGCCAAGCTGTGCAACAACATGATTCTCGGGGTCTCCATGATCGCCGTCAGCGAGGCCTTCGTGCTCGGGGAGAAGCTGGGGCTGACCAATCAGGCACTGTTCGACGTCGCCAGCACGGCATCGGGACAGTGCTGGGCGTTGACCACCAACTGTCCCGTTCCGGGGCCGGTGCCGACGAGTCCCGCGAACAACGACTACACGCCGGGATTCGCCGCCGCGTTGATGCGCAAGGATCTGGGTCTCGTGTCGGAGGCCGTGCGCGCCAACGGTGTCGAGGCGCAGCTGGGCATGCTGGCCTCGGCGATGTACGAGGCGTACGCCGCCGAGCACGGGGACAAGGACTTCTCCGGCATCGTGCAGGACATCCGTGAGCGTTCGGGCGGTACCGCGTGAGCGACATCGGGACGCCGACAGTGGAGACGCAGCTGTTCGAGACGATCACGGTCGAGACCAGGGGCCGCGTCGGCGTCATCACGCTGAACCGGCCGAAGGCGCTGAACGCGTTGAACTCTCAGCTGATGACCGAGGTGGTCGAGGCTGCCGTGGCGTTCGATCGTGATCCGGCGATCGGGGCGATCGTGGTGACCGGTTCCGAGAAGGCGTTCGCGGCCGGTGCCGACATCAAGGAGATGCAGTCCAAGACCTACATGGAGGTCTACACGCAGGACTTCTTCTCCGAGTGGGACGCGTTCGCCGCAGTGCGCACACCGACCATCGCCGCCGTGGCGGGTTACGCCCTCGGTGGGGGATGCGAGCTGGCCATGATGTGCGACATCCTGATCGCAGCGGACACGGCTCAGTTCGGCCAACCGGAGATCGCTCTGGGGGTGATCCCCGGAATCGGTGGCTCGCAACGGTTGACGCGTGCCGTCGGCAAGGCCAAAGCGATGGAGATGTGTCTGACCGGTCGCAAGATGGGCGCCGAGGAGGCGGAGCGAGCAGGGCTCGTGTCGCGGATCGTGCCGGCGGCCGATCTGCTCGCCGATGCGCTGGAGACGGCCGAGACGATCGCCGCGAAGTCGCTTCCCATCGCCGTCATGGCGAAGGAAGCCGTGAATCGGGCGTTCGAATCGACTCTGGCGGAGGGTGTTCGGTTCGAACGTCGCCTGTTCCACTCGACGTTCGCCACCGACGATCAGACCGAGGGCATGACCGCCTTCACCGAGAAGCGTCAGCCGGTGTTCCGCCACCGCTGATCCGGTCGTACCGAGATCCGGTGCGACTCTCCTCGCCGAGCGAGGGGAGTGGCACCGGATCTCTGCTGTCACCAGCCGGACGTGTCCTCGTCGTCGAAGTCCCCGGCGCGCCGCCGGACCCCTGCGAGGATGGACACCAGTCTGTCCAGATCCGCACCCGCGACTCCGGGGAGCCCGAACACGCGGTCGTTGAGATCTTCCGTCGCCTTGACCGCCAATTGCCGTCCCGCCTCGGTGATCTCGACGAGTGTGGTGCGGCGATCCGTGGGGTGCGGTACCCGCGTGACCAGGTCCGCCTTCTCCAACCTGTCGACGGCGTTGGTCACCGAGGTGGGATGGACCTGCAGGCGTGCGCTGGCTTTCGCCATCGGCAGGGCGCCGGTCTTCGTGAAGGTGAGCAGGGTCAGCAACTCGTAGCGAGCGAAGGTCAGCCCCGTGGGTTTGAGAACCTCTTCGACGCGCGCCATCATGATCTGCTGGACGCGCATGATGGACGTGACCGCGGCCATGCCGTCGGCGGCGTCCGACCATCCGTGGCGGATCCACTGACGGTGAGCTTCCGCGATGGGGTCCAGCGGAAGCTTCGGCGCTGACGACATGGGTCGATCTTCCCACGTTCGCACGGTGGATCGACTCGGCGCGCGATGGAGTCGATCGCCACATCCGTCACATCTGCATCATGCGACACTTTGGTATCAATGCAGTCTCGACGACCGTGACCTGACGAAACCCGTGATCGAATCGGACCACACGGTTCCCACGGGACCGCACGCGCATCTCGATCCCGAGATCGTCGACCCCGAGCCATTCAGGAGCATGCATGCGTACATTCCGTCGGCCTCGTCGAACGGTGGCCGCCCTGGCCATCGCCTGCGCCGGAGCGCTCGCGCTGCCGGCCGTCGCCTCTGCCGATCCGGCACCCGCTCCGGACCCGTTCCAGCAGGCGCTGGCCACTCTCGAGGGATCCGCTGCGCCGGGGGACGTCGCCCTCGAGGCGGCGCGCGCCGTGCTGGGTGCCGCACCGTCGGTCGATGTCGCGGAGCCTGCCGGTACGAACCCGCTGGCGCTGCTGGACGCTGCGAACGGACTGCTCGGCGGCTTCGGTCTCACGCCGTTCTTCTACCCGACGGCCGCGATCAACTGCTCCGCGCTCCCGGGTGCGCCGCTCGGCATCGTGCCCGCGGTCGCCGGTTCGGCTCCCGGCCCGTACACGCCGAAGGTGCCGGGTGTCACCATTCCGACACTGCCCGGGATCGACACCACGATCGCCGATCCGGGCGAGACGCTGTACGCCTTCGTTCCGGCGCCCGGCGGCATCGTGAACGACGGTGCGAACAAGTCCGGCATGCAGGTGGCGTGGTTCAACGTCAACACGCTGAAGGGTGGCTTCGCCGACATGGGTGGTCTCACCGACGTCGTCCTCGCGGAGATCATCGAGCCACTGGGTGAGCCGTTCCGTTCCATCGGACGCGACCTGCTGACGAACAACCTCTCGAAGTTCCCCAACGCCGGTGTGCGCCTGGCACCCGTCGCCACGGGCTCGGGCACCGTGTTGTCGGCGATCTTCGGCCAGGTCTCGCACGACGGCAAGACCTGCGCGTTCTTCCCGACGGTGGGGCTCACGCAGGTTCCCTGACACCGGACGCACGAGAAGAACGGGCATCGACCGCTGTGGTCGGTGCCCGTTCTGCGTTACGGTCGCGGCATGACGGAGGGAACGGTGCGGGAGTGGCGTGCCGACGGGATCCACGGCGTCGTCCACGAACCTGCCGGCGCACCCGTCGCGACGGCCGTGCTCGCCCACGGTGCGGGAAGCAACTGCGACGCAGCGATTCTGGTGGCCGTGGCCAACGAGCTCGCGGACCGTGGGGTACTGACGGCGCGGATCGATCTCCCGTTTCGTCAGGCTCGGCCCAAGGGCCCTCCGAACCGAGCGGGCGCCGCCGCGGATCGTGCCGGTATCGCCGCCGCGGTGCGGGCGCTGGATGCGCGGGGACCGGTGATCGTCGGGGGTCACTCGTACGGCGGCCGTCAGGCCTCGATGCTCCTCGCCGAGGACCCCGACATCGCGGACGCTCTTCTCGCACTGTCCTATCCGCTGCACCCGCCGACGAAGCCGGACACCCTGCGGACCGAGCACTTCCCGGGCATCGCCGCTCCGACCGTGATCGTGCACGGCTCGCGGGACCCGTTCGCCACCGGCGACGAACTGCGCGAGCACACGACGCGGATCGGGGGAGCGGTGACCATCGTGACGATCGAGGCTGCGGGACACGACCTGGCGCCTGCGAGGAAACCGACGGCCCGGCTGACGGCCGACGCCGTGATGTCGGCGCTCCTGGCGAACGACTGACGGTGCTCGCACCGGGCGAGTGATGGGTGCCCCCGGCAGGATTCGAACCTGCGGCCTTCCGCTCCGGAGGCGGACGCTCTATCCCCTGAGCTACGGGGGCGCACCGGAGCGAACTCCGATGTGCCGTTTCGGGCGGTGCCAACAGTAGCGCATCACGCGATCAGAGCGGAGCAGCACCCTTCTCGGTGAGCATCTGCGTCATCAGCTGAGCCTCCGAGGTCTGGGTGTTCACCATCGTCTGCGCGAGATTGCGCACCGCGGGCGTCTCCGCGTGCACCGCGCCGTACTCCATCATCGGCAGACCACCCTCGTGGTGGCGCAGCATCAACTGGAGGAACAGCACGTCCAGTGCCGGACCGGTGGCGGCGCGCAGGGCCGTCATGTCCTGCGTGCTCGCCATACCCGGCATGGTCTGTACGGGACCGGTGGACGAGCCGGACCCGGACATGGACGACATCGACGAGCCGGACATGGAGTGTCCGCCGTCCTCCGTCATCCAGCCCATGTAGCCGCCCGTCGGCAACGGAGCGGCGTCCCAGAGCGCCAGCCAGCCCTGCATCTGCCCGGCCTGGTTCTGCTGTGTCGTGAGGATGTCGTACGCGAGATTCTTGACCAGCGGATCGGAGGCGCCACTGAGCGCGATGGTCGCCATCTCGATCGCCTGGTTGTGATGCACGGTCATGTCCTGCGAGAACCCGACGTCGACCGAATCGGCGCCCGGTGTGGGTGCCGGATCGTCCCGCAACGGGGTCTGCGCGAGGAAGCCGACGGCGAACCCGATGACGAGCAGGGCCACCGCACCCAGGACCAGCAGCGCCGACCGCTGACTCCGCTGCGCCGTGGGCCGCTCCTCCGTCGTCACGCTCACGGTGTGGGCACTGCCGCGCCGTCGGTGGGCAGGCCGTCGGTGGGCAGGCCGTCGGTGGGCAGGCCCAGCCCGCCCGGGAGCTGACCCGCACCCGTCTCGGAGGCGTCGGGGGTCAGGCCCTCGCCGCTCATCGGCACCGCGTCGGGGCCCGGTGCACTGCCGTCGAACGGCGGCGGGTTGTCCTGGTCGAAGGTCTCCGGCGTCGTGGAGCAGCTCGCGCCGACCTCGGGGTAGGCGTAGCGATTCAGGCGGAGTGCGGCGATGAAGTGGTCGATCCGGGGGTCGTCGACACTGTCGAGCTTGAGCTGGTGGCCCCACGACTGCAGCGAGATCGGGGAGTCGAGTCCGGGGTAGGCGGACATGAGCATGTACTGCTGGTTCTCGACCTTGGCGGCCAGCGTCGAGATCTGGTCCTCGCTCAGGTCGTCCGGGTTGTAGGCGATCCAGACGGCGCCGTGCTCGAGCGAGTGCACGGCGTTCTCGGTGCGCAGGCCGTCCGGGTAGACCGTGCCCATGCAGTTGGCCCACACCTGGTCGTGCGGGCCACCGAACGGCGGCGACTGGTCGTAGGCGACACGCTGCGAGCCGGTGACGTGCAGCGCAGCGGGATAGTCCTGCGTGACCACGCCGTCGATGCCGGTCGACGGGTCCTGGTTCTCCTCGGTGGGAGCGAAGCGCTGCGCCTCGGCGCGGTCCTGGTACTTGGGCACCAGATTCCAGGCCAGGGCGCCGATCAGCGCGATGACCACGACGGATGCCGCCACCGTCAGCCACGGGATCTGGCGCCGCTTGCCCGATCCCACGCTGGAGGGGACACCACCCTTGTTCCGGGTGCCGGTCTTGCTGGCAGCCTTGATGGCCTTGGCTGACTTCTTGTCGGAACCGCTTGGCATGGTCGGAGCGCTCTTTCGATCGAGGAGATGAGTGGCCGCCTACTCGAGGCAGCCCCACTGTACGGAGGGAGTCTGAGCCCTCGCTGAAGCGCTCCCGTCGGACCCACCGGTGACCGCGGTCGGGGTGCTGTGCAGCGAGACCATAGGATAAGGCCCCGTGACTCCCGCCGACCTCGCCGAACTGCTGCATGCCACCGCAGCGGCCGTGCTCACCGAGCACGGACTCGATCCTGCCGTGTTGCCCGCGACGGTGACGGTGGACCGCCCGCGCAATCCCGAGCACGGCGACTACGCGACCAACGTCGCGATGCAGGTGGCCAAGAAGGCGGGCGTCAGCCCCCGCGACCTGGCGACCTGGCTCGCGGACGGTCTGGCCGGTGCCGACGCTGTCGAGGCCGTCGACGTGGCCGGTCCCGGATTCCTCAACATCCGGCTCGCGAAGTCCGCTCAGGGCGCCATCGTGGAGCGCGTGCAGCGCGAGAACGATCGCTACGGCTGGTCCGACGAGCTCACCGGGACCTCGATCAACCTGGAGTTCGTCTCGGCGAACCCCACGGGTCCCGTGCACCTGGGCGGCGCCCGCTGGGCCGCGGTGGGCGACGCCCTGGGGCGCATCCTCACCTCGCGGGGTGCCGCGGTCACCCGCGAGTACTACTTCAACGATCACGGCGCGCAGATCGATCGGTTCGCACGCTCGCTGGTCGCCTCGGCGCTGGGTCTGCCCGCTCCGGAGGACGGCTACGCGGGCGAGTACATCGCCGAGATCGCCGCGGCCGTCGTCACGCAGCGACCGGACGTGATGGGTCTGCCCGACGACGAGCGGCAGGAGGTGTTCCGAGCCCTCGGCGTCGACGCGATGTTCACGAAGATCAAGTCGGACCTGCACGAGTTCGGCACCGACTTCGACGTGTACTTCCACGAGAACTCGCTCTTCGAGTCCGGCGCGGTCGAGCGCGCTGTGGAGACGCTGAAATCCTCGGGCAACCTGTACGAGAAGGACGGGGCCTGGTGGCTCCGCAGCACCGAGTACGGCGACGACAAGGATCGCGTCGTGGTCAAGAGCGACGGCAACGCCGCGTACATCGCCGGCGACATCGCGTACTTCCAGGACAAGCGATCTCGCGGGTTCGACCTGTGCATCTACATGCTCGGCGCGGACCACCACGGCTACATCGGTCGGCTCAAGGCCGCTGCCGCAGCCTTCGGCGACGATCCGGCGACCGTCGAGGTGCTCATCGGTCAGATGGTCAACCTCGTCCGCGACGGTGTCGCCGTGAAGATGAGCAAGCGTGCGGGCACGGTGATCTCTCTCGACGACCTCGTGGAGGCCATCGGGATCGACGCCGCGCGGTACGTGATGGTGCGGTCGTCGGTCGACTCGTCGATCGACATCGATCTCGCGCTGTGGGCGAGCCGGAGCAACGACAACCCGGTGTACTACGTGCAGTACGCCCACGCCCGGTTGTGTTCTCTCGCCCGCGGTGCCGAGGAGCTGGGCGTCTCCGCCGCGGATCCCGACTTCGCGCTGCTGACCCATGCCGCGGAAGGTGACCTCGTCCGTACCGTCGGGGAGTTCCCCCGCGTCGTCGCCAGTGCGGCGGGGCTGCGCGAACCCCACCGGATCGCCCGGTACCTCGAGGAGTTGGCGGGTGCCTATCACCGGTTCTACGGAGCGTGTCGAGTACTTCCCCGAGGAGACGAGGATCCGATGCCCGTCCACACAGCGCGGCTCGCCCTGGGCGACGCCACCCGGCAGGTCCTGGCCAATGGCCTGGCCATGCTCGGTGTCAGCGCACCGGAGAAGATGTGAGCGCGCATCCCGCCGGGCCGCGGCACGCCGAGCAGTCGGGCCCCGGCACCCCGGAGCGTCCGGCGGACAGCGCGGCACTCACGGACCTTCATCCGAAGGTGTTTCCCCGCAACGCAGCTCGTGGTGACGACGGTGTCGTGACGCTGGCCGGTGTTCCGGTGACGGAACTTGCCGCCACGTACGGCACGCCGCTGTTCGTCATCGACGAGGACGATTTCCGGTCGCGCTGCCGCGAGATGGCGGAGGCGTTCGGTGCCCCCGAGCGGGTGCACTACGCGTCCAAGGCCTTCCTGTGTGGGGAGATCGCTCGCTGGGTCGCGGACGAGGGTCTGTCCCTCGACGTGTGCTCGGGCGGCGAGCTGGCGATCGCACTGAACGCGGGCTTCCCGGCGAACCGGATCGCGATGCACGGCAACAACAAGTCACGGGCCGAACTGGAGGCGGGAGTGCGCGCCGGTGTCGAGCACGTCGTGCTGGACTCGATGATCGAGATCGACCGGCTCGACGAGGTCGCTGCCGCGGCGGGAACGGTGCAGGACGTCCTGATCCGCATCACCGTCGGGGTCGAGGCACACACGCACGAATTCATCGCCACCGCCCACGAGGACCAGAAGTTCGGTTTCAGCCTGTCCGACGGCAGCGCGCTCCGGGCCGTCAGTCGGGTGTTCGAGACCGACAATCTGCGCCTCGTCGGCCTGCACTCGCACATCGGATCCCAGATCTTCGAGGTCGACGGGTTCGAGCTCGCGGCTCACCGCGTGATCGGGTTGCTGCGCGACATCAAGGCCGAGTTCGGCACCGAGAAGACCTCGCAGATCACCGTGGTCGATCTCGGCGGCGGCATGGGCATCCACTACGTGCCGGGGGACAACCCGCCCCCCGTGCAGGATCTGGCCGCCAAGCTCGCCCACATCGTCGAGTCCGAGTCGGCGGCCGCCGGGATCCCCACTCCGACACTGGCAGTGGAGCCCGGACGCGCGATCGCGGGACCGGGCACCGTGACGCTGTACGAGGTGGGCACCGTCAAGGACGTCACCGTCGACAGCACCCACACGCGCCGCTACATCAGCGTCGACGGGGGCATGAGCGACAACATCCGGACCTCGCTCTATCAGGCCGAGTACGTCGGCCGCCTCGCGTCGCGTACGTCGGAGGCTCCGGCCGTTCTGGCCCGGATCGTCGGAAAGCACTGCGAGAGTGGCGACATCGTCATCCGCGACACATGGCAGCCCGAGGATCTCGGTCCCGGTGACCTGTTCACCGTGGGCGCGACGGGTGCGTACTGCTACTCGATGTCGTCCCGGTACAACCTTCTGCCCCGTCCGGCCGTCGTCGCCGTGCGGGACGGGCAAGCGCGGCTGGTACTCCGCCGCGAAACGTTCGACGACCTGCTCAGCTTGGAGGTAGACCGGTGACCGCTCCAGAATCGTCAGTGTCGTCGGAGGCCGCGGCCTTCGTCAGTCCCGTGGACAAGCCGATCGGCGTCGCCGTCCTCGGTATGGGGAACGTCGGCAGCGAGGTCGTGCGCATCCTGCTCGATCACGCCACCGATCTCACCGCCCGCGTCGGTGCGCCGCTCGTGCTGCGGGGAGTCGCGGTGCGCGACATCGGCAAGGACCGCGGCATCGACCCCGACCTGCTGACCACCGACGTGCGCGCACTCGTCGCGCGCGACGACGTCGACCTGGTGGTCGAGGTGCTCGGCGGCATCGAGCCGGCCCGCGAACTGATCCTCGCCGCGCTCAACGCCGGCAAGTCGGTCGTCACGGCCAACAAGGCACTCCTCGCCGAGTACACCGGTGAGTTGGCCGACGCCGCCGAGAGCCACCGCGCCGACCTGTACTTCGAAGCCGCTGTGGCAGGGGCCATTCCGGTGGTCCGGCCGCTGATGCAGTCTCTCGCCGGCGACCGGGTGAACCGTGTCATCGGCATCGTCAACGGCACGACGAACTTCATCCTCTCGGCCATGGACGAGACGGGTGCGGACTACGCGGACACGCTTGCGGAGGCGGGACGGCTGGGATACGCGGAGGCGGATCCGACGGCCGACGTCGAGGGCTTCGATGCTGCGGCGAAGGCCGCCATCCTGGCCTCGCTCGCGTTCCACACGCGGGTCACCTCGGCCGACGTACACCGCGAAGGGATCTCCTCGATCACCGCGGCGGACATCGCCACCGCGCGTGCGTTCGACTGCACCGTCAAGCTTCTCGCGCTGTGCGAGCGTGTGAGTGACGACGACGGCAACGACCGCATCTCCGTCCGCGTCTACCCGTCGCTCGTACCGCTGTCGCACCCGCTCGCCTCGGTGTCGGGTGCCTTCAACGCCGTCGTGGTCGAAGCCGAGGCCGCGGGACGGCTCATGTTCTACGGCCAGGGTGCGGGCGGCGCTCCCACCGCGTCCGCCGTCATGGGCGACCTGGTGATGGCGGCGCGCAACAAGTTCTACGGCGGCCGTGGACCCGGGGAGTCGACGTACGCCAAGCTCCCCGTCGCACCCATGGGGGACACCCCAACGCGGTACCACGTCAACATGCAGGTCGCGGATCGCGCCGGAGTGCTCTCCGCCGTCGCGGCCGAGTTCGCCAAGAACGACGTCAGCATCTCCACGGTGCGCCAGGAGGGCGCGAGCAAGCATGCCCGTCTCGTCGTCGTCACGCACCGCGCCAAGGACTCGGCTCTGGCGGCCACCGTGGACGCGCTGAAGGAACTCGACATCGTCACCGCCGTCACCAGCGTTCTCCGACTCGAGGGAACGTCCGAATGATCGGGATCTCGATCGCGGGATCGACTGTGGCGCCAGGGTCGTCGGTGAACCCGGCTGCTACCGAGTCGGCATAGTGGCCGGGCCGGCCGACGTGACGAGGACACTCACCACCGGGACGGTGGCGCACGCCCGCGTGCCTGCCTCCAGTGCCAACCTCGGACCAGGGTTCGACACACTGGGGCTCGCCCTGGGTCTGTTCGACGACGTCGTCGTCACCGTGGCGGAATCCGGGCTCGACATCGAGGTCGACGGTGAGGGTGCGCGCGAGGTTCCGTGGGGTCCGTCGCATCTCGTCGTGCGAGCGATCGAGCGTGGTCTCGAGTCGGCCGGCGTGTGGGCGGACGGCTTGAAAGTACGCTGCCACAACAGGATTCCTCACTCTCGCGGCCTCGGCTCGTCGGCGTCGGCAGTGGTCGGTGGGCTCGCCGCGGCCAACTGCCTCGCGGCGTCCCTGGATCCGGCTCTCGCGTTGTCGCCCGAGCAGATGGTGCAGCTGGCCGCCGAGTTCGAGGGTCATCCGGACAACGCGTCGGCCAGCGTGCTCGGCGGCGCCGTGGTGTCCTGGAGCCGCGAGTCCGGCCCGCCGGAGGGGCCGCGGGCCTATGCGGCCGCCCGTCTCGACGTGCACCCGGACATCGGTGCGACGGTGCTCATCCCGACCGAACGGTCGTCCACGGCGCACACGCGCGGACTGTTGCCCGACCTCGTTCCGCACCGCGACGCCGCGTTCAACGCGAGCCGATCCGCGCTCGCGGTCGTGGCCCTGACGACGCGACCCGATCTGTTGATGGTGTCCACCGAGGATCGCCTGCACCAGCCCTACCGGGCCTCCGCCCTGCCGGTGACGTCGCGATGGGTCGAGACCCTGCGCGCACACGGGCACGCCGCGACGGTCTCGGGCGCCGGACCCACCGTGCTCGTGCTCGGAACGGCGAGCATCGCGCGCGAGTTGGCCGACCGCGCCGGGGACGACGGGATGACGGTGCTGGAGCTGGACATCGCGGACGGCGTCACGACGCGCTGACGCGGACATTCTTGCCCGTACCTCGCATCACGGCTATTGTGGTACGCGTCCGTACATCGTGCGCAGTCAGCGCGCCGATTTCTCCAGGGCATTACTTCCCGGCCTCGAGCTCCAGCGGTGCCGCCGTCGTCGATCGGCGCGCCACGGCCGCCAGGGAAGTCGCATCCTGGAACAGCCTTCGCTCTTCTGCACGACGCGAACGTACGCGGCATCCGAGTTCGACACGAGAGTCGAACGGCGGAACGAACCCTCGATCTGCGCACCAGGCGCGCGAGGGAAGGAAAGGACCTCCGTGACCGATACGGAATCTATCGCTGCTCCGGCGACCCAGTCCGACACGCGCCCGCGCACGTCGCGCCGCGGTGCCGGACTCTCCGGGATGGTGCTCACCGAGCTGCGCGGACTCGCGTCCGAACTCGGCATCAAGGGTGTCTCCGGGATGCGTAAGGGCGACCTCGTGTCCGCGATCGAGGCCAAGCAGGTGCCCGCGTCCGCGGCTGCCACCGAGGCACCGTCGCGCGCACCCCGCGTGAGCCGGTCCGCGCCCGCCGCCACGTCGGACGCACCGTCCGCCGGTGTGTCCGACGCCGTGGCCCCCCGGGATTCCGGAGCCGACGGTGCGAGCGCCGGCGCCTCCAGCTCCGACGCCGGTACCCCCAGCGCCGACACCTCGGGTTCCGACGGTGCAGCGTCCGACGGCGCGAACCCCGACGGCCCGCGTCGCACGCGGAACCGTCGCGGAGCGACCCGCCGTGCCGGCGCCGCGGAGTCGACCGACACCGCCGCCGAGTCGCAGAACGACGCTGCGCCTGCGCAGGACGGCCGCGCGCACCAGTCGACCGACGCGTCAGCGTCCACCACGACGGCTCCGGCCGAGACCACCCGCACCGACGGTGGCGACGACCGCGACCAGGGCGAGGGTGATCGTCAGAACGGGGACCGGCCGCGCCGCGAGCGCCAGGGCCGCAACCAGGGCGATCGCAATCAGGGCGACCGCAACCAGGGCGACCGCAACGATCGCAACCAGGGCGACCGCAACCAGGGCGACCGGAACGACCGCAACCAGGGCGACCGCAACGATCGCAACCAGGGCGACCGCAACGATCGCAACCAGGGCGATCGCAATCAGGGTGACCGGAACGATCGCAACCAGGGCGACCGCAACCAGGGTGACCGCAACAACGGGCCTCGTGACAACGGTCCCCGCGACGACGAGGACGGCGAGGGCCGCGGCAGGCGGGGACGTCGTTTCCGCGAGCGTCGCCGTGGGCGCGATCGTGACGGTGCTCCCGAGGGCGGCGGCAACCAGCGTGATCGTGAGCGCGAGCCCGAACTGCGCGACGACGACGTCGTGCAGCCCGTCGCCGGCATTCTCGACGTGCTCGACAACTACGCGTTCGTCCGGACCTCGGGATACCTCGCGGGACCGAACGACGTGTACGTCTCCATGAACATGGTGCGCCGCAACGGCCTCCGACGCGGTGACGCACTGACCGGTGCCGTGCGAGTGGCCCGCGAGGGGGAGCAGAACAACTCCCGGCAGAAGTTCAACCCGCTGGTCCGTCTCGACACGGTCAACGGTGCGCCGCCGGACGGCAACCGCAAGCGGCCGGAGTTCAACAAGCTGACGCCGCTGTACCCGAATCAGCGACTGCGCCTCGAGACCACGCAGAACATCCTGACGACGCGCGTGATCGATCTGGTCATGCCGATCGGCAAGGGGCAGCGTGCGCTCATCGTGAGCCCGCCCAAGGCGGGTAAGACCAGCGTGTTGCAGGCGATCGCGAACGCCATCGCGACGAACAACCCCGAGTGCTACCTGATGGTCGTGCTCGTGGACGAGCGTCCCGAAGAAGTGACCGACATGCAGCGCAGCGTGAAGGGTGAGGTCATCGCCTCCACCTTCGATCGCCCGCCGGGCGACCACACCTCGGTCGCCGAGCTGGCGATCGAGCGCGCCAAGCGTCTGGTCGAGGACGGCCGCGACGTGGTGGTGCTGCTCGACTCGATCACGCGTCTGGGCCGTGCGTACAACAACAGCTCGCCGGCCTCGGGTCGCATCCTGTCCGGTGGTGTCGACTCCACGGCGCTCTACCCGCCCAAGCGCTTCCTCGGTGCCGCGCGCAACATCGAGAACGGTGGATCGCTCACCATCATCGCCACGGCGATGGTGGAGACCGGCTCGACAGGTGACACGGTGATCTTCGAGGAGTTCAAGGGCACGGGCAACGCCGAGCTCAAGCTCGATCGCAAGATCGCCGAGCGGCGCGTGTTCCCGGCGGTGGACGTCAATCCGTCGGGCACCCGCAAGGACGAGCTCCTGCTCAGTCCCGACGAGGCGGCCGTGCTGCACAAGCTGCGTCGGGTGCTCTCCGGGCTCGACTCGCACCAGGCGATCGATCTGCTGATCGACCGACTGAAGAAGAGCAAGAACAACATCGAGTTCCTCATGTCGGTCTCCAAGACGGCGCCCGGTTCGCCGGAGGACTGACCCCCGAGGATCGACGGAACAAACGTCTCGGCACCGATGTTGAGACGATTACCAGCGCGGACAGCTGCTCTGGCATACTGATCGGCCGAGTCCGGTTCCGGTTCACGCTCTCGACAGTCGAGGCGACCCGGCGACCATGAAAGGGACACCATGAAGGCAGGAATTCACCCCGATTACACAGCGACGACAGTCGTGTGTGGTTGCGGACATACTTTCGAGACCCGCAGCACCAACTCGGCGGAGCGCATCAACGTCGAGGTCTGCTCGCAGTGCCACCCGTTCTACACGGGCAAGCAGAAGATCCTCGACACCGGCGGCCGCGTGGCTCGCTTCGAGGCTCGCTACGGCAAGCGCGCAGGCAAGAAGGCCGACGCCGACAGCTAGCTCTTCCGCCGACGCCCGTTCCGAGATTCGTCTCGGGGCGGGCGTCGGTCGTTTCTGCACCATTGTTCGTTGACATTCTTCGGTTCGACAGGGAGAACACCGTGGCCGCCTCCGCGACACCGTCCGCGATCGACGACATCCTCGCCGAGCACGCCGGACTCGAGCGCGACCTGTCCGATCCCTCGCTGCACGACGATCCGGCGGCGGCTCGCCGCGCCGGGAAGCGGTTCGCGCAGCTGGCCCCGATCATGAGTGTGTACTCCAAGCTCAGTGCCGCCCGCGACGATCTCGAGGCGGCCCGCGAGCTCGCTGCCGACGACGCCGGCTTCGCCGCGGAGATCCCGGCGCTCGAGGCGACCGTGGCCGAGCTCGACACCACCCTCACCGACCTGCTCGCGCCCCGTGATCCTCACGACGCCGACGACGTCGTGCTGGAGGTCAAGTCGGGTGAGGGCGGCGAGGAGTCCGCCCTGTTCGCGTCCGATCTCGCTCGGATGTACGTCCGGTACGCCGAGCGCCACGGCTGGCGGGTCGAGATCCTCGACGCGAACGTCTCCGATCTGGGTGGGTACAAGGACGCGACGCTGTCCATCAAGGCGCGCACCGACACCGCCGACGGTGTGTGGTCGCGGTTCAAGTTCGAGGGCGGCGTGCATCGGGTGCAGCGTGTTCCCGTCACCGAATCGCAGGGACGAGTGCACACGTCGGCGGCCGGCGTCCTGATCTACCCGGAGCAGGACGAGGTCGAAGCCGTCCAGATCGACGAGACCGATCTGCGCATCGACGTCTACCGCTCGTCCGGCAAGGGTGGCCAGGGCGTCAACACCACGGACTCCGCGGTGCGCATCACGCATCTGCCCACGGGCATCGTCGTCACCTGTCAGAACGAACGCTCCCAGCTGCAGAACAAGGCGAGGGCGATGCAGGTGCTCGCCTCGCGGCTGCAGGCGGCGGCCGAGGAAGCGGCCGACAAGGAGGCGGCGGCCGGGCGTGCGAGCCAGGTGCGCACCGTCGATCGGTCCGAGCGCATCCGCACGTACAACTTCCCTGAGAACCGCATCACCGACCACCGCATCGGCTTCAAGTCGCACAACCTGGACGCCGTTCTCGACGGTGACATGGACGCGCTCCTCGACGCGCTCGCCGCGGCCGACCGACAGGCGCGGCTCCAGGCGGAATGACCTCCGCGTGATCGCCGGGCCGACCGGCAGTGCGAAGCTGTGTCGGTGAGTCGCGTCCCGCTACGTCTGGCCATCGTCGAGGCAACCCGCGTCCTGACCGAGGCCGGCGTCCCCAGCCCGCGGGTCGACGCCGAGTTGCTCGCCGCGCATCTGCTGTCGGTTCCCCGCGGGCGGCTCGGCCTGACCCCGTTGGTGGAGCCCGAGGTCGCCGAGGCCTACCGTGCGACCGTCGCGCAGCGTGCGAAGCGAATTCCGTTGCAGCACATCATCGGAACGTCGTCACTGGGGGAGATCGACGTCGAGGTGGGCCCCGGGGTGTTCGTCCCCCGCCCGGAGACGGAACTGTTGCTCGCCTGGGCACTCGCGTTCCTCGAGTCCGCCGGGCGGCATCCGCCCGTCGTCCTCGACCTGTGCACCGGAAGCGGCGCACTCGCCCTCGCGATCGCCCACGCTCGCCCGGACGCCGTGGTGCACGCGGTGGAGAAGGATCCGCACGCGTTGGCGTGGGCGCGGCGCAACGCCGACCTGCGGGCGTCGGACGGCGACACTCCCGTGCATCTGCATCACGGTGACGTGACCGAGAGGACGGTGCTCACGGAGCTCGACGGCACCGTCGACCTGGTCGTGGCGAACCCGCCCTACGTGCCGACGAGTGCGCGGCTCGATCCCGAGGTGATCGACCACGATCCGCACGTCGCGCTGTTCGGTGGCCCGGACGGGCTGTCCGTCATCGAGCCGATGATCGCGAACATCGCGCGGTGGTTGCGGATCGACGGGGGAGTGGGCATCGAGCACGACGACTCGCACGGAGACCGGGTGGTCGCCCTCCTGGAGGGGCGAGCGGTGTTCGGAGACGTGTCCCAGCATCGGGATCTCGCGGACCGCCCACGCTTCGTCGTCGCTCGTCGGCAGCGCCGGATCACCTAGGACGCGAGATCGCGCCACCGCTGCGCAGGCGTGCCGTGCACGCAGTGGCAAGATGGGCCGGGTGTCCACCGTCTACGACTGCTCCGATTCCGCCTCTCGCGCGGCAGGTCTCGATGCCGCCAAGCGTGCGCTGTCGTCCGGCCGACTGGTCGTGATGCCCACCGACACCGTGTACGGGCTGGCCGCGGACGCCTTCGACAGCAGCGCCGTCACGGATCTGCTCCGCGCAAAGGGGCGCGGCCGCGACATGCCGGTGCCGGTGCTCGTCGGGTCCTGGCACACGATCGACGGCCTCGTGCTGGGAGTGCGGCAGGCGGCGCGCGATCTCATCCGCGCGTTCTGGCCCGGAGCCCTGAGTCTCGTCGTGCACCAGGCGCCGTCGCTCGCGTGGGACCTCGGCGACGCCCGCGGCACCGTCATGCTCCGCATGCCGCTGCATCCGGTGGCTCTCGAACTGCTGCGCGAGGTGGGCCCCCTGGCCGTCTCGAGTGCGAACATCTCCGGCCGCCCGCCCGCCGTCACGGCGGAGGACGCCCGCGTACAGCTCGGCGGGTCCGCGGCCGTGTATCTCGACGGCGGTCCGGCCGAGCACGCGCTCGCGTCGACGATCGTCGACCTGACGGGGGACACCCCGCGCATTCTCCGCGTCGGCGCGGTCTCGACGAGCGAGATCGCCGAGGTCCTCGGCGTGACCGCCGAGTCGCTCGTCGCCGGAAGCGCCTGACGAATGCCGCACTCGGCTCCGCCGCGGGAGTCACCGTGGTGACGGCCGTGCCCGCGCACGCGAGTGCGCTCCTGGCGCAGTCGGACGGAGGCGCCGGTGTCCCCATCCGCGAGCTTCTTCTCGTCATGCTCACGGCAGCGGTGGTGACGTTCCTGGTCACCGGAGCCGTCCGGCTCGGCGCTCTGCGTTTCGGCGCGGTGGCCGTACCGCGTGAGCGCGACGTCCACGTCACCCCGACGCCCCGGCTCGGGGGTATCGGCATCTACCTGGGGCTGCTCGTCGCGCTGCCCTTCGCGCAGAAGTTGCCGGCCCTCACCCGAGGGTTCGAATTCACCACGGACGTCCAGGCGGCCCTGGTCTCCGGGTTCATCATCATGGCCGTGGGTGTGGTCGACGACCGGTGGGGCCTGGACGCGCTGACCAAGTTCGCCGGTCAGGTCACCGCGGCCGGTGTCCTGGTGCTGATGGGCGTCAGCTGGTACCTGCTGTATCTGCCGTGGGGCGAGGGGTCGACGCTGATCCTGGACCAGCTGCAGGCGGGTCTCGTCACCGTGCTCATCGCCGTGGTCATGATCAACGCGATGAACTTCATCGACGGTCTCGACGGCCTCGCCGCGGGCGTCGGCCTGATCGCCGCGGTGGCCATCTGTCTGTTCTCCGTCGGACTGCTCCACGAGCAGGGCGGTGACGTCAGCGCCTACCCGCCCGCGATGATCGCCGCGGCCCTCGCCGGTGCGTGCCTGGGGTTCCTGCCGCACAACTTCCAGCCGGCGCGCATCTTCATGGGCGACTCGGGTTCCATGGTCATCGGCCTCATGCTCGCCACCGTCGCGACCAGTGCGTCCGGACGTATCGGGCTCAGTGCCTACGGCACGCGGGACCTCCTGGGTCTGCTGACCCCGTTGCTGCTGGTGGGCGCGATCATGTTCATCCCGATCCTCGACCTGCTGCTCGCGATCGTGCGTCGCACGCGTGCAGGCCGCAGCCCCTTCAGCCCGGACAAGATGCACCTGCATCACCGTCTGCTCCAGATCGGTCACTCGCATCGCCGCGTGGTGCTGCTCATCTACTTGTGGGTCGGTGTGCTCGCGTTCGGGGCGGTCGGCGCGTCCCTGTTCGATCGCCGCCTCGTGGTGCTGCTGCTCGCCGGCGGGCTCGTCTTCGCCCTGGTGGTCACCGCGGTGCCGTCGTTCCGGGATCCGGGCCGCCGGTAACCTGCGTGTCGTGACCTTCTCGCCCGCACCGATCCCGTCCTCCACCGCACCGCTCCGCGCCGCCGTCCGGTACGGCGTCATCGCCCTGCTCGGCCTCGCCGTGGTCGCCGCGATCATCGCGCTGCTCGTCGCCGGCCTCGAGGGTCTGTGGGGCGCGCTGCTCGGGTCCGCGGTCGGTGGTCTGTTCATCCTCGCCACCGCCGCATCCGTCCTGTTCTCGGCCAAGTTGCCGCCGACCGCGGTCGGGGCCGTCCTGCTGGGCGGGTGGATCGTGAAGATGCTGATCGCGGTGATCGTGCTGGGACTGCTGCGGGGGATGGACTTCTACAACCGCCCGACACTGGGCATCGTGGTGCTCGCGTCCCTGGTCATCGTCCTGGGTGCCGAGATGTACGGCATCTTCCGGCAGCGTGTTCCGTACGTCGATTCCCCCGCGGGCGACCCCGACTCGGACGTTCAGTAGTACGACATTTTGTAGTAGTGTCGTCCGCGGAGCGACCCCCGACACAACTCAGCGTGTTGTGTTGATAAAGTTCCTTTCGAGCGAGGGCTTACCGGGCGTAACGGACACATCGCGCCGCCCGGAACCGTCTTTGCAGGTGATCGACGTCACCGAAGCTGTTTCTCGTAGTCCACGCCATGTGAGAGTGTGTACCGCGACGAAGCGTCCGTTTCGAGACGTCGCGTCACCGAGTCGACGAAGTCGCCGACACCCGACAGACGCGGGACCGTGAGCACGGTCCGACGCGGCTGACGACTACTCGAGCCGACCCGAGTCGACTTGTAGATCGTCCTAGCTCGATCGTGCCCGAATGCCATATGTCCGATCGAACCGCGGGTGTCCTTCGCCTGCGGCCGAACACGGGAGAGACCGCTGAGCGTCACCAACTTGGCCGCGGAGTTCCATCCGCCGTCACTGTCCGACTTTTTCCCACCGGCCATCCTGTTCGAGGGCACCCCGTTCGAGCTCGACCGGCTGATGCTGGTCCGCATCATCATGACGGTCGTTCTTCTCGCGTTCTTCAGCCTCGCGATGCGCAGCCCGAAGATCGTGCCCCGCGGTATCCAGAACGTCGGTGAGCTCGCACTGGGCTTCGTCAAGGATCAGATCGCAGACGAGGTTCTCGGCAAGGAGCAGGGCAAGCGCTTCCTGCCCGTCATCGCGACCATCTTCTTCGCGGTGCTGTTCCTCAACTTCTCGGGTGTCATCCCCTTCATCAACATCTCGTCGAATGCCCGAGTGGGCATGCCGATCGTGTTGGCGGCCCTCGCGTACGTCGTCTTCAACTACGTCGGTATCAAGAAGTACGGGTTCTTCAAGTACGTGAAGAGCAGCATCGTCGTTCCGAACGTGCCGATCGCGCTGCACCTGCTGCTGATCCCCATCGAGTTCATCTCGACGTTCATCCTGCGGCCCTTCACGCTGACCGTGCGACTCATGGCCAACATGCTCGCCGGCCACATCATGCTGGTGCTGTTCTTCAGCGCGACGCAGTTCTTCTTCTTCGAGGCGGCGACCGGCATGAAGGTGTTCGGCCTGTTCTCGCTCGTCGCGGGATTCGGCTTCACGCTGTTCGAGCTGCTGGTCATCTTCCTGCAGGCCTACGTGTTCGCGCTGCTGACGGCGGTCTACATCGACCTCGCCCTGCACGCCGACTCGCACTGACCCACCCACCGACTCTCCAGCCACCAGACAGACCTGACCCGCTGCCGACCGGTCGTGGGCAACAGAAAGGGAACACATCACAATGAGCCTCACCTACCTCGCGCAGGAAGCACAGGAAGTCACCGGCGCAGGCTACGGAGCCATCGGCTACGGCCTCGCGGCCATCGGCCCCGGCATCGGCGTGGGCATCGTGGTCGGTAAGGCCATCGAGGGCATCGCGCGTCAGCCCGAGCTCGCCGGCCAGATCCGCACCAACATGTTCCTCGGTATCGCATTCACCGAGGCCCTCGCGCTGATCGGCCTCGTCGCCGGCTTCATTTTCTGATCGCCATGTCGACATTCGCAGTCCTCGCAGCAGCGGAGGGGGAAGAGGACATCAATCCTCTCCTCCCCGCGACCTACGACATCGTCTGGTCTGCGGTCTGCATCGCCGTCATCGGGTTCTTCTTCTGGAAGTTCGTGCTCCCGCGATTCCAGACGGTGCTCTCCGAGCGGTCCGAGAAGATCGAAGGCGGGATCAAGCGCGCCGAAGAGGCACAGGCCGAAGCCAAGGAGGCGCTCGAGCAGTACCGCGCCCAGTTGGCCGACGCACGCCAGGAAGCCGCCAAGATCCGTGAAGACGCACGCACCCAGGGTCAGCAGATCCTCGCGGAGATGAAGACCAGTGCACAGGCGGAGAGCGACCGCATCGTGGCCTCCGGTCACCAGCAGCTCGCGGCTCAGCGTCAGCAGATCGTCACCGAACTGCGTGCCGATCTGGGCCGTACGGCTGTCGAGCTGGCCGAGAAGGTCATCGGCGAGCAGCTGTCCGACGACGTCAAGCGTGCCGGCACGATCGATCGTTTCCTCGACGAACTCGATTCTGTCGGCGCAGATTCCGCTAGCGGGAAGTGAGCACCATGTACGCAGCGAGTCGTGAAGCCCTCGCCGAGGCCCGCACCGTCCTGACGGCCGAGCTCGATGCGGCGTCGGATGCGACGTCGGCTGCCGCCGGCGCCGGATCCGACCTCTTCGGGGTCGTGTCGGTGCTCGACGGACAGCGTCCACTGCGCGCCGCACTCGCGGACGCGTCGGCTGCTCCGGACGCGCGACGCGCGCTCGCGGGCCGCCTGTTCGACGGCAAGATCGGTGCAGCGGCCACCGCCGCACTGCAGGCCGCCGTCGCACAGAACTGGTCGTCGGCCCGTGACCTCACCGACTCGCTCGTACTCCTGGGCCGTGAGGCACTTCTGCGCGCGGCGCAGGACCAGGATCAGTTGGGCACCGTGGAGGACGAGCTGTTCCGTCTCGGCCGCATCATCGCCGGCGATCCTGCCCTGGAGCAGGCGCTGTCCGATCGAAGCAAGCCCGCCGAGGCGTCGGGATCGCTCCTGTCGACGTTGCTCTACGGCAAGGTCACCGCGATCACCGAGGCCCTGGCGATCCAGGCCGTCGGCCGACTGAAGGGTGCTGCACCGGCATCCGTGTTCGGCGAACTGTCCGCACTCGCGGCCACTCGTCGTGACAAGGAGGTCGCTCACGTCCGCAGCAGCACCGAGCTGAGCGACGATCAGATCTCTCGGCTCACGTCCAGGCTGGAAGGTATCTACGGCAAGTCCGTGACCGTCCACGTGGAGGTGGACCGGGAACTGCTGAGCGGACTGGTCGTCCGTGTCGGCGACGAGGTCATCGACGGCAGTGGTGCGGGTCGTCTCGCCTCCCTGAGGAAGTCGCTCCGGTGAGCGGTACGCATCGCAGCACCCGAGTTCTGTAGCAAGCCCAGTTCGGTAACAAGCCCCACCCCGCGTTTCGGACGTCGACCGCACAGCCGGTCCGGCCACGAAACACCAGACAGTGAGAGCAGGAAAACATGGCGGAGTTGACGATCTCCTCCGACGAGATCCGTAGCGCGATCGAGAGCTACACAGCGAACTACGCACCGGAGTCCTCTCGTGAAGAGGTCGGTCTGGTGTCCGACACGAGCGATGGAATCGCTCACGTGACGGGCCTCCCGTCCGCGATGTCGAACGAGCTGCTGGAGTTCCCCGGCGGCATCCTCGGCGTGGCACTGAACCTCGACGACCGTGAGATCGGTGCCGTCATCCTCGGTGACTACGAGCACATCGAGGAAGGCCAGGAAGTCAAGCGCACCGGCGAGGTCCTCTCGGTCCCCGTCGGCGACAACTTCCTCGGACGCGTCATCGACCCGCTGGGCAAGCCCATCGACGGTCTCGGTGACATCGAGTCGAACGAACAGCGTGTCCTGGAGCTCCAGGCGGCATCGGTGCTCGAGCGCCAGCCCGTCGAGGAGCCCCTCGCGACCGGCATCACCGCCATCGACGCCCTGACGGCCATCGGCCGCGGCCAGCGTCAGCTGATCATCGGCGACCGCAAGACAGGCAAGACCGCCGTCTGCGTCGACGCCATCATCAACCAGAAGGCGAACTGGGAGACCGGCGACGCCGACAAGCAGGTGCGCTGCATCTACGTCGCCATCGGCCAGAAGGGTTCGACCATCGCGGGCGTCAAGTCCGCTCTGGACGAGCACGGCGCCATGGAGTACACGACCATCGTCGCCGCTCCCGCGTCCGACTCGGCCGGCTTCAAGTGGCTCGCCCCGTACACCGGTTCGGCCCTCGGCCAGCACTGGATGTACCAGGGCAAGCACGTCCTCATCGTGTTCGACGACCTGACCAAGCAGGCCGAGGCGTATCGCACCATCTCGCTGCTGCTGCGTCGCCCGCCGGGCCGCGAGGCGTACCCCGGTGACGTCTTCTACCTGCACTCCCGTCTGCTCGAGCGGTGCGCGAAGCTGTCCGACGAGCTCGGTGGCGGTTCGATGACGGGTCTGCCGCTGATCGAGACCAAGGCCAACGACATCTCGGCCTTCATCCCGACAAACGTCATCTCCATCACCGACGGCCAGGTCTTCCTCGAGTCGGACCTCTTCAACAAGGGTGTCCGTCCCGCTATCAACGTCGGTACCTCGGTGTCCCGAGTCGGTGGCGCGGCGCAGACCAAGGGTCTGAAGAAGGTTGCCGGTTCGCTCCGTCTGGAGATGGCTCAGTTCCGCGAGCTGGAGGCGTTCTCCGCCTTCGCGTCCGACCTCGACGCCGCGTCCAAGGCGCAGCTCGAGCGCGGTGCCCGCTGGGTCGAGCTGCTCAAGCAGGACCAGTACACCCCGGTGTCCGTCGAGGACCAGATCGTCTCGATCTACCTCGTCGACGCCGGCTACTACGACACGGTCCCGGTCGAGGACGTTCGTCGCTTCAACCGCGAGCTCCTCGAGGATCTGCACCGCAACGCGTCGAGCGCCTACGAGGCGATCGCCGGCGGCAAGGTTCTCAAGGACGAGGCCGCCGACGCGATCACGAAGGCGACCGACGAGTTCAAGCAGGGCTTCCTGACGTCCTCGGGCGAGCGGATCGTCAACGAGGCAGAGGCCGACGCGCTCGACAAGGGCGACGTCGACCAGGAGAAGGTCACCGTCACTCGCAAGACTGTCAGCAAGTGATGAGCGGACCCGTGGCACGTCGAACAGGGAGTGAGGTGACAGATGCCCAGCATTCGTGAGCTGCGCTCCCGGATCAGGTCGACCAACTCGATCAAGAAGATCACCAAGGCGCAGGAACTGATCGCGACCTCGCGCATCACCAAGGCGCAGGCCCGCGTCGAGGCGTCGAAGCCGTACGCCACCGAGATCACCAAGGTGCTCTCGGCGTTGGCCAGTGCCTCGGGTTCGCTGGACCATCCGCTGCTCACCGAGCGTGCGGAGCCCAAGCGGGCCGCCGTGCTCGTCGTGACCAGCGACTCGGGTCAGTGTGGTGGCTACAACTCCAACATCCTTCGTGAGGCCGAGGAGCTCCAGCAGCTCCTCAAGTCCGAGGGCAAGGAGCCGGTCATCTACGTTCTGGGCCGAAAGGGCCTGACGTACTACACGTTCCGTGATCGCGACGTCAAGGGCGCGTGGACGGGCTTCTCGCAGCAGCCGGCGTACACCGATGCCGCGAAGGCCGCCAAGCACCTCGTCCAGCTGTTCATGGCGGGGTCCGGCGAGGAGATCGAGGCACCGAACGGCGAGGGCACGGTCGAGGGTGTGGACGAACTCCACATCGTCTACACCACCTTCGTGTCGATGCTGTCGCTCAAGCCGACGGTGCGCCGCATGGCTCCTCTGGAGATCGACTACGACGACGAGGAGATCGAGCTGGGTGCAGACATGCTCAGCGACTCGCCGTCGTCGAAGGAGGTCACCGCGCAGTACGACTTCGAGCCGGAGGCGGACACGCTGTTGTCCGCGCTGCTCCCGAAGTACGTGAGCACCCGCATCTACGCCGCACTGCTCGACGCGGCGGCATCCGAGTCGGCCGCTCGTCGCACCGCGATGAAGGCCGCCACGGACAATGCCAACGATCTGGTCAATGCCCTGTCACGCCAGGCCAACCAGGCACGCCAGGCTCAGATCACCCAGGAAATCAGCGAGATCGTCGGCGGCGTCGACGCGCTTGCCGCGAGCTCAGGAAGAGACTGAACATGACCGCAGCAGTAACCGATAGCACGGGTTCCGGCGCCAAGTCGTCCGAGAACGGGCGCGTCGTGCGCGTCATCGGTCCCGTCGTCGACATCGAGTTCCCCCGTGGATCCATCCCCGCGCTGTTCAACGCGCTGAACGCAGAGATCGAGCTGAAGGCCGTCGCCAAGACGCTGACGCTCGAGGTCGCACAGCACCTCGGTGACAACCTCGTGCGCACCGTGTCGATGCAGCCCACCGACGGCCTCGTCCGCGGCACCCCCGTCGTCGACTCCGGCAAGCCGATCTCGGTTCCCGTCGGTGACGTCGTCAAGGGCCACGTGTTCAACGCCCTCGGCGACTGCCTGGACAGCCCCGGACTCGGCCGTGACGGCGAGCAGTGGGGCATCCACCGCAAGCCCCCGGCCTTCGATCAGCTCGAGGGCAAGACCGAGATCCTCGAGACCGGCATCAAGGTCATCGACCTCCTGACCCCGTACGTCAAGGGCGGAAAGATCGGTCTGTTCGGCGGCGCAGGCGTCGGCAAGACCGTGCTCATCCAGGAGATGATCACCCGTATCGCACGTGAGTTCTCCGGCACGTCGGTGTTCGCCGGCGTCGGTGAGCGCACGCGTGAGGGCACCGACCTCCACCTCGAGATGGAGGAGATGGGCGTTCTGCAGGACACCGCCCTGGTGTTCGGTCAGATGGACGAGCCGCCGGGCACGCGTATGCGCGTCGCCCTCTCGGCTCTCACCATGGCCGAGTACTTCCGCGACGTGCAGAACCAGGACGTGTTGCTCTTCATCGACAACATCTTCCGGTTCACGCAGGCAGGCTCCGAGGTCTCCACTCTCCTCGGCCGCATGCCGTCCGCCGTGGGCTACCAGCCCACCCTCGCCGACGAGATGGGTGAGCTCCAGGAGCGCATCACCTCGACGCGTGGTCGTTCCATCACGTCTCTGCAGGCCATCTATGTGCCCGCCGACGACTACACCGACCCCGCACCGGCGACGACCTTCGCCCACCTCGATGCCACCACCGAGCTGTCGCGTCCGATTTCGCAGAAGGGCATCTACCCTGCTGTCGATCCGCTGACGTCCACCTCGCGCATCCTGGAGGCGTCGATCGTCGGAGACGAGCACTTCCGCGTCGCCAACGAGGTCAAGCGCATCCTGCAGAAGTACAAGGAGCTGCAGGACATCATCGCCATCCTCGGTATGGACGAGCTGTCCGAGGAGGACAAGGTCACGGTCTCCCGTGCCCGTCGTCTGGAGAAGTTCCTCGGCCAGAACTTCATCGTCGCCGAGAAGTTCACCGGTGAAGAGGGTTCGGTCGTGTCGCTGGCCGACACCATCGAGGCGTTCGACAAGGTCACCAAGGGCGAGTACGACCACCTTCCCGAGCAGGCCTTCAACAGCTGCGGTGGACTCGACGACGTCGAGGCCGCAGCCAAGAAGATCTCCGGAAAGTAGTCCGAGATGGCTGAGATGGACGTCGAACTGGTCGCAGTCGAGGAACGCCTGTGGTCGGGAACGGCCACGCTGGTCAGCGCTCAGACCACCGAGGGCGAGATCGGCATCATGGCCGGACACGAGCCGGTTCTCGGTCAGTTGATCGAGGGCGGCACCGTGGCCATCACGACGGGCGACGGTGAACGGCGCGTCGCCGCCGTGCACGGTGGTTTCCTGTCGGTCACCGGCCGGACCGTCACCATCCTCGCCGAGTCCGCCGAGTTCGCGGAGGACATCGACGTCGAGGCTGCGCGGTCCGTTCTGTCCGAGGGCTCCGACGACGAGGAGGCGCTCGCGATCGCACGCGGGCGTGTCCGCGCGGTCGAGCGGGCCTAGGTACACGAGAAGAAGCCGCGGCGGGTTCCGAAGAGATGACGTCCTGGATGACAGTGCTTGTCGTTCTGGTCGTGCTGCTCGGAGGGCTCGCCGCGGCTTTTCTGTATCGGTTGGTGCTTCTCCGCCGCGGGGGCACTGCCGTGATCCTGCGCAGTCTTCCCGCCGCAGCGGGAAGTGGGTGGCGTCACGGCATCGTCCGTTACGGCGAGAACGTGCTCGTGTTCTACAAGCTGTCGAGTCTGCGTCCGGGTCCGGACCGCCGCATGATCCGCCAGACTCTGATCCAGGGCGAGCGGCGCAGTCCGCAGAGCTCCGAGTTCGACATCATGAGTGACGAGACCGCGATCGTCGAACTCGACGCGGGGGACCGCCGCTACGAGATCGCCATGGAGCGTGGCCCGTTCACTGCATTCACATCGTGGCTCGAGTCGAGGCCGTCCGACCGGTCGCAGCGCAACATGCCGGGCAGCGGACCGGCCTGACACGTCGCTCGCTCGGGCCCGTGGTCAGTCGCGCGAACGCTCGCCGCCCGGCTTCCACAGGATGTCGCCGTCCGGGTTGGTGACCCGCCCGAGAATGAACAGCAGATCCGACAGTCGGTTGAGATAGGTCGCCGGCAGCGGCCCCGTCGTCTCGGGATGTGCCTCGACAGCGGCCCACGCTGCCCGCTCCGCCCGTCGCGCGACGGTGCGCGCCTGGTGCAGAAACGCGGAAGCAGCCGTCCCGCCCGGAAGGACGAAGGAGGTCAGCGGCGCGAGAGTGTCGTTGAACTCGTCGCACCACGTCTCGAGCCGCGTGACGTACTCCGGCGTGACGCGCAGCGGTGGGTACTTCGGGTTCTCCTGGATCGGAGTCGACAGGTCGGCTCCGGCATCGAACAGATCGTTCTGGATCCGGCGCAACACCGTCGCCACGCCCTCGGGCGGTGATCCGACCGCCAACACCAGTCCGAGAGCAGCGTTCAGTTCGTCGCACTCCGCGTAGGCCACGACCCTCGGGTCGTTCTTCGAGACGCGGGAGAAGTCGCTGAGACCCGTCGTCCCGTCGTCGCCGGTACGGGTGTAGATCGAGGTCAGGTGAACCGCCATGGATCAACCCTACTGGCAGTCGGCCGATGCTCTGATCGACGACCGATGCCTCTACTGTTGACGTCGTGAGTGAACGTTTCCTGGTCACCGGCGGTAGTCGTCTCTCCGGCGACGTGTCGGTCGGTGGGGCGAAGAACAGCGTGCTGAAGTTGATGGCCGCGGCGCTGCTCGCCGAGGGCACGACCACCCTCACCAACTGCCCCGACATTCTCGATGTCCCCCTCATGGCCGACGTTCTCCGTGGGCTGGGGTGCGACGTCGAACTCGAGGGGGATGCCGTGCGCATCACCACCCCCGCAGAGCCGAAGTATCACGCCGACTTCGCGGCGGTACGCCAGTTCCGTGCGTCGGTGTGCGTCCTGGGACCGCTGGTCGCGCGGTGTCGCAAGGCCGTGGTGGCACTGCCCGGCGGCGACGCCATCGGCTCGCGTCCGCTCGACATGCACCAGTCGGGTCTCCGCCTGCTCGGCGCGCACAGCGAGATCGAGCACGGGTGTGTGGTCGCGACAGCGGAGAAGCTGCACGGCGCGACGATCCGGCTGGCCTTCCCGTCCGTGGGCGCGACCGAGAACATCCTGATGGCGGCGGTGCTGGCCGACGGCGAGACCGTGATCGACAACGCTGCCCGCGAGCCGGACATCGCCGATCTGTGCGCGATGCTGAACAAGATGGGTGCTCGCGTCGAGGGTGCCGGAACTCCGACGCTGACCATCATCGGTGTCCCCAGCCTGAAGCCCACCGAACACCGCGTCATCGGTGATCGCATCGTGGCCGCGACGTGGGGCATCGCCGCGGCGATGACCTGTGGCGATGTCACGGTGTCGGGGGTCAATCCCAAGCACCTCACCCTCGTGCTCAACAAGCTGAAGGCGGCCGGCAGCACCGTCACCCTGCGCCCGGACGGATTCCGCGTCGTGCAGGAGGAACGACCGGTGGCCGTCAACTTCGCCACGCTCCCGTTCCCCGGGTTCCCGACAGACCTGCAGCCCATGGCGATCGGCCTCGCCTCGGTGGCCAACGGCACGTCGATGATCACCGAGAACGTCTTCGAGGCCCGGTTCCGCTTCGTCGAGGAGATGATCCGGCTCGGTGCCGACGCGCGAACGGACGGCCACCACGCGGTGGTCCGCGGAGTGTCGCGGCTGTCGAGTGCACCGGTCTGGTCCTCGGACATCCGCGCGGGCGCCGGTCTCGTGCTCGCCGGCCTCGTGGCCGACGGCACCACCGAGGTGCACGACGTTTATCACATCGACCGCGGTTACCCGCGGTTCGTCGAGCAGTTGCAGGATCTCGGCGGAGACATCGAACGCGTGCAGTGACGCTCGCGCCGCTGCACGTCAGTCGCCGTGGCGTCGGAGTTCGTCGACCAGAACGGTGAGTGCCGTTCGGAGCTCCGTGTCGGTCAGTCGGCCGTAGCCGATCACCAACCCGCCCACGTCGGTGTGCGATCGAGTGGACAGCGCGACGGTCGGTACTTCGATTCCGCGGTGTGCTGCGCCGCGGGCGACCGCCTCCGCTCGTCTCGGCGACAGGACGAGTGTCGTGTGCATACCCGCGCCCAGGCCACGGAGTTCACCGAACGGCGACAGCGAATCCCGTACTGCCGCATCGCGATCGCGGTAGCGCCGACGCGCCGCTCGGACCGTGCGATCCCACTCGCCGTCGTCGAGCAGTGACGTCATCGCCGAGCACAGGGGTGTCGACGGGAAGTCGCCCGTGGCCAGGCGGTGGTCGAGTACCGGCCGGACGAGGTACGACGGCAGCACCATCCACCCGAGTCGCACGCCTGCGCCCAGGGTCTTGGCGATGGTGCCGAGGTAGACGACGCGATCCGGATCAAGGTGCGCCAAGGCGGGGAGCGGCGCGACGTCGTAGCGGTACTCGGAGTCGTAGTCGTCCTCGACGACGACGGTGTCGGTGCTCTGAGCATGGGCGATGAGAGCGGCACGACGTCCCACGTCGAGGGTTCCGCCGGTGGGGTACTGGTGAGACGGTGTCACGTACACGGCGCGTGTGGTCTCGGGCGTGGACGCGAGCGTGTCGACCCTCATGCCGCCGGCGTCCACGGGGACGTCGTACAGGTCCCAGCCCATCGCCATCGCCGCCGACGCCGCAGTCCGATATCCCGGATCCTCCATCGCCAGAACAGGTCTCGGTTCCGGACGGTCCGCGCGCATCGCCGCGAGTGCCAGAGTCAGCCCATGGGTGGCACCCGTCGTCACGACCACGCGATCGGGATCGACGCTCATTCCGCGCGCGCGGCCGAGCAGCGAACACACGCTGCGGCGAAGATGGACGGGCCCCGCCGGATCGGGGTAACCGGGGGGAGCGGGCTCCGTGCCGGCGATGCGCCACGCCCGCCGCCATGCCGCGGTCGCCGAGGGCGGTGTCCAGGGGATGCCCGGTCGAAGCGCGAGCGTGGGGGGAGCGCTGTCCGCCTCTGCGCGTGGACGCGCGTCGGACACGGCGGCGGTGGTCGGTGTGACGGACCGCAGGTCGGGGGAGACGAACGTGCCGGATCCGGCGCGGCCCTCGATCCATCCCTCTGCGGCGAGCTGGTCGAAGGCCTGATCGGCGACGCCACGGGAGACCGACAGCTCTGCGGCCAGCGATCGGGTCGACGGGAGACGATCGCCGGCGACCAGAAGTCCGTCGACGATGGCGGTGCGTAGTGCGTCGGCGATCTGCAACGGGAGTGGACGCGTCGAGGATCGGTCCACGGAGAGTGGTAACGCGTGTGAGGCCATGACGTCGATGCCTTCCCGCTGGTCGAAGTGGTCCAGCCGAACAGTATCGAAGTGGACCGTGACGGCGGACCACTTCGTTCCGCACACTGATTCGCATGACGATGCACGATGCCCATGGCCGGCGGCCCGACACCTCGTCGACGGCGACAGCTCTCTCCCCGACACTCCGAACGACGTTGCGAAGCAACCGAGCTCGCGCCCAGGCGGATCGCGCTGCTCTGACGGACGTGCTCGACGCCGCACAGCTCTGTCACCTCGGAGTGGTGGTGCAGGGAAGTCCCCTCGTCGTTCCGACTGCGTTCGCCTACGACCTGGACGGTCCCGATGCCGAAGGGACGTTGTACCTCCACGGCTCGGTGGCCGCGACGACCCTGGGTGCTCCCGGTGACGTCTGCGTGAGCATCACGGTGCTGGACGGGCTGGTGCTGGCGCGCTCCGCGTTCCATCACTCGATGAACTACCGGAGTGCCGTGGTGCGGGGGACACCCCGTGTCGTGGACGACGAGGGCGAGCGCGCCGTCGCACTCGATCTCATCGTGAACAAGCTGGTCCCCGGCCGAACCGATGTGGTCAGGGCCAACACTCGTAAGGAGCTGGCCGCGACTCGCGTGGTGGCACTACCGCTGTACGAGGCGTCGGTGAAGGCACGGTCGGGCGGACCGAACGACGACGAGGGGGACATCGCCGCCGGGGGAGTGTGGGCCGGCGTCCTCCCGTTGACGACGCAGGTCGGCGAACCTGTCCCGGCGCCCGATCTGGACGAGATCGGCGCGGCATCCCCACCGATGTGAGCGGCGTCATAGTCGGACTGTCGCTCCAGGGTGAGCGGGCGCGGGCCCCGACATACGCGTTGACCTGGGCAGACGCCGCGTGGACCGCGGAACACCTGCCGATTTGCATGGAGCGGTCCGCAGGCGTAGCTTTCTTCGAGTCAGAGCGACACGGACACCGACCGAAGGCCTTCAGGGGCTGGGCGAACGAGGTGGGACGGAGTCGCATGGCCGATCGGACAGAAAAGGTTCGCCTGCACCTCGTGTAGGCTGAGCGTACAGTCCATCTTCCTGATCTACGTGGTGCCTGGTGTTTGACTGGGGTGTTGCGGTGTGGTTAGGCTGGAACGGTTGCCCCGGATCCTCCCGCCTTCTGGTGGGTGGTGGTGGTGTGTGCGTGTTCTTTGAGAACTCAACAGTGTGTCGATGAATGTCAGTGCCAATATTTTGTTTTGGTTTGCTGGTTCTTCTCCTTCTTCCCGTCGGGGAGGGACCGGTTCTTTTTTGTCAGCAATGGAGTTATTGCTGGCGTGAGTTTTATGGCTGGATTTGGCTCTCTAGTTTTGATTGACTCTGCCTTTCTAGGGTGGGGTTGATAAGAGTCTTCAACGGAGAGTTTGATCCTGGCTCAGGACGAACGCTGGCGGCGTGCTTAACACATGCAAGTCGAACGGTAAGGCCCTTCGGGGTACACGAGTGGCGAACGGGTGAGTAACACGTGGGTGATCTGCCCTGCACTTCGGGATAAGCCCGGGAAACTGGGTCTAATACCGGATAGTACTGCGCGGTGCATGCCGTGTGGTGGAAAGATTTATCGGTGCAGGATGGGCCCGCGGCCTATCAGCTTGTTGGTGGGGTAATGGCCTACCAAGGCGACGACGGGTAGCCGGCCTGAGAGGGCGACCGGCCACACTGGGACTGAGACACGGCCCAGACTCCTACGGGAGGCAGCAGTGGGGAATATTGCACAATGGGCGCAAGCCTGATGCAGCGACGCCGCGTGAGGGATGACGGCCTTCGGGTTGTAAACCTCTTTCAGCAGGGACGAAGCGCAAGTGACGGTACCTGCAGAAGAAGCACCGGCCAACTACGTGCCAGCAGCCGCGGTAATACGTAGGGTGCAAGCGTTGTCCGGAATTACTGGGCGTAAAGAGCTCGTAGGCGGTTTGTCGCGTCGTCTGTGAAAACCAGCAGCTCAACTGTTGGCTTGCAGGCGATACGGGCAGACTTGAGTATTTCAGGGGAGACTGGAATTCCTGGTGTAGCGGTGAAATGCGCAGATATCAGGAGGAACACCGGTGGCGAAGGCGGGTCTCTGGGAAATAACTGACGCTGAGGAGCGAAAGCGTGGGTAGCGAACAGGATTAGATACCCTGGTAGTCCACGCCGTAAACGGTGGGCGCTAGGTGTGGGTTTCCTTCCACGGGATCCGTGCCGTAGCTAACGCATTAAGCGCCCCGCCTGGGGAGTACGGCCGCAAGGCTAAAACTCAAAGGAATTGACGGGGGCCCGCACAAGCGGCGGAGCATGTGGATTAATTCGATGCAACGCGAAGAACCTTACCTGGGTTTGACATACACCGGAAAGCCGTAGAGATACGGCCCCCCTTGTGGTCGGTGTACAGGTGGTGCATGGCTGTCGTCAGCTCGTGTCGTGAGATGTTGGGTTAAGTCCCGCAACGAGCGCAACCCTTGTCCTGTGTTGCCAGCGGATTATGCCGGGGACTCGCAGGAGACTGCCGGGGTCAACTCGGAGGAAGGTGGGGACGACGTCAAGTCATCATGCCCCTTATGTCCAGGGCTTCACACATGCTACAATGGCCGGTACAGAGGGCTGCGATACCGTGAGGTGGAGCGAATCCCTTAAAGCCGGTCTCAGTTCGGATCGGGGTCTGCAACTCGACCCCGTGAAGTCGGAGTCGCTAGTAATCGCAGATCAGCAACGCTGCGGTGAATACGTTCCCGGGCCTTGTACACACCGCCCGTCACGTCATGAAAGTCGGTAACACCCGAAGCCGGTGGCCTAACCCCTTGTGGGAGGGAGCCGTCGAAGGTGGGATCGGCGATTGGGACGAAGTCGTAACAAGGTAGCCGTACCGGAAGGTGCGGCTGGATCACCTCCTTTCTAAGGAGCACATCTCGGGGCAGTACCACCCACACAGGTGGGAGGGAACCCCCGCAGAGACCACGCCGACCACATTCGTTGGTCGGGTGGACGCTCATGGGTGGAACACTGACAACCAGAGCCGGCAGTAGCGAACTTCCTCAGTGTTGTTCCGCTGGTTCTATATCGATGCACTGTTGGGTCCTGAGAGAACACGCGAGTGTTACCTCTACAGGTACAACCAATACATGCGGGAGCTGCAAGTCATACCGCTGCGAGTGTTGTCGCCGGCCTTTCGGGGTGGGTGGTGATGGTTGTGGGTCTGGTGTTTGCGTGAGGTTCTTCGTGTGTGTGTTGTTTGAGAACTGCACAGTGGACGCGAGCATCTTTGTTGTAAGTAATGAAGAGCGTACGGTGGATGCCTTGGCACCAGGAGCCGATGAAGGACGTAGGAGGCTGCGATAAGCCTCGGGGAGCTGTCAACCGAGCTGAGATCCGAGGGTGTCCGAATGGGGAAACCCAGCACGAGTGATGTCGTGTTACCTGCACCTGAATATATAGGGTGTGTGGAGGGAACGTGGGGAAGTGAAACATCTCAGTACCCACAGGAAGAGAAAACAACAGTGATTCCGTCAGTAGTGGCGAGCGAACGCGGAAAAGGCCAAACCATGTGCATGTGATACCCGGCAGGGGTTGTGCGTGTGGGGTTGTGGGGTTTGTCTTGTCGATTCTGCCGGATCGGCCGACAGTGAGAAATCATGCGGTTAGTCGAAGTGGTCTGGGATGGCCTGTCGTAGAGGGTGAGAGTCCCGTAGACGAAAACTGTGTGACTGTCGTGATGAATGCCCAAGTAGCAGCGGGCCCGTGAAATCTGCTGTGAATCTGTCGGGACCACCCGATAAGCCTGAATACTCCCTGGTGACCGATAGCGGACTAGTACCGTGAGGGAAAGGTGAAAAGTACCCCGGGAGGGGAGTGAAATAGTACCTGAAACCGTGCGCTTACAATCCGTCAGAGCCTGTGCACATTTCGGTGTGGTGGGTGATGGCGTGCCTTTTGAAGAATGAGCCTGCGAGTTAGTGGTATGTGGCGAGGTTAACCCGTGTGGGGTAGCCGTAGCGAAAGCGAGTCCGAATAGGGCGTTTCAGTCGCATGCTCTAGACCCGAAGCGGAGTGATCTACCCATGGCCAGGGTGAAGCGACGGTAAGACGTCGTGGAGGCCCGAACCCACTTAGGTTGAAAACTGAGGGGATGAGTTGTGGGTAGGGGTGAAAGGCCAATCAAACTCCGTGATAGCTGGTTCTCCCCGAAATGCATTTAGGTGCAGCGTCGCGTGTTTCATCCTGGAGGTAGAGCTACTGGATGGTCTAGAGGGCCCACAAGCTTATCGAAATCAGCCAAACTCCGAATGCCAGGATGTGAGAGCGCGGCAGTGAGACTGCGGGCGATAAGGTTCGTAGTCGAGAGGGAAACAGCCCAGATCGCCGGCTAAGGCCCCCAAGCGTGTACTAAGTGGAAAAGGATGTGAAGTCGCGAAGACAACCAGGAGGTTGGCTTAGAAGCAGCCACCCTTGAAAGAGTGCGTAATAGCTCACTGGTCAAGTGATTTTGCGCCGACAATGTAGCGGGGCTCAAGTACACCGCCGAAGCCGCGGCACTCACACGACAGCCCCCGGTTCCCTTGCGAGGGTTCCGGCAGGTGTGTGGGTGGGTAGGGGAGCGTCGTGTGGCCAGGGAAGCGCCGGAGTGATCCAGGTGTGGAGGCCACGCGAGTGAGAATGCAGGCATGAGTAGCGAAAGACGAGTGAGAAACTCGTCCGCCGAATGATCAAGGGTTCCTGGGCCAGGTTAATCCGCCCAGGGTGAGTCGGGACCTAAGGCGAGGCCGACAGGCGTAGTCGATGGACAACGGGTTGATATTCCCGTACCCGTGTATCCGCGCCCATGATGAATCAGGAGTACTAACCGTCCAGAGCCGCCAGGAGCACCTTCGGGTGCCGGGTGTGGTGATGCACGGGACCTTTCCTGGTAGTAGTCAAGCGATGGGGTGACGCAGGAAGGTAGCTGAGCCAGTCAGTGGTAACACTGGTGTAAGCCTGTAGGGCGAGACCTAGGCAAATCCGGGTCTCACACAGCCTGAGAGGTGATGCATAGCCGAATGAGGCGAATTCAGTGATCCTATGCTGCCGAGAAAAGCCTCTAGCGAGCTGGTACACGGCCCGTACCCCAAACCGACACAGGTGATCAGGTAGAGAATACCAAGGCGATCGAGATAACTATGGTTAAGGAACTCGGCAAAATGCCCCCGTAACTTCGGGAGAAGGGGGACCCCTGCTGGTGATGGAACTTGCTTCCTGAGCTGGTGTGGGTCGCAGAGACCAGTGAGAAGCGACTGTTTACTAAAAACACAGGTCCGTGCGAAGTCGTAAGACGATGTATACGGACTGACGCCTGCCCGGTGCTGGAAGGTTAAGAGGACCGGTTAGTTCCTTCGGGAGCGAAGCTGAGAATTTAAGCCCCAGTAAACGGCGGTGGTAACTATAACCATCCTAAGGTAGCGAAATTCCTTGTCGGGTAAGTTCCGACCTGCACGAATGGCGTAACGACTTCTCAGCTGTCTCAACCATAGACTCGGCGAAATTGCATTACGAGTAAAGATGCTCGTTACGCGCGGCAGGACGAAAAGACCCCGGGACCTTCACTACAGCTTGGTATTGGTGTTCGGTTCGGTTTGTGTAGGATAGGTGGGAGACTGTGAAGCATGCACGCCAGTGTGTGTGGAGTCGTTGTTGAAATACCACTCTGATCGTATTGGATACCTCAACCTCGGACCATGATCTGGTTCAGGGACAGTGCCTGGTGGGTAGTTTAACTGGGGCGGTTGCCTCCCAAAATGTAACGGAGGCGCCCAAAGGTTCCCTCAGCCTGGTTGGCAATCAGGTGTCGAGTGCAAGTGCACAAGGGAGCTTGACTGTGAGACTGACAAGTCGAGCAGGGACGAAAGTCGGGACTAGTGATCCGGCACCGGCAAGTGGAAGCGGTGTCGCTCAACGGATAAAAGGTACCCCGGGGATAACAGGCTGATCTTCCCCAAGAGTCCATATCGACGGGATGGTTTGGCACCTCGATGTCGGCTCGTCGCATCCTGGGGCTGGAGTAGGTCCCAAGGGTTGGGCTGTTCGCCCATTAAAGCGGCACGCGAGCTGGGTTTAGAACGTCGTGAGACAGTTCGGTCTCTATCCGCCGCGCGCGTCAGAAACTTGAGGAAGGCTGTCCCTAGTACGAGAGGACCGGGACGGACGAACCTCTGGTGTGCCAGTTGTTCCACCAGGAGCACCGCTGGTTAGCTACGTTCGGAAGGGATAACCGCTGAAAGCATCTAAGCGGGAAGCCTGTTCCAAGATGAGGTTTCTCACCCCCTCGAGGGGGTAAGGCCCCCGGCAGACCACCGGGTTGATAGGCCAGAACTGGAAGCCCAGCAATGGGTGCAGGTGACTGGTACTAATAGGCCGAGGACTTACCACAAAGAAGCTACGCGTCCACTGTGCAGTATCTGAGACAACACACGAGTTGGTCAGCAGATAACTGAAACCCGCACCACCGATCCATCACCAGCAGCACCGGTGACAGGGAACGTGTGTGCCTCGTGCTCTGTTGTTTCACAGAGTTTCGGTGGCCATAGCGGAGGGGAAACGCCCGGACCCATTCCGAACCCGGAAGCTAAGCCCTCCAGCGCCGATGGTACTGCACCCGACAGGGTGTGGGAGAGTAGGACACCGCCGAACAACCCTTCCCAGAAAGCCCCCCGACCACCGGTCGGGGGGCTTTCTGCATTCACCGGGTATCGGTGTCCGGACACAGTCCGATCAAGCAGAGTCCCGTCCTACGCGCGCCGGGATAGTCTCGTATCCACCATGCCGCAGAAACCACGACGCTCGATATCGCCTCTGGGCTCCCCGCTGCTCGGGCACACCGAGGAATCACCGCGTCGCCGGCGTATCCGGGTGCAGATTCTGCTCACCGTCTTCCTGCTGGGCGCCAACGCGATCGGCGCCGTGATCGTGGGTGCACTCATCAGCGTGGTCGTGCCGGGGCCGGACGTCGTCACGCCCCGTGAGTACTGGTGGGTGAACTTCATCCTCATCCCGTGCTACCTCGTGGTCGCGTTCCTCATCGGAGTGGGGTGGGGAACCAAGCGCACCGTCAAGGGACTGCGCTGGGCCATCGAGGACCGCGTGCCCACCCGCAAGGAACAGAAGCGCACGCTGGCGATGCCGTGGCGGCTCACCCGGTTGCAGATCGGCCTCTGGATCGGCGGGCTCGTCATCGTCACGACGGCCGACGGCATCATCGATCCCAACTCCATCCCCAAGGTCGCGTTCACCATCGCGTTCGGTGGTGCGACCGTCTGCGCGTTCAGCTACCTGCTGACGGAGTTCGCTCTGCGCCCGGCGGCGGCGCGTGCTCTCGAGGCCGGCGATCTCCGCCGTATCCGTATCGCCGGGGTGATGGGGCGCTCCATCCTCTCGTGGCTCCTGGGTACCGGCGTCCCAGTGGCGGGACTCATGGTCATCGCCATCGCCTCGTTCATCCGCGATGACACCACTGCCGACCAGTTCGCGGTCGCCATCCTCGCGCTCGGCGGCATCACGTTCCTGTTCGGCTTCGCGCTGACGCTGCTCGGCGGTCTGGCTACGACGGCGCCCATCGACAACGTGCGCTCGGCGATGGTCGAGATCGAACGCGGCAACCTCGACGCACGGGTGTCCGTCTACGACGGCACCGAGCTCGGCGAACTGCAGAGCGGCTTCAACCGCATGGCCGAGGGCCTCGCCGAGCGGGACAAGATCCGGGACCTGTTCGGTCGCCACGTCGGCATGGAGGTCGCCGAGGCCGCGCTGAAGAGCAATCCCGAGCTCGGCGGCGAGGAGCGCGACATCGCCGTCTTCTTCATCGACCTGATCGGATCCACGGAGCTGGCTGCCTCCCAGCCCCCGGCGCAGGTGGTGGATCTGTTGAACCGCTTCTTCGACGTGGTGGTCGACGAGGTGGACAAGCATCACGGTTTCGTCAACAAGTTCGAGGGCGATGCGGCGCTGGCCATCTTCGGTGCTCCCGGCGATCTCGACGATCACTGCGGGGAGGCCCTCAGTGCGGCTCGCGCCATCATGCGGCGACTCGAGAACGAGGTCCCGGACTGCCAGGCAGCCATCGGTATCGCGTCCGGGCGAGCCGTCGCGGGCAACATCGGTGCCAAGCAACGATTCGAGTACACGGTCATCGGTGATCCGGTGAACGAGGCGGCCCGGTTGTCCGAGCTCGCCAAGTCTGCGGACGGGCGTCTGGTGGCGTCGGCACGCACAGTGGAGCACGCCCACAATCAGTCGAGTGACGAGTGGTCGTTCGGCAAGAGCGTGACGTTGCGGGGGCGGTCGGAGGAGACGCAGCTCGCGACCCCTGCCTGACGGCGGCCCACACGGTCGATAGGGTGGCCCGGTGCGTCTGGTCATTGCTCGGTGTCAGGTCGATTACGTCGGCCGGTTGACGGCCCATCTGCCGTGGGCGAAGCGTCTGCTGCTCGTCAAGTCCGACGGATCGGTGAGCGTCCACGCGGACGATCGGGCGTACAAGCCGCTCAACTGGATGACGCCGCCGTGCTGGCTGGTCGAGAACCCTGCAGAGGCTCTCCCTTCCGACGGCGACGTCGTGCCCGCGGACCGACAGCTGTGGGTCGTGACCAACAAGGCCGGCGAGGAACTGCGCATCACGATCGAGGACATCGAACTCGACAGCAGCCACGAGCTGGGTGTCGATCCGGGTCTGACCAAGGACGGCGTCGAGTCCCATCTGCAGGAACTGCTCGCCGAGCACGTGCACACGCTCGGTGACGGGTACACCCTGGTACGCCGGGAGTACCCGACGGCGATCGGACCCGTGGACCTTCTGTGCCGCGCCGAGGACGGTGCGACGGTCGCGGTGGAGATCAAGCGTCGAGGAGACATCGACGGTGTCGAGCAGCTGACTCGCTATCTCGAACTCCTGAACCGTGATCCACTGCTGGCTCCGGTGCGGGGTGTGTTCGCGGCCCAGCAGATCAAGCCGCAGGCGAAGACGCTCGCGGAGGATCGCGGGATTCGTTGCCTCACACTGGACTACGACTCGCTCCGCGGAATCGAATCGTCCGCGTTCACGCTCTTCTGACGCGGTCGCCTACCATCGGTCGAGTGCCGAGACGCAACAACCAACGAGCCGGCCGGTCGGGCCGACCGGGGCGACCCGCGCCGACGTTCGGTGACGCCACGGCGCGAGTGGAGCGCGGCCCGTCCTTCGACGGCGACGAGGAGTACGTCGTGCGCCCGATTCCCGGCGCTCGTGCGACCAAGACCTACCGGTGCCCCGGCTGCGACCACGAGATCATGCCCGGTGTGGCGCACGTGGTCGTCTGGCCCGCCGAGAAACTCGGCGGACCCGACGACAGGCGGCACTGGCACACCGGATGCTGGTCCGGCCGCGGTACGCGCGGGCTCACCCGCAGGTGGTCCTGACTCTCAGGACTGGGTCGAGCTCGACTGGCCGTTCGAGGAGCGCTCGGTCGACGTCTCGGCCGGTGCCTCGTCGAGGAGTGACTCGTCGATCTCGAGATCGTCCGGCGCCAACGGTGCGTCGAGCAGTTCGCTCTCCCGGTTGACCGAGGCGAGCATGGCCGGCACGGAATCGAGTTGGCCGCGGATGCCGAGCAGCTGAGCGAGCACCCGGCCACGCAGGACTCGCAGTTCCTCGGCGAGCTCCTTGGCGTGAGCGATGCGGCGCTCCGACTGCTCGGTGGCGGCCTGGAGGCGACGCTTCGCCTCGGCGGTGGCATCGGCGAGCCGACGATCCGCCTCGGCCTTGGAGTCGGCTTCGAGCTCGTCGACGGCGTTCATCACCTTGGTGCGGCGATCGGCCATCGTGATCTCGAAGTCCTCCTGCACCGCGCCGCGCTTCTTCTCGGCCTCGGCGGCGAGGCGATCACGCTCGGCCTGCGCCTCCTCGACGATGCGGGCGGCGGCTGTGCGTGCCTCGGCCATGGTCTGCTCGTGCTCGGTCTCGAGTGCGGACCGTCGGTCCTTGAGCTCGGCGACCAGGCCCTCGTACTCGCCGCGCATGCGGGTGGCGTCCTGCTCGGCCACGGACACGAGTTCGGCAGCGTCGGCCTCGGCCTTGGCGCGCACCTCGGACGCCTCGTCCGAGGCGAGTCGCAGCATGCGAGAGATGCGATCGCTCATACCCTCGGCGGTGGTCGGGGGGACCGACAGCCGATCGATGTCCTTACGGAGATCGTCGATCTCGTCGCGGGCGTCCTCGAGCTGGACCGCGAGATCGCGGGCCTGCGCGGCCGCAGCGTCGCGATCGGTCGCGATGACGCGGAGCTCGGCATCGAACCGCTCGAAGTACCGCTGGACCTCGTCCTTGTCGTACCCCTTGCGGACCACGCTGAAGGGCAGGGAGCTGCTACCGCTGACGTTCTCTGGTGCCATGCGGACAACCTACCGTCACGCGCCCCGTTTCGGCCGTCGGGTGCTGATCACGACGGGTTCCGGGGAGGGGTCAGCTCGCGGCGGGCTCGACCAGTTCGACGAGGACGCCGCCGGCATCCTTGGGGTGCACGAAATTGATCCGGGAATCGGCGGTACCGCGGCGGGGAGCGTCGTACAGCAACCGGGCACCACGCTCGCGGAGGAACGCTGCGGTCTCCTCGACGTCGCGGACGCGGAAGGCGAGCTGCTGCAGGCCGGGACCGTTCCGGTCGAGGAACTTGGCGATGGTCGACGTCTCGTCGAGGGGAGCGAGGAGCTGGATCTGCGCGGCGCCGTCGGCGGCACCGGGAACGGAGATCATCGCCTCGACGACACCCTGGCTCTCGTTGACCTCGCGGTGGGTCACCGTCATCCCGAAGTGGTCCCGGTAGAACTCGAGGGCGACGTCGAGGTCGGCCACTGCGATCCCCACGTGGTCGATGGCCGTCACGAGGCCTGCCGTCACCGCGTCCGCGGTCGCCGTCGTGTGCTCGTCGATGGTCGTCATACTTTGACGTTAGACCTTTTTCCCGGCAGTTCGGGCGTGGTCTGGGTCACAATCGATCGTCGGCATCTCTGGACGACCGCCAACTCTGTGTGGCCAAGGCGACGCCGCCGATGGTCGAGGACCGTTCACCGACTGCGGCAGAATGGACACATGGCCGACAACCAGCTGTCCAGCACCGCACCTGCCGCGTCCTCCACGGTCTCGCAGCCGCCGATCGTGCGGTGGTTCCGCGTCGTGGCGGTCGCGGAAGCCGTCACCTGGGTCGCGCTGCTCATCGGCATGGCCGTCAAGTACGTTCCCGACCCCAACATCGACAGTGGTGTCCGGATCCCGGGCATGCTGCACGGCGCGGTCTTCGTCCTGTACCTCGTGATCACCGTGCTGACCGCCCTCGCGTTGCGGTGGAGCAAGGGCGTCACGGCGCTCGCACTCCTCGCGAGCATCCCGCCCTTCGGCACCATCGTCTTCGAGGTGTGGGCGTCGAGGACCGGACGTCTGGTTCGATCGGCCGGAGCCGCATCGCCGCGGGCCGCGGCGGAGTGACAAAATAAACTCGTGACTCGACCCGGATCTCGCCCACCAGTACGTCCGTCGGCCGCGGCAGCCGCCGCCATGTCCGGCGCGGTCGACCTCTCGGCGCTCAAGGCCAAGGCGCAGGCCGCGTCCGCGCCGCCGTCTCCCACCGCCGCCAACGGTCTCGCGGTCTCCGTCACGGTGACGGAGGTGGACTTCGAGGCCGAGGTGTTGGTGCGCTCGAGCCAGGTCCCCGTGATCGTCAATCTGCTGTCGCCGCGCTCCCCGCAGTCGCTGCAGCTGACGCAGTCCCTCGAGGCCCTCGCGGTCGAGGGTGACGGCGCCTGGGTGCTCGCCAACGTCGACGTCGACGTCAATCCGCGCATCGCGCAGGCCTTCGGCGTGCAGGCCGTTCCCACGCTGGTCGCCGTCGCAGCAGGCCAGCCCCTCGCGGATCTGCAGGGCCTGCAGCCCGAGGAGAGCCTGCGTGAGTGGTTGGCGGCCATCGCCCGCGCCGTCGAGGGGAAGCTGACCGGTGTCCCGAACGCCGACGAACCGGCCCCCGAGCCCGAGGACCCGCGCTTCGACGCAGCCGAGGCCGCGCTCGCCGAGGGTGACCTCGCGGGTGCCGAGGCGGCCTTCCAGGAGATCGTCGACGCCGAGCCGGCCAACAAGCAGGCATTGAACGGCGTGCGTCAGGTCCGATTCCTGGCACGCGTCCAGGGGCTGCCGGACGACATCGTCGAGCAGGCCGACGCGGCGCCGGACGACGTCGATCTCGGTCTCCAGGCGGCCGACGCGTTGCTGTATCAGCAGCTGACCGAGGACTCGTTCGCTCGTGTCGTGGAGCTGGTCCGGCGCACGCGTGAGGACGATCGCGCCCGTGCTCGCGCCCGGTTGCTGGAGTTGTTCGAGCTCTTCGACCCGGCGGATCCGCTGGTGGTCACCGCTCGACGCAAGCTGGCGTCCGCCCTCTACTAGGAGTAGCGGCCGTCGCACGCCTCCCGGCCACCCAGCACGCCCCAGCGGAACGCGTCGACGCGCGCGAAGCCGCTGGGGACCGTGCGACCGTCCACGTCGCTCGCGGCGAGCCCGTCCGACAACAGACCCGACACCGCCTCGTCGAGGTCGCCCGGTGACAGTGTCACCGTCGACCTCTGCGCCGCGTCCGTGTCGGAGGGACTCAGTGCTGCGGTGACCACTCCCGACAGGCACGCCGACCGGAGCGCGGCTCGGGCGTCCGTCAGGCCCTGGCCGGCCTCGTTCTGCACGGCCAGCACGTACCGGGAGACGAAGAGGACATAGGCGCCGTAGTCACCGGTGACGTCGAGCGGCACGATGTCGTCCTCGCTCACCTCGGTGGGACGTCCGCGATCGGCCAGCGCGTCGACCGAGATACCGATCGTGTTGGTGGAGGGGCAGTAGGAGACCGGTTCGGTGGTGAGCGCGTCCGCGCACCCGGTGTCGGCGCCGGAGTAGTCGACCGTCGGGGGATCCGTGGTGGGCATCACCTGTTCGAACGTCGCGGCGAACTGCTCGAGCGAGTCCTGCGTGACGGGGAGCTCGCCGGTGTCGAGAGGGCTGTCGAACTGTTGGGGAAGGGTCGAGCGCCGCGACTCGACCTCCTTCTCGTCGATGCGCGTGCAGGCCCCGGCGCCGTCGGTGAAGCCGATCTGGGCGGCGGTGACCCGTTCGAACGCGGAGCCGTGCACCGAGTCGGGATCACCGGGGTCGACGTCGCGGACGGCCACGGTGGCCGCGAGGACGTCGTTCAACCCGTCCGAGGTGTTGAGCGTGAAGTGGGTCGAGTCGCCCTCGGCGACATGGCGCATGAAGGCGCCCGCGAAGCAGTCTGCCTGTTGCTCGGCGACGATGGTCGGGTCGTCGTCCCCGACGAGGCCGGACTGCGTCTGCACGGCGTGGCCGTACTCGTGGGCGAGCACCATGACCACCGACATGGGTCCGAAGGCGTCGATCATGGCCGGCATGAGCAGACCACGGTCCCAGCCGATGCTGTCGTCGAGTGAGCAGTATCCGGCGTTGGCGAGTCCGTCCGTCGGTTCGCTGCAGAAGAGCGGACCCTCGCCGGCGTCGGCGGTGGCGTCCCAGGACACCAGCGACCGGACGGGCTGGAAGGATCCGCGGAACAGCGTCGAGTACGTGGTGCGCCAGAACTTCTGGATGTCGTCCACGGCATCCGTCGCGAGCAGGTCGACGTCCGTTCCGGCTGCGCCGTCGACGTCGAGCTGGGCATGGGAGACACCGGGTCTGGGGCCGGACGGGCCGTCCGTGACGGGGAGACCGGCGACGGTGAAGGGGTCGTCGTAGATGGAGACGGGGGAGCCCGTCACCACCGCGCCACACGAGGTGAGCGCAGTGGTGACGGCGAGTGCGAGGAGGCTCGCGGACCAGCCGAACCGGACGCGAGCCCCGCGCATCATCTCTCCAGTCTGAGCCAGATCGCTCCGTAGGGCGGAAGGGCGACCCGAGCGGATGCCGGACGACCGTGCCACGAGTGCTCGGTCGCGGTGACCTCACCGAGGTTGCCCACTCCCGAACCGCCGTAGACCTCCGCGTCGGTGTTGAGGATCTCGACCCATCGGCCCGGCTCGGGTAATCCAACACGATAGTCGCCGTGCGGGGAACCGGAGAAGTTGAACAGGCAGGCCGTGACGGAGCCGTCGTCGCCGAAGCGCAGGAAGCTCAGCACGTTGTTCGCGGTGTCGTTGGCGTCGATCCACGAGAAGCCACTGGGCGAGCCGTCCTGTGTCCAGAACTCCGGGCCTGCGACGTAGGTGCGGTTGAGGTCGCCGACCAGTTGCTGCACACCGCGGTGCAGCGAGCCGCTTCCCTCCTCGCCGATCTCCCACCAGTCGAGACCGCGCTCGTCGGACCACTCGGCGGTCTGGCCGAACTCCTGGCCCATGAACAGCAGTTGCTTGCCGGGATGCGCCCACATGTAGGCGAGCATGCCGCGCAGACCCGCGGCCTTCGCCCAGTCGTCACCCGGCATGCGGGACCAGAGCGTGCCCTTCCCGTGCACGACCTCGTCGTGGCTGATGGGCAGCACGAAGTTCTCGCTCCAGGCGTAGACCAGGGAGAACGTGACCTCGTGGTGGTGGTACGCGCGGTGGATCGGATCGCGCCCGATGTACCCGAGCGTGTCGTGCATCCAGCCCATGTTCCACTTCATGGAGAAGCCGAGGCCGCCCACGCTGGTGGGACGCGTGACGCCGGGCCACGAGGTCGACTCCTCGGCCACGGTGACGACGCCGCGGTGCAGCTTGTGCACGGTCGCGTTCATCTCCTGCAGGAACGCCACGGCCTCGAGATTCTCGCGACCGCCGTAGATGTTGGGGCTCCACCCACCCTCGGGGCGCGAGTAGTCCAGGTAGAGCATCGACGCGACCGCGTCGACGCGGAGCCCGTCGATGTGGAACTCCTCGATCCAGTACAGCGCGTTGGCGACGAGGAAGTTGCGCACCTCGGTACGACCGAAGTCGAAGACGTAGGTGCCCCAGTCCAACTGCTCGCCTCGCTGCGGGTCGCCGTGCTCGTAGAGCGGGGAGCCGTCGAACCGCGCGAGGGCCCAGTCGTCCTTGGGGAAGTGCGCCGGGACCCAGTCGACGATGACACCGATGCCGTCACGGTGCAGGAGGTCGACGAAGGCGCGGAAGTCGTCGGGGGAGCCGAAGCGCGACGTCGGTGCGTAGTACGAGGTGACCTGGTATCCCCACGATCCACCGAAGGGGTGTTCGGCGACGGGCAGCAGCTCGACGTGGGTGAAGCCGGTCTCGCGTACGTGAGCCGAGAGCTGTTCCGCCAGTTCGCGATAGTTCAGTCCGGGGCGCCAGGAGGCGAGATGCACCTCGTACACGCTCATCGGCGCCCGGTGCGGTTCCAGCTCGGCGCGGGCGGTGATCCAGTCACCGTCCGACCACTCGTACGACGACTGGTTCACGACCGACGCCGTCGACGGCGGGACCTCGGTGGCGAAGGCCATCGGGTCGGCCTTGTCCTTCACCGAGCCGTCCTTGCCGTGCACCCGGAACTTGTACAGCGTGCCGGCGCCGATGTCGGGGACGAACAGCTCCCACACACCGGTGGTGCCGAGCACGCGCATCGGCCAGGTCTGTCCGCCCCAGCCGTCGAACTCGCCGACGACGGTGACGCCGACGGCGCCCGGGGCCCACACCGCGAACGAGGTGCCGTTCACAGGTCCGTCGGGCGTGGTGTAGCTCTGCAGATGCGCTCCGAGGATGTCCCAGAGTCGTTCGTGGCGCCCCTCTCCGAAGAGATGGAGATCGAGCTCGCCGAGGGTCGGCAGGAAGCGGTAGCCGTCGGCGACGGTCACCTGGTGACCGCCCGGGTACTCGACGCGGAGCCGGTAGTCCGCGAGGTCCTCCACCGGCACCAGGGCCGAGAAGACGCCGTGGGCGACGTGCGTGAGCTCGTGGTCCTTCCCACCGATGACCGCGGTGACGCTGAGAGCGTTGGGACGCAATGCCCGGATGGCGGTGCCGCCCGGCATGGGGTGCGCGCCGAGAACGGAGTGGGGGTCGTGGTGCTGCCCGCGGGCGAGCAGCGAGAGGTCGTGATCACCGGGAGCGGCGAGGGTGTCCGTGCTCGCGCCGGGGGTGGTGCGTTCCGTCATGAGATCTCCTTCCGGAAGGCGAGTTCGGTGCGGGCGGGGAACGGGACGGGCGGCAGCGCCAGGATGTGGGCGACCGACCGCCACGGCTCGAGCTTGACGTAGTTGGCCTGGCCCCACTGGAACTGCTGACCGCTCACCTCGTCGGTGACCGTCAGGTGCTCCTGCCAGTCGCGGCCGATCTGCGGCATGTCGAGCCAGACGGTGCCTTCCTCGGCGCCGAACGGGTTCAGGTTGATCACGACCAGCACCGCGTCACCGGTCACCGCGTCGAACTTCGAGTAGGCGATGATCGCGTCGTTGTCGACGTGGTGGAAGTGGATGTTGCGCAACTGCTGCAACGCCGGGTGCGCCTTGCGGACGGCGTTGAGCATGGTCAACCACGGCTCGAGCGATTCGCCGCGAGCCCGTGCGCCCTCGAAGTCGCGGGGGCGCAACTCGAATTTCTCTGTGTCGAGGTACTCCTCGCTGCCCTCGCGCACCGGAACGTGTTCGTAGAGTTCGTATCCCGAGTACACGCCCCACGTGGGGGACAGGGTGGCGGCGAGAGCGGCACGCAGCGCGAACATGCCGGGGCCGCCCTTCTGCAGGCTCTCGTGGAGGATGTCCGGCGTGTTGACGAACAGGTTGGGTCGACCCAGATCGGCCTTGGCGGCGATCTCCTGTCCGAACTCCGTGAGCTCCCACTTGGCCGTGCGCCACGTGAAGTACGTGTAGGACTGCGTGAAACCGCGTCGCGCGAGACCGTAGAGCCGCGCGGGACGCGTGAACGCCTCGGCGAGGAAGAGCACGTCGGGGTGCGTCTTCTTGACCTCGGCGATGAGCCACTCCCAGAAGTCCGGTGGCTTGGTGTGCGGATTGTCGACCCGGAAGATCTTGACTCCCTGGCTGATCCAGAACTTGACGACGCGCAGCACCTCCGCGTAGATGCCCTTGCGATCGTTGTCGAAGTTGACCGGGTAGATGTCCTGGTACTTCTTGGGCGGGTTCTCCGCGTAGGCGATGGTGCCGTCGGGGAGCACGGTGAACCAGTCGGGATGTGCGGCGGCCCAGGGGTGGTCCGGGGCGCACTGCAGGGCGAGGTCCAGGGCGATCTCGAGGCCGAGCTTGCGCGCGGCCGTGACGAGTGCGCGGAACTCCTTGACCGTCCCCAGCTCGGGATGCACCGCGTCGTGGCCGCCCTCGGACGAGCCGATGGCCCACGGCGAGCCCACGTCGGTGGGTCCCGGAGTCAGAGTGTTGTTGCGGCCCTTGCGATTCACCTTGCCGATCGGATGGATCGGCGGGAAGTAGACGACGTCGAAGCCCATGGCCGCCACGCGGGGGAGCGCGCCGATGGTGGTCTCGAACGTGCCGTGGCGAGGAGTGCCGTCCTCGTTCCAGCCGCCCGTGGAGCGGGGGAAGAGCTCGTACCACGAGCCGACGAGTGCCTCGCGGCGGTCGACCCAGACGTTGATCGCCTCGCCGCGCGTCACCAGCTCGCGCAGCGGCGTCTCGTGCAGGATCTCGCGCACCTCGGGCGTGAACGCCGGTGCGACGCGCGACGGCAGCGGTGCGTCGCTCCGCAGCGCCGTCACGACGTTCTCGAGCAGTGGCTTCTCCGAGCGACCGACGTTCTTGGCGGCGCGTTCGAACAGGCGTGCGCCGGTCTCGAGATCGTTGGCCAGTTCGGCCGGCCCCTGGCCCACGCCGAGTTTCGCCTCGACCGCATGCATCCAGGTGGCGATCGGATCACCCCAGCCCTCGATGCGGGCGATCCAGAAGCCTTCGGCGTCGGGAGTGAACACACCGTGGAAGATGTCCGGCTGCTCGCCGGGGACCATCGGGATGTGGACCGACTTGCCCTGGCCGGGCCCGCGAACCGCCAACGTCGCGTTGACGGCGTCGTGCCCCTCGCGCCACACCGCGGCCGTGATCGGGAATGTCTCTCCCACAACGGCCTTGGCGGGATACTTACCGGACGATGTGTTGGGTAGTACGTCGTCGATGCCGATACGGCCTGTCACCGAAGCCCCTTTTCTGCTGGTTGTCGCAGTTCTGTCGATGTCGGGTTGTCGGGCTGAGCTCGAAGTCAACCGTAGACGAGATGCCCCGGTCTTTCTCGAAACCGACCGAGAGCACCGACGCGACCTGCGGACGAGGCACGCGGCAGTCTCGGACGCCACCGGGAGAAGTACCCGAACGGCTCCTCGGCAAACGCGGAACCACGGTGCGCGGCGGTCGCCCGCAGTAGTCTTCGGAATCGTGAAAGCACTCCGCAGATTCACCGTCCGCGCGCAGCTCCCGGCCCGACTCTCCGGACTCGCCGAACTGTCCGTCAACCTGCGATGGTCGTGGCATCCGCCGACCCTGGAGCTGTTCGAGAGCATCGATCCGGACCTGTGGGTCAGTGGTGACCGCGATCCGGTGCGCATCCTCGGCGAGGTGCGCTCGTCCCGCCTCGAGGACCTGGCGAACGACGACGCGTTCGTCCAGCGCGTGGATGATCTCGTCGCCGATCTGCACCTCTACCTGGCGCAACCCCGATGGTTCCAGCAGCAGGTCGACTCCGGTGCGGATCTGCCGGTGGGCATCGCGTACTTCTCGATGGAGTTCGGCGTCTCCGAGGTGCTGCCCAACTACTCCGGTGGTCTCGGCATCCTCGCCGGCGATCACCTCAAGGCCGCGTCCGATCTGGGGTTGCCCCTCATCGGCGTGGGCCTGCTGTACCGCTCCGGGTACTTCCGCCAGTCGCTGACGGCCGACGGCTGGCAGGCCGAGCGGTATCCGTCCCTCGACCCGCAGGGTCTGCCGCTGCGACTGCTCACCGACGAGTCCGATTCCCCGGTGCTCGTCCACGTCGCGATGCCGGGCGACCGCGTGCTGCGCGCGCGTATCTGGATCGCCCAGGTCGGACGCATCCCGCTGCTGCTGCTGGACTCCGACATCGCCGACAACGATCCCGAGCTGCGCGGCGTGACCGATCGCCTCTACGGCGGCGATCAGGACCACCGGGTGAAGCAGGAGATCCTGGCCGGGGTCGGCGGCGTCCGCGCCGTGCGCGCCTACACCGAGTACCACTCGCTTCCCGCGCCCAGCGTCTTCCACATGAACGAGGGCCACGCCGGCTTCCTCGGTCTCGAGCGCATCCGTGAACTGCACGCGGGCGGGCTGGACTTCGATTCCGCGCTCGCCGCGGTGCGAGCGTCCACCGTCTTCACGACGCACACTCCCGTGCCCGCCGGTATCGACCGCTTCCCCGCGGATCTGGTGCGCCTCTACTTCGGAGACGGCACGGCGGAGTCGTCGCTGCTGCCCGGCATCGAGATGGAACGCATCCTCGAACTCGGCCGCGAGAGCGACCCCGCGGTGTTCAACATGGCCCACATGGGGCTGCGGTCGGCGCAGCGCGCGAACGGAGTCTCCAAGCTCCACGGCATCGTCAGTCGCGGCATGTTCGACGAACTCTGGCCCGGATTCGACGCGTCCGACGTCCCCATCGGCTCGGTCACCAACGGCGTGCACGCACCGACGTGGGCGTCGCAGCGGTGGCTCGACCTCGCGGCGCGCACGGTGGGAACCCGCACGATGGAGGAGGCGCAGGGCTGGGAGCAGCTGGCCGAGGTCTCCGCATCGGACCTGTGGGAGACGCGTTCGGCGCTGCGGTCCGATCTGGTCGCGGAAGTGCGCCGCCGCGTGCGCCACTCGGCCCTCGAGCGCGGGTCCACCGACGCCGAACTCGCGTGGACGGACGACGTGTTCGACCCGTCGGTGCTCACGGTCGGATTCGCGCGCCGTGTCCCCACCTACAAGCGACTGACGTTGATGCTGCGGCAACCTGAGCGCCTGCGCGCCATGCTGCTCGATCCGGTCCGCCCGGTACAGCTGGTGGTGGCCGGCAAGTCGCACCCCGCGGACGACGGTGGCAAGGCGCTGATCCAGCAGATCGTGCGATTCGCCGATCAGCACGACGTTCGGCACCGCATCGTCTTCCTGCCCGACTACGACATGTCGATGGCCCGCTACCTCTACTGGGGATGCGACGTCTGGCTCAACAACCCGTTGCGGCCGCTCGAGGCGTGCGGCACCTCGGGCATGAAGTCCGCTCTCAACGGTGGACTGAACCTCTCCATCCGGGACGGATGGTGGGACGAGATGTACGACGGGGAGAACGGCTGGGCCATCCCCACCGCCGACGGCGTCGTCGACGAGAACCGCCGCGACGATCTCGAGGCCGCGGCGCTGTACGAGTTGCTCGAGAAGTCGGTGCTCCCCAAGTTCTACGACCGGGGCGACGACGGGTTGCCGGCGCGCTGGGTCGAGATGGTGCGGCACACCCTCACGGTCACGGGCCCGAAGGTGTTGGCGTCCAGGATGGTTCGCGACTACACGCAGCAGTACTACGGTCCCGCCACCCGGGCGGGTGCGGCGGCGATCTCCGACGACTACGCCGGTGCGAAGGCCATGGCCGACTATCGGCGCCGCGTCGATGCGGCGTGGCCCGCGGTCACGGTGACCGACGTCGAGGCGGACGGGCTGCCGGACACCCCGGTGCTGGGTTCGACACTCACCCTGTCCGCGACGGTGGGGCTCGGCGGACTCGGCCCGTCGGACGTGTCCGTGCAGGCCGTGTTCGGCCACGTCGATCAGGACGAGCAGCTCGGCGACGTCGTGACGGTCCCGATGCTGCACCAGGGATCGGCCGCGGGCGGCGAGCGGTTCCTCGCCGACACGACGCTGCCGCTCTCCGGGTCGGTCGGATACACGGTGCGGGTCCTGCCGCACCATCCGCTGCTCGCGGGAGACGCCGAGCTCGGTCGGGTGGCGGGTCCGTCCCCGATGTAGGTCCCTGCGGGTCCAGGTTCAGGTCTGGGTGGCGGTGAGGCGCGTCAGCGCCTTGCGCACGATCTCCGGGTCCGTCGTCTCCCAGAACGGTGGGAGCGACGCCCGGAGGTAGCCGCCGTATCGCGCCGTGGCCAGTCGGGAGTCGAGCACGGCGACGACGCCCTTGTCGTCGACGCTGCGGAGCAGTCGGCCGACACCCTGGGCCAGCAGTAGCGCCGCGTGGTTCGCGGCGACGGCGAGGAACCCGTTGCCTCCGCGCGACTCGACGGCGCGCTGCCGCGCCACCAGCAGCGGATCGTCGGGTCGCGGGAACGGGATGCGGTCGACGATCACGAGGGTCAGTGACCGACCGGGGACGTCGACGCCCTGCCACAGGGAGAGCGTGCCGAACAGTGACGTGGCCTCGTCCTGCGCGAAGCGCTCGACCAGGGCGCCGGTGGCGTCGTCGCCCTGGCACAGCACGGGGGTGTCCAGCCGTTCGCGCATCTCGGCCGCCGCGGCCTTCGCCGCCCGCATCGACGAGAACAGGCCCAGAGTGCGGCCACCCGCGGCGCGCACGAGCCCCGCTATCTCGTCGAGCTGACTCGGCGACGTACCGTCGCGCCCCGGTGCGGTGAGGTGCTTGGCGATGTAGAGGATGCCGGCCCTGCCGTGGTCGAACGGCGATCCGACGTCGAGCGAGTTCCACCGGAACGTGTCCGCGTCGGACGGTGCCTCGGTGCCGGTCGCGAGGGCCGCGTCGACGCGGGTGGGATTGGCGGCCGGCAGACCCCAGTTGACGGCGAGACCGTCGAACGAGCCGCCCACGGTGAGCGTCGCGGAGGTGAGGACCACGGTCGACTCCGCGAACAGCCGGGTCCGGAGCAGTCCGCCGACGGACAGCGGTGCCACCCGGACCACCCGCTTCACGACGCCGCGGAACTCGTCGACGGCCAACCACACCACGTCCCGCCGCTTCGCGGGATCGCTCTCCTCGTACGTCTCGAGAATGCGCACCGCGGTGTCGTGCACGTCGTCGATGGCGGCGAGAGCCGCGGTCCGCGCGGCCGCCGCGTCGGGGTCCGCGGCGGCGCCGCCCTGCTTGGCCGGCCCGATGGCCGTGCGCACGGCCCACGCGGCGTCGCGGACGCTCGCGATCGTCTGGGACGCGCCGGGGGGTAACTCCTCCCAGCGTCCGCCCTCGAGTTCGTCGAGCAACGCGGCGAAACCCTCTGCGGCGCCGGCCAGTCGGTCGAGGATCTCGTCCTCCACGAGCTTCCCGCAGCGCCGCATGGCGGCGCCGACCGCGGTCGCGGACATCTCCGCCGTCGCCGCGGACGTCACCCGGTCCACGAGCTCGTGCGCCTCGTCCACCACGACGACGTCGTGTTCGGGCAGCACCGAGATGCCGGTGATGGCGTCGATGGCGAGCATCGCGTGATTGGTGACGACGACGTCGGCGCGCGCCGCGTCCACCCGAGCGAGCTCGGCGAAGCAGTCCTCGCCGTAGGGGCAGCGCGACTTCCCCAGACACTCGCGGGAGGTCACGCTCATCTGCCGCCAGGCCTGATCGGACACGCCCGGGTTCAGCTCGTCGCGGTCACCGGTCTCGGTGTCCGAGGACCACTCGGTGATGCGCTTGACCTCACGGCCGAGCCGCGACACGGCGAAGGCGTCGAACAGCTCCTCCTCCGGAGCGTCGGACGGTGCGCCGTGCAGTTTGTTGAGGCACAGGTAGTTGCCGCGGCCTTTGAGGATCGCGAATGTCGGTTCGTGCGCGAGGGCCGTGGTGAGAGCCTTCGACAGACGGGGCAGGTCGCGGTCGACCAGCTGACGCTGCAGCGCGATGGTCGCCGTGGACACGACGACGGTCTTCCCCGACGTCACGGCGTGCCGCAGCGACGGAACCAGGTAGGCGAGCGACTTGCCGGTGCCGGTGCCCGCCTGCACCGCGAGGTGCTCGCCGGTGTCGATGCTGTGCGCGACGGCCGAGGCCATGGTGAGCTGGGCCGTGCGCTCGGTGCCGCCGAGCGCCGTCACCGCGGTGCTGAGCAGACTCGGAACGGTGGGTAACTCGGACTTCGACTTCGGCGGCACCGTGCGAGGTTACGCCGGTGTGCCGACGCGTCGGGCTCTCGGTCAGCGGTCGGCGTGTACACCCTCGTCGGCGAGTTCGGCGAGAACTGCCGGCACCGTCGTGGGGCTCACCGCGGCGCAGTAGTCCAGCAGCACCGTCGTCTCGAAGCCGGCGCGCGCGGCGTCGCGGGCCGTGGCGCGGACGCAGTGATCGGTGGCCAGGCCGACGACGTGGACGGCGTCGATGTTCCGAGCGCGGAGCCACTCCGCGAGGCCTGTGCCGGACTCGTCGGCACCCTCGAAACCGGAGTAGGCCGCGTCGTACTCGCCCTTCGAGAAGACTGCCTCGATCGGGGTGAGGTCGAGATCGGGGTGGAAGTCGCAGCCGGGTGTGCCGACGACGCAGTGCCGCGGCCAGCTGTCGACGTAGTCCGGGGTCTCGGAGAAGTGGGCGCCGGGGTCGACGTGGTGATCACGTGTCGCGACGACGGCGTCGTAGCTCGCGCCGGCGACGAGCGTGCTGACGGCGGCGGCGACTCGCGCCCCGCCTTCGACGGCCAGCGAGCCGCCCTCACAGAAATCGTTCTGGACGTCGACGACGACGAGTGCGGTGGCCACGGTCAGGAGAATACCGTCGGCACGGCCGGATCTCCCTGGGACAGACCGAGTCCCTCCCAGGGCAGTGATCGCAGGCCCTCCGCGACCAGCGTGCGTGCGTCCTCGACCGTGGCGGTGTGCACGATCTCGCCGCCGCGCACCATGGGTACGGACAGCTCCCGCACCGTGTACGGATCGGTCGCGGGCAACGGCGCGCCGGCCTTCGTCACCAGCTCCTCGACAACGGTGCCCGTGCTGCGGGCCAGGCGGACGGCGCGCTTGCGTCCACCGCGCGACTCCTTGTGCGAACTGCGCTTGGCCACGGGGATGCCGTCGACCTCGACCAGTTTGTAGACCATGCCGGCGGTCGGTGCGCCCGATCCCGTGACGACGGACGTGCCGACGCCGTAGGTGTCCACGGGCTCGGCCCGCAGCGAGGCGATGGCGTACTCGTCCAGATCGCCCGAGACGACGATGCGGGTGCGCGTGGCGCCGAGGTCGTCGAGCTGCCGACGGACCTGCCGCGCCAGGACACCGAGATCGCCCGAGTCGATGCGCACGCCGCCGAGCTCGGGCCCGGCCACCTCGATGGCCGTCGCGACGCCGGCGGTG